>OMOG01000039.1:658-31013 GCA_900290305.1 Candidatus Sulfopaludibacter sp. SbA4
GCAGTCGGCCTCCATGCTGATCGTGCGCAAGGGCGGCGGCCGCAACATCAACAACGACCGCTATCTGTATCTCAACGTCGACGACNNGGCAGGACCAAGGAAGCCCGCGAAGCGGCGGCCAAGGTCGCGCAGTACACGCCGACGGCCAATGCCTTCGTGACTCTCGGAGCGATGGACTACAATCTCGGCGACAAGCCCGCGGCCCTCGCCGATTTCCGCAAGGCGCTGCAAATGGACCCCAATGTGCGCCGGCAGTTCGAAGCTCCCGCGGCAGCCGCGGCGCCTCCCGCGCCAGGCCAGGGCGGAGGCCGTGGACAAAGACTGCGCGCGGTCCTGGAGGACAAAGAGTTCCTGAAGGAATTGTTCCCCGAGAAGTGATAGCAGGTTCACGCCACCACAACAAGTCCTGCGTTCTCAGAGGTGGGGCAAGCGACACCGCCTGGCTCGCCCGCTTGCGGGCCGCGTCATCGGTGGCGTCATCGGTTTGCGGACACGCGCCGCCGCAACTCGTCGGCAACGTTGAGCAAGACGCGGAGGTGTGTCTCCACTTTGCTCTCCTCAGACTCGAAAACACCCACTACGCGGCTGCCATCGGGCGCGACATCGAAACTGGGGAGTCCTCCGGCGACTCCCAGCCGCCGCCCTGCCCATGCGTGGGGACGATCCGCCAGGAAAGAACCGCCTCTCACCACATAGTTGGCGGCCATGACATGGCGGTCGGCACTGCGATAAAAGAGCTCGCGCCCAGCGCGGGACCAGACCGGATTAATCCCGCCTTCACTCGACACCTGCCACTTTCCGTTGGCCTCCGTACTCTCGGGAGAAAATGGCGTAACGTAAACGTCGGCACGGCCAGCCGACTCATCGGAGGAGTATGCCAGCCAGCGCCCGTCGGGGGAGATCGCCGGCGAGTACTGCCCGCCCGCCTGATGCCACAGAACGTGCGGCGGTCCAAGCTCGAACCCGCCGGCGGCACGCTCCACCCGTGCAACGTATAGATCCAGCCCCGTGTTCGGATCATCGCCGGCGAATGCCAGGTATTTGCCGTCTGGCGAAAACGAATACGGTAAATACGATGTTGCATTGAAGTTCGACAATGCCGGACGCTCTACCTTTCCGCTGCCATCCGACCGGACCCATGCCAGAGAGTTGCCCGACTGGAACACGACAAACTCGCCGTCCGGAGTCCAGACGGGAAGCAGTTGTGTGTCGGAATCGTCGAAAGTCAACCGCTTCATATTCCCGCTATCGAGATCGTAGACCCACAGATGGTATTCCCCGCCTTGCGCCGCCGCGAAAGCCAACCGCTTACCGTCCGCCGACAGACGCGGCGTCACGTAAGATCCGGACTTGACCCCGAGTTGCTGAAACGCGCCGGAGGAGCTCAGCCAGTAGGGCGTGCGGCCTACTTCTTCGTTGCCTGCGCGATAGACGAGCGTTCCCGAAAGGGAAACCTCGAAAACCGCCCCCCGAACCGTATCGGCCGCCACGCGATCCACCAGCAGCACAGCCGGTCCGGAAATCTCCAGCCGGTCCGGATTGAAAGGAGCCGCGAACACCTTTCCGCCCTGGTAGTAGACCAGGTACCCGCCGGTCACAAAACGTCCGTACGGGGTGTTCTCCACCAGAGTTTTCGCCGGCCCATTCTTCGGCAGAACCCGCAGCGAACCGATCGAAGTGCCGGCGATGCCGGCCGTAAACAGCACGCCCCTCGATTCCGGAAGCGCCTGCGGCCAGCGATGACTGGTCACCCCGTGAGACTCGCCGGCGAGATTCGTCAGTGGCCGCGGCGCGCCGCCCGAGCTCGCCACTTGGACGAGCCCGCCGGTGCTGCTCAAGGACGCCACGATCTGGCCGTCATCGCCCCAACTGCCGCCGCGCCCCGACTGAGCGTCGCAGATGGTTACCGGCGCTCCCCCCGCGACCGGGATCTTGCGAAGCTTGGCGCCGGAGAAAAAGGCGACCCACTTCCCGTCGGGCGAGAAGAATGGATACAAAGCGCCCTCGGTGCCTGCCAGCGGGACGATCCTGGCTTGATCCAGCCGGCGCAGCACGAGCTGATTTCCCTTGGGGAAAACCACTTGCGCACCATCCGCCGAGATGGCGAGTTGCGACACCTCGTCTCCCACGTCCAGGTCGAGTTGAACCAGCGCGCCCGTCCCGGCCGGGGACGCGGCGTCGCGCCACAACCACCGCGTGCCTGCCACTCCGGCCGCGATCAACGCCACGGCCGCCAGTGCGCGCATGCGCCAGGCCTTCCGCGCCATGCCCGCCGCGGCAGCCGTGCTGTGGCTCCCGCTTTGCGACATTGCCGACAGGGCGAAGCGCAAGTCACGCGCCGATTGGAAGCGGTCGCCCGCATCCTTTTCCAGGCAATGCGCCACAATCTGCCGCACCGCCAGGGGCACCGTCTCCGGCAGTTCCGGCGGTTCGTGGCGTAAGATGGCCTGCATCGTGTCCGCCGAAGTCTCGCCCTGGAAAGCGCGCTTGCCGGTGAGCAGCTCGTGCAGAATCACGCCGAAGCTGAAGATGTCCGAGCGGTGGTCGGCGGTCAGACCGCGGACCTGCTCCGGGCTCATGTAGCCGGCCGTGCCCATGACCACCCCGGTCTCGGTCTTCACCGTCTCGCCGGCAGCGGCAGCGTGAGCGGCCTGTACCTTGGCCAGCCCGAAATCCAGGATTTTGGGGCGGCCGTCGCGCGTGAGCAGGATGTTGTCGGGCTTGAGGTCGCGATGCACGATGCCGGCATCGTGCGCGGCCGCAAGGCCGCCGGCGACCTGCGCGGCGATCTCGATGGTCTTGCGCAGGCCGAGCTTGCCGCCGCGCAGCGGTTCGCCGTCCACCAGCTCGCTGACGATGTAGCCCTCGCCGACGTCGTAGACGGCCACGATATTGGGATGGTTCAGCGCCGCCACCGCGCGCGCTTCCAGTTCGAACCGCTGGCGGCGCTTGGGATCGTTGGCCAGTTCCGGCGGCAGTATCTTCAGCGCCACATCGCGCCCCAGCCGCGTGTCGCGCGCGCGATACACCTCGCCCATCCCGCCCGCGCCGAGCAGAGCGATGATTTCGTAGGGACCGAATCGCGTGCCTGGAGACAGGGGCCCGGGAGCGGGCAGGTTCCCACGGTCCGGCGCCAGCAACCGGGCCGCGTCTTCGATGGCGCGCCCTTTCAGGAATGAGCCGGCGTCGGCGTCCCGATCCGCTTCCAGAAGAAGCCATACCTGCTCGCGCAGCCCGGCATTCCCGCCGCAAGCGGCGTCGAGGGCGGGCGCGCGCTCGCTTTCGGGAAGTTCCCGCAGTTGCTCGAACAGTTCCCCGGCCCTCCGGTAGTCCGAGGGCGTCATGAGTTGGGGCGCGGGCCGGTTCCCCGCTGCTCCGCGGGGCGCGGGCCCGGAGGTTGGAGTCTGGAGTAGAGCCAGGCACGGGCCACCCGCCAGGCACGCACCACGGTGGGTTCCGATACTCCCAGTACCGCGGCGATCTCCGCGTTTTCCAGGCCGCCGAAATAGCGAAGCTCCACCACCTGCGCCTGGCGCGGTTCGAGCCTGGACAGTTCCTGCAAAGCCGCGTCGAGATCGATGAAGTCAACCGGGCTCGCGGCCGCCCTGGGGAAATCCTTGACGAGCGAAAGGCCCACGTGGGGCGTGTGGTGGCCGCGTTTTCCGGTGTCCTGGGCACGCACGAAATCGATGAGAATCAGGCGCATCAGACGGGCCGAAACGGCAAAGAAGTGCTGGCGGCTGGCCCACTCTACCGGTGCGCCGCCCATCAGCCGGACAAAGGCTTCATTGACCAGGGCCGAAGGCTCTAAGAGGTGCCGGTCGCGTTGACCGGCCAGGTTGCGCCGGGCCAGGCGGTGCAGTTCGGCGTAAACGATAGGAGTCAGACGGTCGAGCGCGGCTGCGTCGCCTTCGCTCCAGGCTTTGAGCATATGGGTCAGCTCGACCGAGCGGGGACTTTGAAAGCCCATCCACCATATTTTACAGCTAATCGTGATCGCCCAACCGCGATTTTCTCGATTATCCATTTGAGGAGTTCAAACCGTGCTTCGACGTCTGCGCATTGTGGCGTTTGCCGCCACCCTGGTTTCTCTCAACGCCGCACCCACGCTGCAGAGTCCTCGGCGAGGCGCCTGCGCGGTCGCAGTGGGGGTTGGCCGCGTACTGATTGCCGGCGGCGCGACCGATTACGGGCCGGTCAACACCGCGGAGTGGTTCGACAGCCAGGGCCGGACCACCCCGGCCGCGTCCATGATCGCGCCACACAGCGGGGCCACCTGCGTGGCGCTCGACGATGGACGCGTGCTGGTGGCCGGAGGAAGCCAGGCCGAGATTTACGATCCCGTGACATACCGATGGTCCGCGGCCGGGCCAATGTGGCTCGCGCGCAGCGGCGCCACGGCATCGCGGCTTCCTGGCGGGCGCTTCCTGATCGCCGGGGGCGAGGCGTCCGGCGCCCCCACCAACTCGATCGAGATCTTCGACCCGGCTTCCGGTGCATTCCGCCCGTCCAATGCGGTGCTCACGTCGCCTCGCAAGCAACATGCGGCCGTGGCGATGGAAGACGGAAGGGTGCTGATCCTCGGTGGGTCGGATGGCGCGCAGTCGCTGGCCACGGTGGATGTTTACGATCCGGTTAAGGACACCATCTCGGCGGGTCCGCAGATGACCGCGGCGCGGGCCGGCCTCACCGCGACGCTGCTGTTGACCGGCCAGGTTTTCGTGGCGGGGGGCAACGACGGATCGGCCGACCTGGCTTCCACCGAATTGTTCGATCCCGTCACCGGCCAGTTTTCGGCCATGGGCAACATGAGCGCGCCGCGGAGCGGGCACCTGGCATTGCGGATTCCCGGCAACAACGGAGTGCTTCTGGCGGGGGGCGCCGCGGGCGCCGACCTGTACATCCCGTGGATGGACACATTCCGTTCCGCCGGACCTGTGGCCGTGTCTCGTAGCGGCGCGGCCGGCAGTCCGCTGAAGCCCGGAACTGTAATTGTGGCCGGCGGCGCAACCCGGCGGGGCGCGGCGCTGAACACCATCGAGAGCTACTCGACCGCGACCCTCGCCGCAGACGAAACGACCATCACCGGCGCCGGCTGGGCGCCCGGCGAGACCGTCACGCTGCAAATCCAGCGCGACGGCGCCGAGCCGGTCACGCTTACGGCGACGGCCGACGACGAGGGCGGCATTGTGAGCTCGAGTGTGAGAATCGGACGCCGGTATGTAGTGGCCACGGGCGGCACATCGGGAATGACGGCGATGGTGCCCTTGACGACCGCCGACATCAACACCACAACCACCGTGAGTTCGTCGGCAAATCCCTCGGTATTCGGACAGACCGTGACATTTACCGCAACCGTAACCAGCAGTGGCGGCACGCCCGTCGGCTCGGTTCAATTCCTGGTCGACGGCGTCGATGAACTTCTCACCTCCACGGATGGCACGGGGAAGGCCACGTTCACTACCAGCGCTCTGACGACCGGGTCGCATACGATAACCGCCGATTACCTTACCACCGGATCGTTCAAGGCCAGCTCCGGAAGCGTGCAGCAGACCGTGAGCCTCGCCAGTACTCAAATCGCGATCACCAACGCCGCCAGTTTGGCGGCAACCCCGACCCTGATCGAGCAGCCGTTCACCGTGAGCTGGTCGGTAACGGTAGTAAGCCCGGGCGCCGGCACGCTCACCGGCATCGTAGACGTCTCCAACACTGTGACTGGCACTCTATACTGCGATACTCCGGTGGACCAGGGGTCATGCGTCATTAACCCGCCAGCCGTCGGGTCGTATTCGATCCAGGCAAGATACAGAGGCGTGGAAGGGAGACTCGCCGGCAGTAGTTCGTCAATCGTAACACACGCGGTCAACCAAGGCGATACCACCACCACGATCACGAACGCCGCCAGTCTGATGGCCTCGACTGTAGTCGGGCAGCCGATCCTGGTGAGCTGGTCGGTAACCCCACAAAGCCCCGCCGGCGGCACGCCCAGCGGCACCGTGATTGCCAGTCTGGATGGGAACATAAACTGCTCGGCCCTGGTAGGAGTTGGGCAATGCACCATCCCTACTGCTGCGTCCCGTGGGACGCATACGCTGCTGGCGTTTTACCCAGGCGACTCGAATTTCTTCCCCAGTTCGTCGGCGCTGGTGACGTTCACCGTGACCCAAGCCAACACCACCACCACGATCACCAACGCCGCCACCTTCGTGGTCGGGCAACTGATCACGGCGACCTGGTCGGTCGCGCCAGTAAGCCCCGGCGCCGGCACGCCCACTGGCAACGTGACGGCCAATCTGGATGGGAACATATTCTGCGTGACCGCGGTAGGAGTTGGGCAATGCACGTTCTTCACTAATCCGGGCCGTGGGACGCATGTGCTGACGGTGTCTTACCCAGGCGACTCGAATTTCACCCCCAGTTCGTCGTCGGCGACGGTCACTGTGAACCAAGGCAATACCACCACCACCATCACGAATGCCGCCAGCCTGGCCGCCCCGACGGTGGTCGGGCAACCCTATCAGGTGATGTGGTCCGTACTCCCGGTAGCCCCGGCGGCCGGCACGCCCACCGGCACCGTTAACGTCACCGACAATGGGATCGCAGGCTGCACGGGACAGGTATCCGATGGGGGATGCAGCCCTACTCCGGGCATCGGGATACATGTCTTTAAGGCCACGTACTTCGGGGACTCGAATTTCGTGGGCAGCGGGTCGTCAAACGTATCCCACACGGTTGGCCCTGGGAATACCACAACCACGATCACGGGCCTCAACCTGGGGACGGCGACACCGTTGGGTCAGGCCTATGACGTAGCGTGGTCGGTGGTCCCGAAAGCCCCTGCGGCCGGCACGCCCACCGGCTCAGTGACGGTCACGGTAAATGGAAACACAGGATGCACGGGGCCGATAGCCGTCGGATTTTGCCCCATTCCTCCCACGACCGCCGGGATACAAACGCTCGTGGCGACATACAACGGGGACTTGAATTTCAGTGGCAGTACGTCGGCGGCCGTCACCCACATGGTGAACCAAGGCACTACCACGACCACCATCACCGGCCTCAACCTGGCGACGCCGACCGTGCCCGGGCAGGCCTATACCGTGCAGTGGTCCGTGGTCCCGTCAGTCCAGGGGCTCCCGCCCAGCGGCGCCGTGACGGTCACCGTAAATGGCGGCCCGGGCTGCAATGCACAGGTAGCCTCCGGGCAATGCAACATCACGCCGGCGGCCATCGGGACATTCTCGTTGGTGGCATCATATTCCGGGGACGGGAATTTTAACGGCAGCCAGTCGGGGCCCGCATCACACGCCGTGAACCAAGCCAGTACCACAACCGCGATCACGGGCTTCAACCTGACGACGCCGTCACTGGTCGGGCAGACCTATACCGTGCAGTGGTCCGTGCTCCCGGTAGCTCCGGCGGCCGGCACGCCCACCGGCGCCGTGACGGTCAACGCCAATGGGAGCCTGGGCTGCACTGCACCGGTGGCTGCCGGGCAATGCAACGTCACTCCGGCGGCCATCGGGACGCAAACGCTCGCGGCGTCGTACTCCGGGGACGCGAATTTCGCCGGCAGCTCGTCGGCCAGCGTGACGCACCAGGTGAACCCAGGCACTGCGTCCATCTCGATTACGAACGCCTCCGCCCTGGCATCGCCTTCTGTCACGGGACAGCCTTTTGAAGTGGACTGGACGCTTACCGCCATCGCGCCCACGGGCAACGTAACGGTGAGCGCCAATGGGGTCGCAGGGTGCACGGCGCTGGCGACCGCGGGGAAATGCAACGTCACTCCGACGGCTGCCGGGACCATCTCGCTGGCGGCGTCGTACGCGGGCGACGCCAACAACAGCGCCGGTTCGTCGGGGGCCGTGTCCCACACGGTGAACCCGGGCAACACCACCATCGCGATTGCCAACGCCTCCGCTCTGGCCACGCCAACGGCGGCGGGACAGCCGTACGTAGTGACGTGGATGGTGCTCCCCGTGGCCCCGGCGGCCGGCACGCCCAGCGGGGCGGTGACGGTCAGCGCCAACGGCGTCGCAGCCTGCACCGCGCCGGTAGCCACCGGGCAATGCACCGTCACTCCGGCAACCGTGGGGGCCATGTCGTTGATCGCGTCGTACGCCGGGGACGGGAATTTCAACGGCAGCGCGTCGGCGGCGGTATCGCACACGGTGAACACTCAGGTACTTTCCACAGCCGCAACCACAACCACGATCACCAACGCGGCCGCGCTATCGTCGACGCCTTCCTCGACCGGGCAGCCGGTTACGGTGGATTGGTCGGTAACCGGCCCAGGCACGCCCACCGGGACCGTGACGGTGAATGGCACCGGGGGTGTCTCTTGCTCGGCGGCGGTGGCAGCGGGTCAGTGCAATGTGACGTGGGAGAGCGCCGGGCCTCAGTCAGTGACGGCGGTCTACTCCGGGGACGCGAATTTCAGCGGCAGCACGTCGGCCAGCGTGACACTCACGGTGTCGGCTGCGCCTCCTCCGGTACCGGTCTCGGTGGCTCCGGCCTTCGGCAGCGGCGCCGGTGCGACCTTCACGTTCACCTGGTCCGACCCCGGCGGATATCAGAATCTGCAAGTAGTGGACGTGCTCATTTACAACGTGCTGGACGGGCGGCACGCGTGCTACATCGCGTTTCAGCCCACTACGGCGAACGGCGGTTCGGTGTTTCTGGTGGACGATTTCGGCGATGCCGGCGGCCCCTACCAGGGCCTGGTGCTGCCGGGTTCGGGCACGGTCAGCAATAGCCAATGCACGATCAACGGCGCGGGCAGTTCGGTGAGCGGCAGCGGGAACAACCTGACGCTAACGCTCGAGCTTGCGTTCAGTTCCAGCTTTGCGGGGAACAAGGTGATTTACCTTTCGGCGCAGGATAAAGCATCGGTCAATTCGGGCTGGCAGGCGCTGGGCACCTGGGGCGATCCAGGAGTTTCACTCGCAGGCCCTTCGGTGACCGGAGTGGGCCCGGGGCGCACTACCAACGCGAGCCAGACCTACACCTTCACGTTTACCGACACCAACGGCTGGCAGGACCTTGCGATCGTCAACATCCTGGTGAACAACGCGATCGATGGGCGGCAGGGGTGCTACATCGCATTCCAGCCTTCCACGTCGAGCATCTTTCTGGTGGATGACGCCGGGGATGCGGGAGGCCCGTACGCGGGAATGGCGCTGCCGACAACGGGCAGCGTGAGCAACAGCCAGTGTGCGATCAGCGGCGTGGGAAGTTCGGCGACCGGCAGCGGCAACACGCTCACGCTGACGTTGGCCATCACGTTCGTCCACAGCTTCACGGGCAACCAGGTGTTTTATCTGGCGGCGCGCAGCAATACGCAGAATTCCGACTGGCAGGCCGTGGGAACGGTGGGGGTGCCGTAAGGAGGGGCCGGGGGCCAGGCTCGCCAAAGCGCGAGTGTGCCAGGGGCCAGGGAAAACCGCTCCCTGTACGGTCGCGGCTCGGTTACAGGTATCGCGTATTTGCAGACAGTTGCGGAGCCGCGACCGTAAGGAAGCGGTCGGCGGGGTCAGCGGGAACCGCAGTGGCACGGGCGACCCGGCCCGGTGTATGATTTGGAAATGCGTCTATTTGTATCGGTGCTGTTTGTGATCGCGCTGTGCGCCCAGGCTCAGGATGCCCCTAAACAGGATGCCCCCAAGAAGGGCGGCGGCGGAGGCGGAAGGGCTCCCCAGAATCTCAAGGTGCTCAAGCCGGATGTCAATATCCGCCAGGTCATGGGATCTTTCACCTCCGGGCTCGGGGTAAAGTGCGACTTCTGCCACGTACAGGGCAACTTCGCCAGCGACGAGAATCCGAAGAAGGAAATCGCGCGCCATATGATCGTGATCGCCCAGGAGGTCAACGCCAAGTTTGAGGATGGCAAGGAGCACGTGACCTGCTACACGTGCCATCGCGGCGCGACGATGCCGCTGACGGCCGCTCCGCCCGCGGCAGCTCCCGGACAATAGGCAAGACTCACTCTTGAGGAACTCGCGCAAAACGGCCGCGGCGCGATCAGTTCCTGTCCCGTATGGTGCCGCGGCCTTTGCGCTTTACAGGTTGATCGTTCCGCGGCAGGTCCGCGCGCCGCAGCGGCAGCGGACTTTGCCGACATCGTCGTCGAAACGGTAGTCGATGGTCAGCTCCTCCTGCGGCAGGATGAGACGTCTGCTCATGTAGAGGATGTGACCTTTGACGATGCTGGCGTAGAGGTTCGGCTCACAACTGTGGTTGATGATCTCGGCGCCGCTGCCGCCCACGGCGCCATCGATGGTCCAGTAATTGTCCAGGGTGAAGAGATAGGTGACCAGCCCGTCTCCGCGGCGCTTGGTTTCGCGGCGGCTGATCCGTTCACCGGTATACTCGATCACTTTGCGGTGCGCGGGGATGCGCTCGCAGGCGTAGACGCCCCTGCGGTGGATGCCCGATTCGCGGATCTCCAGGCGAAAACAGGCGTGGCGGGGGTCGATTGACGGCGATTTGACTAAGGCGGTGCCCATACTTCCTCGGCGCTTCTCGCCATTGTAGCGGAGGTGTGGGCCGCCGTCACCACGCCATGTGCTGGCCGGGCTAAAAGCCCGGCGTCGCCGCCTGAAGGCGGCGGCGGGCAGGATTGCCCGCCCCACTGGAACGGTTGGCAGGCGGAAGCGCCTGCCCCACCAAGACTGGCCGAACCCTCTAACTGGGCAGTCTGTCCAACAAGGCAGGCCACAAAAGCTTGCTGCCCGCGGGCGGGCCAAGACGTAAAGGAACAGGTCGGTCTCCGCCAAATATTCGCCAAATTTCCGAATTCGCTAACCAATCTATATTCAGTGGCTTAGCGACATGTTCCTTAGAAAACGATGGCCTGCCCAACAGAAAAACTACAAACTCCAGCCACAGAAAGCGATGGCCTCGCTCCGTGCAACGGAGTGTCCCACCTGATTCAGCCCAAAAGATGTTCGGCTACGAATTCGATGTATCCCGGCCGGCTGGCCAGTTCGCCCGCGATGGTGTAGTGGAGACGGCTCGCGGTGGTGCGGGCAATCCGCTCCAGCACTGCGGGCCCGTATCCGGCGCGCCCGCGGATGCTCAGCGTGCATTGGTAGTGGCGTGCCACCGCCGCCAGTTCGTCGAGGTTGCCGGCCGGCTCATCGGCGCTGCCCAGATCAGGCGCCACCAGTTGCGCGGCATGGCCGCGATTCCGCAGCCAGTGCAGGCAGAAGAGCAGCTCTTTCGGGGTGGTGAAACTGCCGGCGCCGTCGAGCGCCAGTTCGAGATCGAACGGCCGGCTGGCCTTCAGCGCGGAACGGCGTTGGCGGATGGTTTCGTGAAGCTGGCACGCGGCTTTCAATCCGCCTGCGAACCGGGCGGTGAGTTGGGCGATCTCGTCCGGCGAGAATTCGTAAATCGCGCCCGCCAGGTCGAATGCTTCAGGCGTGAACGGCAGGTCTCGTGCGGGCTCGATGCTGAAGCTGGAAAAGGCCGGCAGCGACTCGGGGACCGCGTCAATCCGGGCGGAGGCGCTGTAGCCCTCGCGCCAGCCGGCGCGGATGGCCGCCCACAATCCCGCGAAGCAGACATCGGCGGCGGAAACGTCGCCGGGCGGGACGCAGGTGGCGGCCAGATTTTTTCCAGTGCGCTTGAGGATAGCGCGGAAGGCGGCGAAGGCGGCGGGCAATCCGATCTGGGGTTGGAGGGATCCAACGGCAATGGCGGTGCGGGAACCTTGCGGGCGGGGGAGGAAAGCGGTGTTGACTTGCGCCGCGAACTTCGCCAGGTTCTCCCGGTCGGAAGGGCCGAACGGAACCGCGTTGATGACCATCTCGGGCCCGTTGGCCCGCCGAGTGCGGCCTATGAGAAGAGGCTTGTAGAAGATGCTGCTGGTGGGCGCGGTGGCTAGCGCCAGGTAGAGCAGGAGCGGCTCGCCTTGCGCTCCATCCACCGCGAGATAGTAAGCGGAGGGATGGACGGGGTCGCGCTCCAGCGAGCCGAAGTAGGGCGTGATGGTCGCCAGGTGGAGCACGGCGCCGCGCGCCGCGATGCGGTTGCGGACCTCATCGGTGAGCGGCTTGCGCTCGGCCTGGTCGAGGATCAGGTTGCCCAGTTGCGAGGCCTCGGAAGGCCGCAGGGGAAGCTCCAGGGGAACGGGTGTCAAGTAGGACCTATAGTGAAGAGTTGATGAACGAGAGGTTGTCGGGCGACATGAAATCGATGGGCTCGACGTACTTGCGGAGCACCTTGCCGCTGGTGTCGATGATGTAGGTCTCGGGGTACATGAAGGTGCCGTAGTCCTCGTGCGTTTTGCTCTCGCGGGCGGTGAGGAAGGCGGGCTGGAATCGCTGGAGGAAGGCGCTGTAGGCCTTGGGGTCTTTATCCACGCTGATTCCCAACACCACCACGCCCTTGTCCCTGTATTCCTGCGTGAACCGGTTGAGCGAGGGAGTCTCTTCGGCGCACGGCTGGCACCAACTGGCCCAGAAGTTGAGGACCAGGAGTTTGCCTCCGAAATTGGGCAGCGACACGGTGCGGCCGCTGTCGGTGGAGATGCTGAATTCGGGCGCCGAGTCTCCCGCAACGACGACGCGTTCGTGGATGGCGGACGAGATTACATATACAAAAGCCACGGTGAGGACCAGTATGGCCCCTCGCAGCAGCTTGTCGATTTTCGCGCTTTTCATGGTGGAAATACTATAATCAAATTGTATCTCCAAAACGGCTGCCCGCGTGGGCTGTTCGCCCGAAAAATGGTCATTACCCGCAAAGTAGAATTCTCGGCCTCCCATATGTGCCGCAATCCTCACCTCTCTGAGGAGGAGAACCGGAGGCTGTTCGGCATGGCGGCCAATCATCACGGCCACAACTACGTGGTGGAAGTGAGCCTGCGGGGCGAGCCCGACCCGGTGACGGGGATGGTGCTGGACCTGAAAGAGCTGAAAGAGATTTTGAACCGCCAGGTGGTGGCGCCCTACGACCACCGGTTCCTGAACTACGAAGTGCCGCCGTTCGACCGCGTGATTCCGACCGCGGAGAACATCGCGCGCGACATCTGGCAGAGGCTGGAGCCGGAGCTTTGCAACGAAACGACCCGTTTGCACTCTGTACGGGTGTACGAGACCGCGGACCTGTATGTGGACTATTTCGGAGAAGAGCCGTGTTCCGCGTAACGCGCCGGTACGAGTTTGCCGCTTCGCACCGGCTGCATGCGGCGCAGTTGGGCGAGGAAGAGAACCAGCGGCTGTACGGCAAGTGCAACAATCCTTATGGGCACGGCCATAACTACGTGGTGGAAGTGAGCGTGCGGGGTCCGCTGGACGAGACCGGACGGGCCGTGGACCCGCAGTTGCTGGATGGGCTGGTGGCGCGGCAGGTGCTGGAGCGGTTCAGGCACCGCAATCTGAACGAGGATGTAAATTTCGCGAGCGTGGTGCCGACGTCGGAGAACCTGGCGGCCGAGATCTGCCGCCGGCTGAAACGGAATTGGAGCGCGGCGTTCCCTGGGGCGTGGCCGAGGCTGGAGAAGATCCGCATCGCGGAGACGCCGCGGAACATCTTTGAGATCAGGGCAGATGAAACCTAATAAGGCAGTCGTCAAAGTCATAACTCCGAAGCTGGAGGAGGGCACCATCGCCCCGCTGATCCGGGAAGTGCTGGAAAAGTTGGGCGAGGATCCGCAGCGCGAGGGATTGGAACGCACGCCGGAGCGGGTCGATAAAGCGCTGCGCTTCCTGACCAGCGGCTACCGGACGGACATCCGGAAACTGGTGAACGGCGCGTTGTACGAAGTGAAGTACGACGAGATGGTAGTCGTGAGAGACATCGAGTTCTTCAGCTTGTGCGAGCATCACCTGCTGCCGTTTTTCGGGAAGATGCACGTGGCCTACCTGCCGAAGGCGAAAGTGATCGGGCTGAGCAAAATTCCACGGATTGTGGACGCCTTCGCGCGGCGGCTGCAGATACAGGAGCGGCTGACGCAGGAAGTGGCGCAGACGATCCAGGAGATCATCGATCCGGCGGGGGTGGGGGTGATCTGCGAAGCGCGGCACTTCTGCATGATGATGCGGGGGGTGGAGAAGCAGCACTCGGGCGCGATGACGAGCGCCATGTTGGGGGCATTCCGCGACTGCAAGGAGACACGGGACGAGTTTCTGGCGCTGGTGAATCACTAACGAGGCTCCGCCTCAGACCGCCGACGAGGTGTATTTGGGTTTCTCGCAAGAAGTCGGGGAGGCAAGGGAAGCGGAAAGGGCTCGTCTACCAGCAGTTAGTGGTGAACAACGGAGCGGCGACAGCGACCTGGGTAGTGCTGTCGCCGGACCAAGGCCAACCGGAGACGCTGACGTTCCTGCTGTTATTGGGCAGCGGGAGCGAGGGTTTATGCTTTTCAAATCGTTAACCCTCATTTTCGGCGTGGCTGGCGCGCTGCTCGCTCAAGCACCAGTCCTCGTCGGCACCAACCCCGACACCGCGGTGGTTGGGGCGACACCGCAAGGGTTTCCCATCCTGGTCTATGGGTCCAATTTCCAGCAGGGAGCCAAGATCCTCTGGAATAACATTCAGATTGGCAACCAGTTTAACGGCCCCCTTAGCCTGGTGGGCGGCGTTTCACCGCAAATGGTCAGCTCCGCGGGTACGGCGCAGATCACGGTGCGCAATCCGGATGGGACGACGTCGAATGCAGTCACATTCACGATTCGAACGACGCCGGCGACGCCGAATTTCGCCGGCGCGTCGAATGATATCACGCTGCATCTCGGACAACCACAAATACGACAACTGCAGGTCGTCGGTTCGGGCATACAGCCTGGAGTGGTTCTGAGCTGGAATGGACTGGTTGTGCCCGCCGAAGCGGGATATCCTTTCCTGGCTTTCCAGATACCTACGGATCTGATGCTGGTCCCTGGGCCTGTGGATTTAACTTTGACGAATCCCGGAGGAAGTCCATCAAACGTCCTCAAGATGATTATTCCTCCCCCACGGACGTTGACGAGCTTCAGTCCGGTCACGATCTCGCCTGGACGCGGCGATGTGACCCTCACCCTCAATGGAACCGGCTTCGAACCGGGGGATATCGCGTCTCCGGCCATTCAGGGCGGAACACTGCCGCCGGCACTGCCAACGCAATTCGTCAGCAGCACGCAACTTCAGATCGTTGTGCCGTCGTCCCTAATCACGCCGGGAACGTACCCGATCTTCGTGTTGTATTCTGGCGCGCCAGCGGGGGCGGGCCTCCCGCTGCTGACTCCGAACCTTGCGAAAGCCACGAATGCCTTCTACGCGACCGGTAACCTTCTCCCCCTGAGTATAGGTCCGCCGGGCTGCACCTACAGCCTGTCGTCATCCAGCGCTACGGTCGGAACCGCGACATCCAGCGGCAGCGTGCAGGTCATCACCCAGCCCGGGTGCGCGTGGACCGCTTCCAGCCCGACAACGGCAGTCGTCATCACAGGCGGAGCCAGCGGCACCGGCAACGGCACCGTGAACTACAACGTGCCGGCATCGAACACCGCACGGACCACCACTCTGACCATCGCCGGCCTGTCGTTCACTGTCAACCAGGTGAGTGGGTGTCTTTTCGGACTGACTCCATCCAGCGCCGCGATGGCTGCGGCCGGGGGAGGGGGCAACTTTGCCGTGGGCGCTTTGGGAAGAGGTTGCGCCTGGACCGCGGCCAGCAATGCCCCCTGGCTGATGGCAAGTGGTTCCGGTCCCGGAAACGGCACCGTCAACTACACGGCGATGCCCAATCCGTCGATTGTGGGCCGTTCCGGAACCATCACCGCCGGCGGCGAGACGTTCACCGTCGTGCAGGCGGGGAATGCCCCGTGCACTTACTCGCTGCTCGAGGCCAGCCAGGCATTCCCTTCAGCCGGGGGAAATGGGACGGCCACCGTGCAGACGCAGGCCGGCTGCACCTTTGCCGCCGCCAGCAACGTCCAGTGGCTGACGATTGCCGGGACCTCCAACGGGTTCGTGAGCTACACCGTCGCGGCCAACCCCGCGGCTAGCGCGCGTACCGGCAGCCTGACGATCGCGGGATTGACTTACTCCGTGACCCAGGCAGGGACGTCTTCGAACCTGACCTGCTCGGCCAACGATCCGGCGCCCCCGCAGGTGGCCCTCGAAGGGCGCACGGAGCTATTGGGCGATCTGCAAGTGAGTTGTACCGGCCTCAGCGGACCTGTGACCGCCGACATCTCACTGACTTTGAATACTGACGTCACCAACACACTCACTTCAGGGAGCACCACCGATGCGGTTTTGCTGGTGAACGAGGCCAATTCCCAGAACGGGCAGATCTCCTCCTATAACACGCTTCGCTGGGCGGGAGTCTCGCTGGTGGCGGACAGCACCGGCACGGCCACCGTGCGGATCACCAACGTGCGGGCGGATGCCAGCCTGCTGACCGCGCCTTCGAGCCTTCAGTCAGTCGCAGTGACCGGGCTGGTGGACGTGGAATCGGAAACGCCGGTTCCCGTGGGCTACGCGCTGGTGACTATGGCGAACGCGGCGTCCACCCTGGTGTTCCAGACGGGCACGGCCGCTTCTTTGCGCCTGCCGCTGGTATTCGAGGAAGCCTCACCGGCGGCCTTCCACGCGGGAACGACACGTCTGCGGCTGGTGCTCAGCAACATACCGGCGGGCGACACGGTCTTCGTGCCGGTGTACCCCAGCGAGGGAGCGTCCAAGGCGCAGTTGTATTCGGCCGATGCCAACGGAGCGGGAGGCTCGCCGGTCACGGGGACTCCGCTGAACGGGCTCGTCTACCAGCAGTTAGTGGCGACCAATGGAACAGCGACAGCCACCTGGGTGGTGCTCTCGCCGGACACGGGCCAACCGGAGTCGCTGACGTTCCTGCTGTTATTGGGCAGTGGGACCGAGAGTGACTTGACTCAGATCCAGGCGGCGGGGAGCCTGGGACCGGTGAGCACGGTAGGGGTAGCCAGTGCGACGGCGCCGGTGCCGCGGTATCGCGACTTTTCGGTGGCGCAGAAGCTGGTGAACCTGCGGGTGACCACGACGGTGGGGTCGGCGGTGGCGGGAGAGGTGAAGGGGAATCTAAAAACACAGGCAGGAATGCCTGTGCTACTCGCGGGGTCGAACGTGACCTTCACCACGACGGTGTTGAACGACGACTCGACGCAGACGGCGACCAATGTGACGGTACGGGATAACGTGTCCACGGGAAGTGCGATTGTCAGTTGCTCGTCGAGCGACGGACAGGGATGCGGATCGGGGAACCTGGCGGCAGTGACTTACGGAACGCTGGGACCCGGTGCGACCGAGACAGTGACGGTGACTGTGGCGCCGGGCGGGTCGTTGGCGGATGGGTCTGTATTGGACAATGACGTGGGAGTGAGCAGCGACGATCCGAATGCGACGTTATCGGGGACCTCGGCGAGCACCGCCTCGATTGTTTTGAACGGAGTGCCGGTGACGGTGGGGGGCCAGCCGGCCTCGGGCACGGGGAGCAATCAGGCATTCACCTTCCAGTTTTCGCACCCGGACGGGTATTTGGACCTGGGGGTGGTGAATGTGCTGATCAACAACGTGCTGGACGCGCGTCATGCCTGCTACCTGGCCTACTCGGTGGAGTACAGCACGCTATACCTGATCGACGATGCGGGGGACGCGGGCGGGCCGTATGCGGGATCGGTTGCCTTGGGGAGCACGAGCACTATCCAAAACAGTCAGTGCACGGTGGGGCTGGTCTCGGCGGTGGGCAGCGGCACGACCCTGACACTGACTTTGAACATCACGTTTCAGCCGGGGTTTGGAGGGGACCGGATCTTCTACGTGGCGGCCGCGGACTTCGTGGCGCACAACACGAACTGGCAGGCGTTGGGAGTGTGGCAGGTGCCCGGGGCGGCGGCAGGGGGAACGATCGGGGTGACTGGGGTCGCGCCGGCGCGAGGGTCGGGGACGGCGGGGACGCCGCAGACGTTGACGGTGACGCTGACGGACAGCAAGGGGGTGGGAGACTTCGGGGTGGTGAACGTGCTGATCGCGAGTGCCATTGACGGGCGGCAGGCGTGTTATTTGGCGTATGTGGCAGCGAGTAACACATTGTACCTGGTGGACGATGCGGGAGATGCGGGCGGGCCGTTTGCGGGGGCCATGGTGCTGAACGGGGGTTCGGGGAGCATCCAGAATAGTCAGTGCGTAGTGAACGGGACGGGGTCGACGGTGACGCCCTCTCCCGGCACGCTGGCGCTGGCGCTGAACGTGACGTTCACGAGCGGATTCAAGGGGAATCGGATCGTGTNNGAACACGGACTGGCAGGCGGCGGGTACCTTCACGGTGCAGTAAATATCCATGCCGTGTGTTAGAAGGAAGCAGGTACCAAATGAAACGTCGTCTTGGAAAGCACCTGTTTCCGGCCACGTTCGTGGCCCTTCTCACCGTCTGCGGCGCCGCCGTCGCGCAACAGAGGGAGCACCCCATCCCCCAGGTAGTAAAGAAAGACGGGCGCTACGCCCTGATGGTGGATGGCGCGCCTTACCTGATGCTGGGCGCCCAGGCGCATAATTCGAGCGGATGGCCTGGCATGCTTCCAAAAGTGTGGCCGGCTGTCGAATACCTCCACGCGAATACCCTGGAGATACCGGTCTACTGGGAACAGATCGAAGCCCGCCAGGGACAGTTCGACTTCTCCGTGGTCGATACCATCGTCACCCAGGCGCGCGAGCACCACGTCCGCTTGGATCTGCTGTGGTTCGGCACCTGGAAGAACGGCAGCCAGCACTACATGCCCGAGTGGATGAAGGCGGACCCGGCGCGCTATTTCCACGTAATCGACAAAAACGGACGCCCCGCGGATTCGCCATCGCCGTTCTGTACTGCGTCCCAGGAGTTAGATATCCGCGCATTCACCGCGTTCATGCGCCATCTCAAGGCGTTCGACCCGCAGCGCACCGTAATCATCGTGCAGGTGGAGAACGAGGCCGGCACGTGGGGATCGGTCCGCGACTACTCTCCCACCGCGCAAAAGGTCTTCGAAGCTCCCGTTCCGGCCGATGTGCTCCAGGCCATGGGCAAGCCGGGCGGCACTCCCGCGAGCTGGCAGGAGGCCTTTGGTCCCGAGGCGGAAGTGAATTTCCACGCCTGGGCCGTGGCCACATACGTGGGGAAGGTTGCCGCCGCCGGGAAGGCGGGCTACCCGCTGCCTCTCTATGCCAACGCCGCGCTGCGCGATCCCATCAAGCCGGGCGCTCCCGGCAGCTATGAAGCCGGCGGTCCCACCGACAACGTGATTCCCATCTGGAAAGCCGCGGCGCCGGCGATCGACATCGTCTCGCCCGACATTTACATGAACGATCCGGTGGCCTACCTGAAGGTCCTGGAACTCTATCACCGGGACGACAATGCGCTGTTCATCCCGGAAACCAGCGGCAGCGCCGCGGTTGCCAGGTTCTTCTTCTCGGCCCTCGGCCTGCAGGCGATCGGCTTCTCGCCCTTCGGTCTGGACTACAGCAACACGCCCTCCGGTCCGGCCGCCGCCGTTCCAGCCGCCGGGCCCGCTGCACCCGGGCCGCAGGACCAATTCGCCCCGGCGGCGCAGAACTACCGGCTGATCGGTCCGATGATGCGGGATATCGCCCGCCTGAATTTCGAAGGCAACCTTCAGGCCATCGCGGAGGAAGCGGGTACGCCCTCGCAAACGCTGCACTTCGGGGAGTGGAATGCGACGATCTCGTACGGAGGCGGGCGGGGCGGCCGCGCGCCGGCGGTGAGTACGGCCCCGCCGACGGGACGGGCTCTGGTCGCGCGACTTTCGGACAACCAGTTCCTGGTGGCCGGATACAATTGCCGCGTCGATTTCCGGCCTGCCGCCGCGGACAAGCGCCGCCAGTTCATGCGCGTGGAGGAGGGGACCTACGAAGGCGGGGCCTTCAAGTTCACTCGCATCCTGAACGGCGACGAGACGGACTACGGGCTCAACCTCCGCGGGGAACCGATCGCACTGCGCGTCTCGCTTGGCGTTTATTGATCGTCCGGCGATTGGACTCCGCGCCGCCGCGAGTGGCCGAAGAGGACCCGCTGAAGCGGGTCCGCAGGCTGAAAGCCTGCCCCACCAAATCCGGTACAGACCGCCCTACCCCGGATTACTCATCGGTCGCGGCCAAGACATGCCGGCAAGAGTGCCGGCCCGGCACGCTGAGAGCGTGCGCCACGGTTAAGTGCGAACAGACTGTTATGGCAGGCGTGGGCGCAAACACTCGCGTTTGCCTCATCGACACTCGTGTCGATGCCCGGCCGATGAGAAATCCGGTTCTTACTTGGCCCCCTGCGACCACGGCGGCCGAATCCCGTTCACCCGTGCATAGGCAATGAGCTGCCCTTCGTGCTCGGCGATGTGAGTGTCGATCGACGCCAGCACGCCTCGCCGCGTAGTCGCCGTACCGAAGAAGTCCACGCTGCGATTCAACGCCGCGGCCCGCGCCTCCTGGAGCGCGCTGCGCACACTGGCAAAGCTCTCCGCCAGCATCTTCAGCACCTGGTCTTTGCTCACCGCCTCCGCCTCGCCCTTGGCGTTCTCGTCGATCTGTTTCTTCAAGGCGTCCACGGGGACGTTGTTCGCGATGTTCAGCATCAGTTGATTGCCGAGCGCGATGTGCAGCAGCACTTCCTTGATCGACCGCACTCCGGGCCCCGGCCGCCATGCGTATTTCTCCTCCGGTATGGCTTTCGCCAGCGCCATCACGTGCTCTTCCAACTCCGAAAAGGGCAGCAGCAGATCCGCGGCCGCCGAGAGCTGCGGCGCATCCTTCACGTCCACCAGCTCGATGTCGAAGATCAGCTCCGATTTCGGCGGGATCTTTCCGCGCTGCTGGTCGCCGTAGGCCAGTTGGTACGGAATGAAAAGGCGCCGCTTGCCCCCCACCTTCATCCCTTCGAACCCCACATCGAACCCCGCGATCACCTCGCGGCGGCCCTGCACGAATTTCAGCGGATCTTTGCCCGCCGACGAATCGAACCGCGTCCCGTCGCGCAGCCAGCCCGTGTAGTGCACCGTGTACTGCTGGCCGGGAGCCGCGGCCGCTCCAGTCCCGGCCGTGATATCGATATACCGCAGCGTGGCCTGTTCGGCGACCTTGCCCGCAACCGGCGGCACCGTGGCGGGCATTTTGGGATCGAACGTCTGCGCCTGGGCCGATGAGGCCAAGGCGGCGAGAAGAGCTAGAAGGGTGGTGGAGCGCATATCTGACTACTCTAACAGCGGGTGGGCGCATGGTGCTGCCCCACTCTGCTATGATGCGATTTAAAGTACCCCGATTTAAGGACCAAGGAGAGTACCTGCGTGTCTTCCTTCATTCAGAACCAGTTTGAAAAGAATGTGGTCACCACTTCGGTGGATTACGTTTTCAACTGGGCGCGCAAGTCCGCGCTCTGGCCGCTCACCTTCGGCCTGGCCTGCTGCGCCATCGAGATGATCGCCTCCAGCACCTCGCGCTTCGATATCGCACGCTTCGGCGCCGAGGTGTTCCGGCCGAGCCCGCGCCAGTCCGACCTCATGATTGTCGCCGGCACCGTCACCCTCAAGATGGCGCCGGTGCTCAAGCGCATCTGGGACCAGATGCCCGACCCCAAGTGGTGCATCTCGATGGGCGCCTGCTCCAGCGTGGGCGGCCCGTTCAACACCTACGCCGTGTTGCAGGGGGTGGACAAGATAGTGCCCGTGGACGTGTACGTCACGGGCTGCCCGCCGCGTCCCGAAAACCTCTTCTACGCGCTGCTCAAGCTCCAGGACAAGATCGACCAGATGACCACGCTGGTGAAGCGGCCCACCGAAGTGCGCCTCGACGAATCCATGCTCGAGAACTTCAAGCAGCAGGTGCGGATCGCCCAGATTCAGAACCCGGCCTAGAGCCGGCGTTCAGCCGGCTCGCTGTGGAGAACGCGTGTTCTACAAGGACCCGCAACACATCTACCGCGTCACTCAACTGGACGCGCTCCCCTGGCTGATCCACGGATTCGGCACGCGCCTCGTGGACGTTCCGGCGCTCTTCGGAAATCTCGCCACCCTCAAGCAGATCCACTCGACAACCTGCGTGCCCGGCGAGGGGCGCGCGGGAGAGCTGGGGCGCGGCGACGCGCTCATCGAGAACCGGCCGGGTTCGGTAATCGCGGTCAAGACCGCGGACTGCGTCCCCGTCCTGCTGGTGGACGGGCGTCTGCGCGCCGTGGCCGCCGTGCACGCCGGCTGGCGCGGAACGGCCGCGCGCATCGTCCGGAACGCGGTGGAAGCAATGGCCGGGCGGTTGGGCACGGCGCCCTCCGACCTGCACGCCGCCATCGGGCCGGGCATCGGCAAGTGCTGCTACGAGGTCGGTCCGGAAGTCGCGGTCGAATTCGGCGAGCAGGGAAGAACCCACATCGACCTGGCCGAGGCCAACCGCCGGCAACTCGTGGAAGCCGGTGTAACGCCCGAGCGCATCTACGCGTCGAATTTGTGCACCATGTGCCGGCCTGCGGAGTTCCACTCCTTCCGGCGCGACAAGGAGGCGGCCGGCCGCCTGTATTCGTTCGCCGGAATCCGGTAAGCGGCACAGGCATTTCTTGACCCGTCCGGGCCTGCCTGTGTTCTACGCGGTACAGTAAAGTTGAGGCGAGTAAATGTTCACGTGGATCTGCCCGCAGTGCGGGCGCGAAGTTCCCCCGGCCTATACCGAGTGCCCCGATTGCGCAGCCAAAGCCGCTGCGGGTGGTGTGGCGCCGGGCCCCCAACCACCGGCGCAAAGCCCCGTGGCTGCCCCTCCGCCCCCGCCGGAGTACGCGGCGCCGCCGCAGTATGCGCCGCAGCAGCCGTATCAGCAGGCGCAGCCGCAGTATCCGCCGCCGCAGCAGTATCCTCCTCCGCAGCAATATCCGCAAGCGCAACCCCCATATCCGGGACAGCAACCGCAGTATCCACCGCAGCAACCCCAGTATCCACCGCACCCGGCATATCCGCAGCAACCGTATCCCCAACAGCCGGGCTATCCGCCGCAGCCCTATCCGCCGCAGCCCTATCAACAGCAGCCCGTCTACCCGCAGCAGCCATATCCGCAGCAGCCCTATCAACAGCAGCCGGGCTATCCACCCCAGCCGGCGTATGCGCCGCCAGCCGAATCGATCCCGGCACCGGCGAGCACCGCACCCTCCGCGCCTCCGCCGCCATCCCAATCGATCCTGGGGGAACTCAACCCCTCGCGTCCGCCGCGATCCCCCGGGTTCCTCGGTGGACTGGACTCCGCGCCCGCCGCGCCTTCGCTGTCGGAGCCCGTTCCCGAGCGCCGCGGCCTGCCCGTCTGGCTGATGACCATTTTGTTTGCCGTGGTCTTCGTAGGAATCGTATGGGGCATCTACTCGCTGGTGGGCCGCAACGGCAGCTCCGCGCCCGCGGCGGCCGTGGCAAACCCGGCAACCGCGCCGGGTGCGAAGCCCAATCCTTACCAGGCGCTTGTCGAGCTCTCGGGCGTGCGCTTCACCGAGGACGCCAAGAAGAAGCCCATCGTCAAGTTCGTCGTGATCAACCACTCCGGAGCCGAGATCTACGGCCTCGCGGCGACGGTCACCGTCCTGAGCCACACGGCGAAATCCGACACGCTCGTGGGGACCTTCTCGTTCTCGAAAGCCGACATCGGACCGTATCAGTCCAAGGACCTTTCGGCGCCGCTCGACACCAAGCTGCAACCGGTCGATCTGCCCGACTGGCAGTTCGTGAAAACCGACGTTCAGATTACCGCGGCTGGATCTTGAGCAGGTTCTGCCGCGCCTCTGCGAGATTCGGATCGATCCGCAGAGCGTGCTCGAAATCGGCGCGCGCGGCTTCGGTTTGGCCGAGCGCCGCCAGCGCCACTCCGCGGTTGTTGAAGTTGCGGGCGTCGCGCGGGTCGAGCGCCAGCGCCCGCCCGAACTCCGGCAGTGCAGCCTCGGGCTGGCCTTCCGCCAGCAGCGTCTTGCCGAGTTCCGCCGCCACCGCGGGATCGTGCGGCGCCAGGTCTCGAGCCTGCGAGAGCAGTTCCAACGCTTTCGCCGCGGGCAGCGCGCGCGCCAGTTGAATCTTCGGCCGCACTTTGTCCGGGGCGCGCTCCACGGCCTCGCGCCACAGCGATTCTTCCGTCATCCACACCTGCGTCCGGACGATGCTCACCAGCGCGAGCGCCACCACAGCGGCCGGCGCCAGCGCCCGCGGCTTCACACGCTCCAGCAGCAGACCCGCCACGGCGGCGAACCCCAGCAGGGGAAGGTACATCCTTCGATCGGCCGCCAGATCTTGCGCCGGAAAAACCGAGGAGCTCGGAATCAGCAGGATCAGCCCCGCCAACAGCCACGCGCGCTCGGCGCGGGCGTACCTCCACGCGATCGCCGCGATGGCTCCCAACGCCAGCCACGCCAGCAGCCCCAGCCACACCGGCGGCACGCGGATGTCGGGATCGATCGTGAATCCGTAGGGCACGATCATGAGGCGCAGATAGCGCAGGATCACCGGGCCCTGCGCCAGGAAGTAGTGCCAGGGCGTAATTCCCGCCTGCAATCCCGCCGGTGCACCGGGAGTCACCGCGGTGGCGTAGATCACGCGCGCCCCGGCCGCCGCCGAAAGCCCCAGCATCGCGGCGATGTGGAACAGGCCTCCAGGCCTGTTTCTTTTCATCATCACCAGCACCAGCGGGAACGCGGCGCATTCCTCCTTCGCCAGGAGCGCCGCGGCGAACCACGCCACCGCCACCCACGGGCGGCCCTTGATCCAGGCCAGCCACGCGGCGAAGCACGCGAGCGCCGCCAGCACGATGCTCCGCCCCCAAATATAATTCACCGCCTCGGCCTGAATCGGGTGGACCGCAAACAGCGCCGCCGCCACCAGCGCGGCCGTCTCCGGCAGCAGGCGCCGCAGGCACTCGTACAACAGGATCACCGCGCCCAAATGCAGCGCGAGATTGACCAGGTGGTACCCCAGCGCGTCCTGCCCGCCCACCTGGTAGTTCAGCCAAAACGTGAGATACGTGAGCGGCCGGGTCTGCCGCAAGCTCCAGATTCCCAGCCAGCCGTCCGGCGACGTAAGGGCCGGGTCGGAGAAAATGGCATAATCGTCAAAGTGAAAGCCCGAACCGAGCGAAGCGCCAAAGGCAACCAACGCAGCGGCAAGCAGAAGAAGGCGCGACCGCATGATCTCCTACGAGCTTACGTGAAACGGCCGAAGACCGCAGCCGAGCGCAAGGAGCGCGTCGCCGAAATCCTGCGCCGCCTCGACCAGATGTACCCCGCGGCCACCTGCGCCTTGCACCACCACAACCCCTGGGAGCTGCTGGTGGCCACCATCCTCTCCGCGCAGTGCACCGACAAGCGCGTCAACGAGGTGACGCCCGGCCTGTTCGCGAAATATCCCACGCCCCAGGACTTTGCCGCCGTCCGTCCCGAAGTGCTGGCCAACGATATCCGCAGCACCGGCTTCTTCAACAACAAGTCGAAATCCATCGTGGGCGCTGCCAAGAAGGTGGTCTCGGAATTCGGCGGCCAGGTGCCGCGGACCATCGAAGAAATGCTGACCATTCCCGGCGCCGCCCGCAAGACCGCGAACGTCGTGCTCGGCACGGCCTATGGCATCGCGTCGGGCGTGGTGGTGGATACGCACGTGCAGCGCATCAGCGCGCGGCTCGATCTGACGAAACAGACCGACCCGGTGAAGATCGAGCAGGATCTCATGAAGATCGTCCCCCGGGAAAAGTGGATCCTGTTTTCGCACCAGGTGATTCTGCACGGCCGGGCGTTATGCGTGGCGCGCAGTCCGAAGTGTGCCGAGTGCGCCCTGAATTCCATCTGCTACGCGAAAGACAAGACGGCCTGAGGTTCGCCAAGCCATTGCAGCCCCACGCCACCTCATACCAGTTGCCCATAGCATGGCTGGTCGCGCATCAGGAAGGCCTTTGGGATTGGCCGCTCCCCAACGAGTTTGAAGGATCCGAAATCTTTACACCAGTTTCCGTCGGGGAGGTCGGGGTCGGCGTCGATACACGCCAGGAGCACAGCCAGGTCTTGAGCGTCAATGGCCCGCGTGCGGACACGGTCCCGCAGGTGCTCTTGCACCGCGGAGGGCAAGCGGTGCCACTGGATTCGCGGCATTCAGGCGCCGAACAGGTCGCGGGCGATCCCGCTCCACAGACGATCGGCCTCGGCGGGATCACCGGCTTCTTGAAACTGCTGCACACGGTCCTGAAAGTCGCGTAGGTAAAGGCTGGACAGTGTTTCGATGAACCGGCTGGCCAGGGTGTGATCCATCATGGCGGCAAACTCCCCTGACGATTTGAGCTGCGAAACGGCCTGCGCGAGGCTCGCGTTGTCGAGCGCACGTGCCGCTTCGGTTATTGTTCATCGGGATCTCACCGGAGCCATCGCCCGACTTGTTCCAAAACCCCATC
Organism: Candidatus Sulfopaludibacter sp. SbA4; assembly: GCA_900290305.1. Taxonomy (GTDB): domain Bacteria; phylum Acidobacteriota; class Terriglobia; order Bryobacterales; family Bryobacteraceae; genus OMOG01. The sequence continues at coordinate 27,047 of OMOG01000039.1, forward strand.
GACCGGACGGAGGGTCCGAAGAGCTTGGCCAGACGCTCGACCTCCTCCGCGGGAATCACCACGGTCTGGCGGCTTTGCTCCATCTCCTGTAGAAAATCGATGAGCGTGGTCATGGTACAGGGCGGCCTGACTTTCATGATAATACGGCGGTGCTCCAGGACGTAATCTGAATGGGTCCGGGCATGGCGATCGCAAACAACGAACGCGTCGGAAGGACGCTGACTTGCTGGAAGACCGCGCTCCGTTCGACTCCGCGGAACTCGATCAAATTGGCTCCCGCACCTCGCCTTACCAGCTCTTTACAGAGCCTCCAAAACCGCCAGCAAGATCGCCGACGTCGGGCTCGGCACGGCCCATGGGGGCGCGTCGGGCGTGGCGGTCGGTACCCACGTACAGCGGATCGCCGCGCGGCTCGACCTGACGAGGCAGGCCGACCCGGTGAAGATCGAGCAGGATCTCATGAAGATCGTTCCCCAGGAAAAGTGGATTCTGTTCCCGCATCAGGTGATTCTGCACGGCCGAGCTTTATGCGTGGCGCAGCCCGAAGTGCGCCGAGTGCGCCCTGAATCCCGCTACGCGAAAGACAAGACCGCCTGAGGTTCTTCCAGGCAGAGAGTTACAAGGGCAGGTAAGTTATCTGATTCCTGAACTCCTCGGCTTCCTTGCAAGCCCAGGCCATCTGCAGTTCTTCAACGGCTTGGCCGATCGGCATCATCTGCGGAATGAGGATGACGCCTGGCGATTGCCGAAACTCGAGGAAGCGGTAAAAATGCCCGGGCATAGTGCGAAAGTCGTGGGACACGAGCACCCGTTCAAGGCCCGCCGCCAGTGCCAGGACGTCGGGATCTTCGACTCCGTCCGCGATCAGTCGTTGCGAGGGCTGGAAGTCGACGGTCGGCTCTCGTCTTCGAAGGCCGCGCACGATGCCGTATCGGAGATCCGCATCGGCCAGGAGTCGGGCTCTCACGCCGATTTCAAGCCCTTGCTCTCACGATATCTCCGGATCCTCTCGAGGAGTTCGGGAGAGGGCGGGTTCTGCTTTCGTAACTCCTCGTACCGCTCAGCTTGTTCCGCCAGGTATGCATCCACCTCGACCGGGTGGGCCTGGATGAAAGCGATTGCCCCTTCCAGTCTCTGCCGGTTCTCAATTACCGGAAAATCCTCCAGGATCTCTTCCACCGTCTGGCCGCGTTTCAGGGCGTAGGCCACGCTATCGAGCGAAATGCGGCTGCCGGCAAGGTAATAGCCCTGATTGCGTATTTCGATGCATGGGTCTGTCGGCATTTCGATCATGGCGGTCTCCCATCTCCCAGTCTACGCTCGCCACTGGCCTTTACCAACTCTTTACAAAGCCGCCAAAACCGTATAGCCCTCCACTACGTTTAATAGGCAGGAGGTAACAAAAATGAAACCAACGTTCCTGGGTCGGTTTCTGATGGCCGCTCTGCTGCTGGGTGCCGGAGTCGCCGCAGCATCTAATAAACAAAGCGCCAACGTGCCGCAGACCGATGCCGATATCGCCAAGCACGTGCGCCACGAAGTCTTGATGTATCCCTATTACAGCATTTGGGACGATGTCAATTTCCGCGTCACCAATGGTCAGGTCGAGTTGCTCGGCGCCGTGAGCCAGCCCTTCAAGAAGTCGGACATCGATCGCCTGGTCCGCAATGTTCCGGGCGTCACCAGCCTTACCGATGAGCTGAAGGTTCTGCCGCTGTCTCCCAACGACGACCGGCTGCGCCTGCAGATCGCCCGCGCCATCTACCGCGATCCGGCGTTCACGCGCTACGCTATCCAGGCGCTGCCGCCCATCCACATCATCGTGGAGAACGGTCACGTCACGCTGACCGGCGTCGTGAGCACGCCCATGGAAAAGGAAATAGCCGGTATCCGCGCTTCCGCCGGATTGAGCTTCGGCCCCGTGATCAACAACCTCGAAGTCGAACACCCTTCCGTCAAGAAGAGCTAGTTTCCCACCAAGCACCTTCTCCAAGGGGCGGCCGGATCCAACCCGGCCGCCCATTTTTTGCCGGGAGGTGGGGCACCCTAACCCCCAGGGGGCTTAACCGTTTCGGGGAGGGGTGGCGAGGGCCGTAGGGGCTTTGGCCAAACGAATCGCGCGCAGGATGTCCATTGGATGTTCCTTCCGATGGCCCTCTATTGAACCGTAGCCGTCCCCGTGGCTTGCCAACCGGTATTGTTGGCGCCGGCGCCGTCGCGGCCCGCCAGCCACACAATCTGATTTCCCTTGAAACTCGACTGGAACGTCAGATTCAGGATCAGCGTCAACGTGTTGCCGCTCTTCACCGCCGCCGACCCCGCCCCGTTCACCGAGCACTGGCTGTTCTGAATGGTTCCCGCTCCGCCGTTCAGCACCAGGCTGCCCGCAAACGGTCCTCCCGCGTCGCCGCCATCGTCCACCAGCAACAGCGTATTGCTCGCCGCCGCGAACGCGAGATAGCACGCGATTCTCCCGTCGATGAAATTGTTCACCAGCAGGTTCACCACGCCGAAATCGGAGACTCCTTTGCTGTCCATCAGGGTCGCGGTGTACGTCTGCGGCGTGCCCGCCGCCGCCGCGCCGCGCGCAGCACCCAAGCTCACTACTGAGATCGTGCCCGACGGCGTGAAAGGCGCCTGCCACACTCCCAGCGCCTGCCAGCCCGAGTTGCCTCCCCCCACATCCCGCGCCGCCAGGTACACCACCTTGTTGCCTCCGAAACCCGCGGTGAAGCTGAGATTGAGCGTCACCGTCAGGGTGTTGCCGCTGCCCATCGCCACAGACGCCGCCCCCGCCACGCTGCACTGGCTGTTGGACACGCTTCCCGAGCCTCCCAGGGGAAGCCCCGTGGATAGCGTGCCGCCGTCATCCTCCACCAGGTACAGCACCCCTACGCTCCGGCTGTAGGCCAGGTAACAGGCGCTCCGCCCATCGAGCACGTTGTTGATCAGGACGTTCACCACATCCAGATCCTGCCAGCCGTTGGGATCGTTGAACGTGAAGGTCATCACCTGGCTCGACTCGCTGCCCGAGGCCGGACTCACCGAAACCGGGTCGGGCACCGCCGTGTCGGGCACCGCCGTGCTGGTGCTGCCGGTCACCGACTCGGTCACCGCCGCCGAGGTGCTCGCCGCGTTGTTCATATCGCCGCTATAGGAGGCAGTGAGGGAGTGGTTGCCGGTCGTGAGCGTGGAGGTCGACAACGTCGCGGCGCCGGCAGTGACGGCGGCGGCGCCGATGGTGGTGGATCCATCCAGAAAAGTCACCGTGCCGCTGGCGCTCGAAGGCGTCACCGTGGCTGTCAGTGTCACATTCTGGCCAACTGTCGCCGGGTTGGGAGTGGCTCGTAGCGTGGTGTTCGTGGGCGCCAGGCCGACGGATTCCGTCACCGCCGCCGAGGTGCTCGCCGCATCGTTGGTATCGCCGCCGTAAGAGGCGGTCAGCGAGTGATTGCCGGTTGCCAGTGTGGAAATGCCGATGGTGGCGGTTCCCGCGCTCAAGTTCGCCGAGCCGATGCTGGTGGCTCCATCCAGAAAAGTCACTGTGCCCGTGGCGCTGGAGGGCGAGACGGTGGCGGTGAGCGTTACGTTCTGGCCGATTGTCGCCGGGTTGGGAGTAGCTCGCAGCGTGGTGTTCGTGGGCGCCTGGCCGACGGATTCGGTCACCGCCGCCGAGGTACTCGGCGCATCGTTGGTATCGCCGCCATAAGAGGCGGTCAGCGAGTGATTACCGCCGGCCAGTGTGGAAATGCTGAAGGCGGCGGTTCCCGCGCTCAAGTTCGCCGTGCCGATGGTGGATGATCCGTCGAGGAACGTCACCGTGCCCGTGGCGCTGGAGGGCGAAACGGTGGCGGTGAGGGTCACGTTCTGGCCAGCGGTGCTCGATCCAGGAACGGCCTGCAGCGACGTGGTGGTCGTCACACGATTGACCACCTGGCTGACCGTGTTCGATGTCGACGCGGCCCAA
>OMOG01000621.1 GCA_900290305.1 Candidatus Sulfopaludibacter sp. SbA4
TTTAGCGCCAGATGGTAAACATAGTAGTATGCACGGCTGATGGCGCTCCGCAGCGACGCTTCATCCTCACCCCAACTCGTCAGCCAACGTGAGGTATTCCGACCAGTCAAATGGCATCGGCCCGGTCACACTAACTCGTAGGTGAAGCTCAGATAGCCCGACGCCCGCCGGGAATGCTGAATCCACCATGTGTCATCGAATCTTTCCAAGGCTTCTCTGACATCCCGCACGTTGCCGGGCCAGATGGCGACAGCATAAAGAGTCTGCGCGCCGGTGTCGTCAATGGGCGCCCGCAGGCTAAAGACCGCTTGGGCGCCGAAGCATGCCTTTAGCTCAGGCACCGCTTCCAACAGTATTGGGGAAAGCGTGCGGTGTTCGGTCAAGAACGTTACCACGGAGGAATCCGCAGGCAGTACGTAGTGCCGCCTCACCTCGCTCAGGAGGGCCTCATGATGGGCGGCGAATTCCGCCATCTGCTTCTCAAGGCCCTCGAAGATCGAAGCGCGTTGTCGGGGCTCAGGCCAGCGCGGCACTGCCTGAAATGATTGATAGAGCAATCCAGGGGTGCGATCTGGCCAGTGAATTCCCGAACTTTGAGGTTGCTGATACGCGTTCACGCTCGGTCCTCCTCCACTCGCAAGATCTTAAACAAAGCTTCTTCGTCTCTTCTAAGCTGTCCGGCGATCTCATCGTAGGTGGCTGCGCTTGGAAATTCCCTCTCAAAGCGGAGGAAAACAGCGTTTGCGACTACTCCTGACCCGTCGATCGTCACTTTGCGATGTGCCCATTTGGCAACCGCTGCCATCGTCCTCACCGGTTCCGAATCCAGGGTCGAGAGCTGGGGCGCGAGGAAGGGTGTGAGCAGAGCGACGAAAGGAAGTGACTTCGGCTGAAGATGCAGGGAAATGGCCGTGCTCTTCGGTCCCATTGCAACGCCGCTGGACCGGATCAACGCCGAAACGGCTGCATCGAAGATGGCGATGGTTTCTTCGGCCGTTTGCCAGTCCACATTCTCCTGCGTAAATTTGCACGAAGCCGGTCCAAAGAAGAACGACACGCGCTTCAGCGGAAGCTTGATCGTGAAGCCTTGCTCGGAGGCCTTTCCAGTGGCGATGGCGTCCAGGTCGTCGATGCGGACTTCCCACGGCTTAAGGGCGTCGAAGATGCCCTGAACGACTGACGCCCGATCCAGCCAAAGCTTAAATTCTGGACGCTCGTAGTCAACTGTGAGCTCGAAAATGGAAATCGGTATTGTGACAAGCTCGGCCATTCGCTCTCCGTCATGAATTCTACACCTTATTATCGGCCGAAGATGAGATGTCGCTGCATGTATTCCGGTTCGAGCGGCAAATTCTCACGGGGCATCTGAGAGGGATTCAGCGGCTGATGTCGTTATGGCTGGCGAGAACAGCCCTCCGCCCAACGCCGGATAGATAACGTGAAACGCCGCTCACGGCAGTTGGGGCCCGAGCACTCGGCGCGATTCCGACTCGCGGTCCGGCCGGCGATTACGATCAGTCGCGAAAGGGGTTCGCCAACAGCAACTGATAACGGCCCTACGGGAGCACTGCGTCTAGCGAATCCATGGCTCCCTCCGAACCGGTCGGCAACAACTGATGCACACCCTACCCCCGCAGCGCGTCCACCGGATCCACCCGCGTCGCCCGGATCGAGGGCACATACGCCGCGAACAGACCCACCGCGCCCAGCAGCAGCGCCACCGCGGCGAACACCGCCGGGTCCCACGTGGGGATGCCGACCACCATGCTCACCATGTGGGGATGCCGACCACCATGCTCACCATCACGCGCGTCAGGGCCAGCGCCGCCGGAATGCCGGCCAGAATTCCCAGCAGCGCGAGCCGCATCCCCTGCCACATCACCATGCCGCGCACGTCGCCCGGACCCGCGCCCAGGGCCATGCGGATGCCGATCTCCTGCGT
>OMOG01000030.1 GCA_900290305.1 Candidatus Sulfopaludibacter sp. SbA4
CGCGCGCCAGGAAATCAAGAACCAAGTGGCTGAAGAAATTGAAGAGGGGGTTGGGGGTTAGGGGTTGGGGGTTGGGGCTGTGTGTCCCCAAGCCCCAATCCCTGACTTGCCAATTCCGCATTTCAACACCGGGGCCAAGGGCTGGAGGTCGGGAGTTAGGGGAGAAGCGAGCGAAGCGAGCTTCCAGCCCCCAACCCCCAACCCCTAACTCCCAACCCCCGCAGTTAGGAGGCCTATGGAAGGTATCGACATTCAAGCACTCGTGAAACAGGCGATTCAAGAATACTCCAGCGCCGAACAGGCCAAAAGCGAGCCGGCTTACAAGGCCGAGCTCGTCGAGGTTACAAGGCCGAGCTCGTCGAGGAACGCAAGCGCCGGGAACAACTGGAACGCAGGCTCAACGAGCTCGTGGAAGAAAACAAGCGCACCCGCCAGGTGGCGGCCGAGGCGGAACGCAGTTCGGCGGTTAGAGCCGAGCTGCAGCGTCTCGGCGTGGCCAAAATCGACCTGGCGTTCAAAGCGGTGCAGGACGGAATCACGCGCACCGAGGACGGACGGCTGGTGGCTCGCAGCGATTCGGGTGAGATCCCCGTCAAGGACTATCTCACCTCCTTCGTCAGCGAGAACCCGGAGTTTCTGCCGGCCCGCATCGCAGGGGGAACCGGGATGACGGTCACCCTGAAGGCCCCGTCTGGCGGCCGGGAAACCGTGAGTATCGAACAGATCCGCCCGGGTATGAGCGCGGAAGAGATGCAGCGCGTACGAGAGGAAATCGTGCGCGTGGCGTCGCAGACCCTTCGGGGAATGTAGCAAGCAACAAACAAAGGAGAAGAAATGGCAGCAATTACCTCAGCAAATGTCGCAAACGCGATTGTCAAACTAGTGGCGGCCGACGCATTGCCGGTGCTGGTCGGGAACCTCATCATGGGGAACCTCGTGAATCGCGATTACGAACCGGTCCTGGCGCATGCCGGCGACACGGTCAACGTGCCGATCCCACCCGTCATGGTGGCAAACAACATCAACATCCTCGAGGGTGGAACGGTGCAAACGCAGAATCCGAGCCTGGGCAACGCCCAAATCGTGCTCAACACGCACGCTGAAGCGACCTTCCAGATTCCGGACGTAACCAAGGTGCTGGCGGTCCCCGACCTGCTCAAGATCTATATGCAGCCGTGCGTGGCCGCCATCGCCCAGAGGGTGGAAACCGACCTTCTGAGCCTGTACGCCGGCTTCACCGCCAACACCCCGGTGGGCACGCCGGGCACGCCCATCACCGAACCCGTTATCGACTCGGCGGAAACCGCGTTGTTTCTGTCGAAGATTCCGGCCAGCGACCAGAAGTTCATCGTTTGCGACGCGGCCACGTACTCCGCCTGGCGCCAGATTCCCCGCTTCAGCGAATTCCAGACCGCGGGCGACGCCGGGGTCAAGGCCCTGATCGAAGGAACCGTCGGAAAGATCAAAGACTTCTTCGTGTTCCGTTCGCAGTTCGTGCCAAAAACCGGAACCAGCCCGGTGACCACCCACAATCTGGCCTTCGCCCGGGATGCCATCGGCCTGGTGATCCGCCGGTTGCCGCAGCCTTTACCGGGGACCGGCGCCATCGCCGAATACGCCGAGCTCGGCAACTTCGGCATGCGCGTGGTGATGAGCTACCAGCCCGATACCCTCGCGCAGCAGTTCACGGTGGATGTGCTCTACGGATGCGGCATTTTGCGCAACACGTCGGGCGTTCAGATGCTCACCTAGTCCATGACTTAACTCAGGGGCGAGCTTCCTCGCCCCTGGCAACCAATTCACAAAGGAGAAATCGTATGGATCTCAGACTCTACTATCAGAAAATCCGTGACGCGTCGTCGAAAATTACGGATGCCTTTCCCGTGGTGGTCAGCAAGGAAACCGCCGATGGCGGCAAGGATGGAATCCTCAGCGAGGTAACCCGCGCCGTCGCCGCCAAGATGCTCGTGGAAGGAAACGCGCGCCTGGCCAGTCCCGAGGAAACCAACGCCTTCCATCAAAAACACGCCGAAGCCAAGCGGGTCGCCGAGCAGGCGGCAGCCGCGGCCAGAGTGCAGTTGACCGTGCTCACCACGGACGAATTGCACACGCTGAGGGAACTCACGCCCTCGAAGGGCTAGGCAAATACCATGGCCCTGTTCACCGATGGTCCGGTCTCGAGCATCCTCGATCTGAATGCGCGGGACACGCAATTACTCAACGTAGCCAGCACCGAAAACATCGACGTAACCCAGAAGATCGCGCTGGCGCAGGACGAGTTGGCCTTGGATCTGACCACCCTGCTCAACCAGTTGACCTACGTCGACCAGGCCTTCTGGCTCGCTCCGCAACCCGATATCTCATGCGTGGTGGTCACCCCGGCCTTGAAACTGTGGCACACGCTGCGCTCCCTGGAACTGGTCTACGCCGACGCCTATAACAATCAGTTGAACGACCGGTACGCCGGCAAACGCGACCAGTTCCACGCCATGGGGGAAGCGGCCCGCGAGAAGTTGATCCAGATCGGCCTGGGCATCGCCGGCTGCCCGGTGGCGCAACCCGCTATTCCCAACTTAGTGACGGCGGCGTTTCTGCAAGGAGGCGATCCGCTGCCCGACGGTACTTACTACGTCACCGTATCGTGGATCAACGCGCAGGGTGAGGAAGGAGCCAGCGCCGTGCCGGCGGCCCTGGCGACTTCCGCGTGCACGCTTTTAATCCAGCCCGGAAGCCCTCCACGCTACGCAACCGCGTGGAACGTTTATGTGGGCACGGCTCCAGGGACGATGTCGCTGCAAAACGCGTCGCCGCTGGCGCCCGGGCAAACCTGGCTGCAGCCGGGCACATTGGTGACCGGCGGACGCGCGCCCGGCACGGGACAATCTCCCAGCTACATCAAGCCGGTGCCGCGCATGATTCAGAGGGGATGATGACGACCATCGGAAATTCGGCAACCGGCAAGGTGATCCAGATGATCACGGGCTCGGCGGGCGTGAACTCCGGCCTGGCGGCGCTGACCGCACAAGGCAGCACGCCGGCCAGTCAGTTGGATACGGCGCAAGTGCGCTCGCAGAACGTGGCGGCGGATGTGGCGGAGCGCGCCAACATCGTCCAGTATCCCTTGGTCAACGTGTATTGCGAGAAGATCTCCAACACGCTGATCGAGAAATTCCGGACGTTTTCCGGCACCGTTCAGATGGCCATCGAGCTGCGGCATTCGCAGGACCAGCTCGACGGCTTGCAGGACGCGGTGGAACTCTACGCCGATGCGGTGACGCAATCGTTGAACTCGGGCCGCGGGGACTTGGGCGACGGCATGTTTTATGGCGGCGCGTATAACGTCTCCTTCGGGCCCATCAAAAAAGGTGGCAAGAACTTTATCCAGGTGGCCAAGGTCACCTTCGAAATTGGAGTGAGCAGGAGTTAGCTATGGCGTACATTTCCTCTAACGAAAATCGATTCTACACGGCGCTGGAGACAGCCTACGGCACGGTCGGGGCGATCACCGCGGGCAACCGCATCCCCGCCCTCAAGCTGACGGTGCAACAGCAGCTCGATATGAAGGACCGCAAAGACAAAACGGGCAGCCGGACGTTTGCCGGTCTGCCGGCCGGCGGCCGGAAGCGCACGAATTTCGAGCTGCACACCTACCTGACCAGTTGGCAGAAGTCGCCCACCAGCACCCCGGCATACGGTCCGATGTTCCAGTCGGCCCTGGGCGGAGCGCCCTTGAATTTCGCCGGCGGGACGGTGGCGTCCACCACCGGCGTCGGCAGGCTCGGGTTCGCCGCGGCGCACGGCCTCGCCGCGGGGCAGGCGGTATTTTCCGGCGGCGAAATCCGTTTCGTCTCGGCCATCGTCGATCCCGATACGGTGCAGTTGAACGCGCCGTTCACGATTCCACCGGCGACCGGCGCCCAGGTGGACGCCGCCGTCACTTACGTCCCCTCGACGGTGTTGCCGAGCGCCACCATCTTCGATTTCTGGAGCCCCTCGACCGCCGTGCAAAGGCTGCTCTGCGGTGCCGCCGTCGACCAGATGGAGATCCTGTTAAACGGCGATTACCACGAGGTGCACTTCAAGGGCCTGGCGCAGGACGTGGTGGATAGCAGCAGCTTTTCCGGCGGCAGCATCGGGTCGCTGCAAAGCTTTCCCCAGGAGCCGGCGCTCGGCGCCTTCGATTTTTCGGTGGTGCCCGGCAATCTGGGGCAGGCGTGGCTGGGGACTTCGCCCACCCAGTTCCTCACGATTACCAGCGCGTCGGTAGTGGTGAAGAACGCTCTCGATACGCGCGCCAAGGAATTCGGATCGAGTCTGCCGCGCGCCATTGCCCCGGGCCAACGGTCCGTGACCGCGGCCTTCGATCTCTACAGCCAGGACGACTCGGCCACCGCGGGCCTGTACCAGGCGGCCCGCCAGCGCTCGCCCATCAGCGTAATGCTTCAACTGGGTCAGACCGAAGGCCAGGTGATGGGCGTGTATCTCACGAGTGTGATCCCCGAAGTGCCGGAGTTCGACGATGGCGAGAACCGGCTGCAATGGAAGTTCCGCTCGTCGCGCGCGCAGGGCACGGTGGACAACGAAATCGCGGTGGCCTTCGGGTAGCTGCCGCGCGCGTGTGGAGCGGCCCGCGGCGCCCTCTGGGCCCGTCCGCAGCCGGCGATTCTGACGTCGGCGCCTGCTTGCGCAGGAGCGGGTCTGAGGGGGCCTGCGCGGACGGGCCCAGGGGGCACCCCGGGCCGCTCCACAAAAACAGGTTTGGGTGGCGCAGGCGGCTCCGCCCAATGCCACTTAGGTTGGCTGTGGGGCGGACCCCCTGGTCCGCAGCCGGCCCCCTGGCCGGCTTTCCTCGCATGCTGCCGGATCTTGATTCTATTGAGAAAGCGGGACGAAGGCGTCCTGGCCCAGAGGGCACCCCGACCAGGGGGTCCGCCCCACAAGAGAGGTTTATGATGACTTACGAAAGTGTGACGGTAGTGGAGTCGCAAGTGGCTCCGGGGGTGACGTTCGCGGTCGCGCGGATGTCCTTCGGCAGGCGCGTCGAATTGATGCGCAGGGTGCGCGAACTGGCCCGGCGCATGGAGTTCCTGGAAGCGGGCAAGGAGCCCGGCGACCGGATGGATGCGGCCATGCTCCAGGCGGAGATCGACCGGCTGTTTCTGGCGTGGGGGCTGCGGTCGGTGTGGGGACTTCAGTTGGACGGCAACGAAGCCTCCCCCGAGTCGTTAGCCGAGGCCGGTCCCGAGGACCTCTTCCGCGAAGCCCTGTCGGCGGTGCGGGCGGAAACGGGGCTCAGCGAAGAGCAACGAAAAAACTCCTAGTCGCATTCCATTTTCAGTATTCCAACCAGGCCGGGTGGAATTGCGACGCCTGCCGGAAGTCCGGCCTGGAAACGAAGCGACGCTGCGGCTGGCTGGCCGGCAACGAGACCGAAGACGCAGGCGCGCCTTTGGTCTGGGTGAGACGCCGAGTCTCGCTCAGAACCTGCCCGAAGTCCTACATCACCGCCGAAAGCCTGACCCTGGTGGAGGAATTTTTCGTGCGGCGGCGGCTTGGCGGGATGAACTTCGCGGAGCTGACCGCGAAGCAGGTGGAAGCATTCGTGATTTTAGAAAAGGCGCTTGTCACGGAGATGAACGATGGCCAACACAACACAAGATAAGCTCTACGAAACATTTACTGCTATATCGGGCATCGCCATATCGGGCGGCCAGACGTCGAACCTGGATCCGTTCATCGCCGCCAGCGAGGCGCTGGCGAGTTCGGTCGGCGATATCGCCACAGTCTTGAGTTCCACGGTGATGAAGGGCACCGTGGCGGCAGGTCCGGAGCCGGCTGGTGGACCGGCTCCGGACCCCATGCCGAATCCGGCTGCCGGTACCAGCCTGGCGCAGTTGATCGCGATGGTCGTGCCGCAGACCGATGCGCCGGTCGCGCCGTCAACCGCGCCATCGCAGCCGGCGGCCAGGCAGCCGGCGGAACCGTTGACAGCGGCTGCCGCACCCAGCGACACCCTTCCCGCCATCAATGATCCCGGTGTCAACGTGGTGCCGCCTAAGACCACCACTACTGGAAGCACGGTGGAGTCCATTACGTCCTCTGTGCTGCAGAGCGTGTTTGGATCGGTGCCGCTGGCCGGCATGATCGCGGGAGCGGCTTCGGGCAGTTCCGGGACCTCGGGGACCTCGTCGAGCTCGAGTACTTCGGGCGGAGGTAGCACGCTCGAATCCATCGCCTCGACCGTTCTGAAAAGCGGCCTCGGCCTGGTTCCGCTGATCGGCGGACTGCTGGGACTCTTCGGCGGAGGCGATTCCACGACCCCGGCATTGGAGAAATACACGATGCCGGCACACCTCGGTTACGAGGGTGCGGACACGGGATCGGGCATCGGCGCCTCCGATTTCGACCAGATGGGCAACCCGAGAACCTACGCCAGCGCGAGCGGCGGCGACACTTCGTCGGGGAGCAATGGCGGCAGTACTTCGTCCGGCAGCGCCAGCGGCGGCAGTTCCTCCGGCGCCAGCAGCGCCCCGGCGCCGCAGATCACGGTGAACGTGCAGGCGATGGATGCGCGCTCGTTCCTGGACCGCAGCAGCGATATCGCCGCCGCGGTGCGGGACGCGATGCTCAATTCGAACGCGATTAACGACGTCGTGAACGAGCTTTGACCATGGCCACCTTTCCCAATCTCAAAACCAGCGCCGTGGCGCAGTACCCGGCGACCAAGGTTCTGCGGTTTCAGAACCAGACGCTGCGCTTCCTGGATGGAACCGAGCAGCGGTACCGGGATGCCGCGGGCCCGCTGCACCGGTGGGTCATCTCGCTCAGCCAACTCGACGAGGGCGAGATGGCGGCGCTGGACGCGTTCTTCGCCGCCAACCAGGGGGCGTTTGCCAGCTTCGCATTTACCGATCCCTGGGACGGAACGGTGTACGCGAACTGCAGCCTGGCAACCGATGAATTGGACCCGGCCTCGCTGGCGGAAATGAGCGGCACGATGTCGTTGACGGTGATGGAGAACCGAGGATAACTATGCTGGTATACCCACAACTCGCGACCGGGGCCATGAGCCAGTTCCCGGTGAAGAAGCAGCGCCGCCTGCGCACCGTGGTGAACAGGGCGGCGGACGGGAGCTCGGTCAAGCTCGCGGACGCTAACGGAGAATACACGGAATGGACTTTGCAGTACACCAAGCTCAGCGATGCCGAGCTGGCCACGCTCCAGCAATTCTTCACGGCGGCCGAAGGCACGCTGAACGCCTTCACGTTTCTGGACCCGGCGTCCAACCTGCTGGCATGGACCGACCAATTGAACAACGCGGTGTGGGTTCCGGGGCCGCTCCTGACGGTCGCTGGCGGTGTTGCGGACCCGATGGGCGGGACCAACGCCTGGCATCTCACCAATACAGGCGCCGGCGCCCAGAATATTTCGCAGACCATCTCCGCCCCGGCCGGATACCTGTACTGCCTGAGCGCTTACGTGCGATCGGCACAGGCCGCGACGGCGACGATGCTGCTCGGCGCGCAGCGGGCCACTGTGCCGGTCACTACGGGTTGGACGCGGATCGTGTTTGCGGCCTCGGGAGATCCCACCCAGGCGTCCATCAGCTTCGGACTGGAATTGCCGGCCGGCGCGGCGGTGTATGTCTACGGGATGCAGGCGGAGCCGCAGGCCGCGGCGTCGGTTTATAAATCGTCTACTACGGGCGGCGTCTACGAGAACGCGCGGCTGCGCGACGACCTTCTGACGATCACGTCCACGGACGTGAATCAACATTCGTGCAAGGTGAGTATCTACTATGCGAAGCATTTGTAGGGGCAGTAACAACGTGGCAGGCGAAACCGCCTGCCCCACCTCTGACATCCTGCCCCACCTCTGACAGGGCAGGGCTTGTTGTGGTGGCGCAGGCGGTTTCGCCTGCGTCCTGCGAGCGGGGAATCGGGTTGGAAAGGAGCAGGCGGTCATGGGCGGATCGTTACAAACCATATCTAGTCTGAAAGAGCAGGCGGTCACGGATACCCCGCTGCTGGTGTTCGACTGCGTGCTGGCCAACGGGCAGACGGAATCGTGGAGCACGCACAAGGTGACGGTGGGGACGACGACGTACGCGGCCCGCGTCCTGCAGCACAGCAGCTTCGACATCCAGACGGCTTCCGACCAGGGCGTGGACGGAAGCCCGAAGATCTCGCTCGTAATGGCGAATGCCGATTCGCACTTCTCGGAAATCGAGCGCTCCACCGGATGGAAAGGCGCGAAGCTGACCGTCGGATTTCTGTTCTACGATCTGCGCAACAACGTGCCGCTGACCGCTTCGTCGGTGGTGTTTCAGGGGATTTGCAACCCACCGGATGAAACCAAGGAATCGACATTCCGGCTGACGGCCTCGAATCGCATGAACCTGCAACGGCTGCTGCTTCCGCAGGTGCGCATTCAACGGCGATGCCCGTGGGAATTTCCGGCGACGGAGAGCCAGCGGGCCGAGGCGGTCAGCGGAGGAGCGAACGGCAAGTATTCGCTCTATTACCGCTGCGGCTATTCCGCCGGCGAGACTGGCGGACAGGGGAACCTGAACAACGGCGCGCCGTTCACCTCCTGCGGATACACGCGATCGGACTGCCAGGCGCGCGGCATGACGGCGCGATTTGGCGGGTTGGAGTTCATCCCTCCGGCGATTGCCGTGCGGGCGTACGGGAAGGACTGGTCCACTTCGGCCGTCTCCGTGAGCCAGGCGCGCTACAACGATTTCGTCCCCATGGTGTACGGCACGGCATGGTACTCGCCGCTGGTGGTCTTCGCGCGCAACGACGGCAACCTCACCCGCATGGAAGTGCTGCTGGGAATCGGCGTGATGACGAGCGTCCTGACGGTGCTGGTGAACGGCTACCAGATTCCGCTGGGCGTGTCGGGCACGAACATGACGGGGACCGGCTGGTACAACGTCGAAACGATGGGCGCGCGCGACGGCGCGTTCGACCCCAACTTCACGGACGCGAGCGGACAGCCGGCCGGAGATCCCTACGGCAGCATGGCTTATCTTTCGGTGGTGGTGCCGAACAGCATCAGCAGCGGGACCTCGCTACCCACCGTGCAGGTGCTGGTGCAGGGCCTGCAAGTGCCGGTTTATGCTACGGACGGGACGTACATCAGCGACCAGTTTTCGAGCAATCCGGCGTGGATCCTGCTGGACATTCTGCGGCGGACCGGATGGGGCGCGCCGGAAATCGATGTGTCGAGCTTCGCGGCGGCCGCGGGGTATTGCGACCAGCCGATCGCCTCGACCGACCTGAACGGCAACCCGATCAGCATTCCGCGATTCCAGTGCAATCTGGTTTTGCAGACGCGCCGCAGCGGCGGGGACGTGGTCCGCGGAGTGCGCAACGCCGCGCGGCTCTACCTTACCTATGGTCCGGGCGGAGCGCTGCAACTGCAAGTGGAGAATACGGCGGCGCTCGAACGGCCCACCAAGCCGGATTGGTCCAACAGCCAGGCCGTATTGAACGGCGGCTGGCCGAGCTACGAATTCGGCGACGGCAGCAATGGCTTCTCGGGGATCATGCGCCTGGCGAACGGAGCGCCCAGCGTTACGGTGACCTCGCGCGGCATCGCGGACACTCCCAACCTGCTCACGGTAGAGTTTCAGGACGCGTTCAACGGCTACCAGCAGGACAGTTACCAGATGGTGGATCCGGACGACACGACGTTGATTGGCCAGGAAGTTTCGGCCACGCTGACGGCGCTGGGAATTCCGAATTACGACCAGGCGGGGCGGATCCTGAAGTTCACGCTGGACAAATCGATTCGCGGCAACACCTACATCCAGTTCGAAACCAGCGTGAAGGCTTTCGGAATCCGGCCGGGCGACATTATCACGGTGACGTACCTGAAAGAAGGCTTTACCCGCCAGCCGTTCCGGGTGCAGAAGATCTCGCCGGCGACGAATTACCGCACATCCACGATCACGGCGCAAATCCATGACGACGCGTGGTACGCGGACACGAATGGGCAATCGACTTCGCCCTCTGGGGCAGTCCAGCAGGGAAACGCCGGAGTCGGATTGCCTCGGCCGCTGATGGGTACGGTGCTGGATTCCAACGGGGAACTCCAGTTCGGGGTGGGGGAGTCGGCGGCCACCTCCAGCGATGGCACGGTAGAGACGAGTGTGACGGTAAGCTTCGTCTCGCCGGCCATCGCGCAGGCTTGCAGTTTGGGCAGTTTGGGAGTGCCGCTGGTGAGCCTGGCGGCGACCCTGGGGACCGGCGGCACGCTGGCCGGCGGGCAGACGTTTTACTATGCCGTTTCGGCAGCGGACAGCGCGGGCGGAGAGAGCGGCCTCTCGTTCATCGTCACGGCGACTACGTTGAGCAATGCGAGCAGCGTGACGCTCTCCGGGCTGAGCTTCACCGCGGGGACGGCTTCATTCCACGTGTACCGCGGCGTGACGCCGGCGCAGCTTTTTCGCGTGGCTTCGAACCAGACGCTGGCGGCGCAGTTCACGGACACGGGACTGGCGGACCAGTTGATCGCGGCGCCCGATCCGAATTTCGACCACGCGAATTTCTATTGGCGCATGGAGCTGCAGCCGGAGGTCGCGGCGAGCGTGCAGTCTTCGACCACCGTGGGGAACACGACCTTGCAGATGGCGGTGAACCGGTACCGGGGCATGATCGCGCGCATTACGCGTGGGCACGGGGCGGGACAGGAGCAGACCATCTCCGGAAATACCGCGACCACGCTGACGGTATCGCCGGCGTGGGTGGTGGCGCCGGATGCCACCAGCTTCTTCACGGTGGCGGAGAGCGGCTGGAAGTTCGGTGCGGCGGCGAAGAGCAGCCCGGTGCAGTTCGAGATCCCCAACCAAGCGGGGGAAACGGTGCAGCTCAGCGGACGGGCGGCTAATGTGAACGACGTGGAATCCACCGCAGAGTTGTCGACGGTGACAAGGTGGCAGATCGGCGGCAGCGCCGGCGGAAGCGGCGACGGCGACGTTCCACCCGCGCCCGTTTTTGGCATGGGGCCCGGCCCGCACGGCGGAACGGCGATCTTGAGCGGCGTCTCGTTCACGGATTTGAGCAACACGCACTCGATTTCGTCGGGCACGTTGACGATGCACTACTGGGACGAACTGCAGGGGATACCGGCGCTGGTTCTGGCGAACGCTGTGGCGGCTGGTGACGTCACCCTGACCTTGAGCGCCGCGGGAACGGCGCAGGTGGGTGGCTTCCTTCAGATCGAGATGGAAGTGCTGCAGGTAACGGCCGTGCAGAACAACGGGACGGTGTACAGCGTGACCAGGGGAATCGACGGCACGACGGCGGCGGCACACGCGGCGCAGACGCCGGTATACACGCTGGCGAACCTGACCGTGATTGCGCCCTTCCCCGCGGGTTTCTTCGGCAGCCCTTACAGCGGGAGTTGGACCTTCCCGATTTCGCTCCCTGACGTGCGTATCGCGAGCGCCGAATTGGTGGTCACGAACGACTTCGGGAACAGCCCGGCAGGCAGCGTTTACTTAACGCACAACGACGACTGCGGGCTGCGGACGCTCTCGGGCGGGCAGTATTCGATCCAGGTGGACGGGTTCCTGGCGGTGGATCAATCGGTGGCGCCGGCCGTCGTGGTGGATGCGTCGCACGCGGTGCGGGACGTGTTCGCGATTCTGGGGACGGCGGCCGACGCGCAGGTGCAACTGCAGTTGAACGTGAACGGGGCGGCGTATTGCACGCTGGCGTTCACGCCGGGAATGATCGTTGCCACCAGCGTGGCGGGGACTACGCTCCCGCGCTCCCGCCGCTGGCATCGGGGGCGCAGTTGACGCTGTCGGTATTGTCGGTGGGGACGGTGAATCCGGGGGCGGATTTGACAGTGCTGGTCCGGCTGTAGCCCTTGACGCGGAGGCGCGGAGACGCGGAGACAGGCGCGGAGAGAGCAAAGACAGAGAAGAAGAGAGAACGGAGCGAGCGGCGGTTAATAACCTTCGGGTGGGATTGGTGTGGGGTCGTGACTAATGTCGGAACAACTTACTAAACTGCAGCCGAATCGGGACCTGCAATGTTACTTCCAAGAGCCTTCGGCGGCGGCGGCGCTGAGTGCCACCAGTGCGAGCGGATTCACGGTGTCGGGATGCTGGCGGCAGCAGTTCGATTGGGCGGTGGTGGAATGGAACCGCGATGACGTGTTCGAGCATCCCTCGCTGCGCAAGCTGCCGGATGGGGATTTGAGCGGGGTGAGGCTGAGCTACCAGGAAACTCGCACGAATTGCATCCCCATGGATTCGACGACTTACGACTCGATCGGGTGGTCATCCTTGAGAATCTGGGAGGAATCGGGCGGGGTCGAGAACTTTCACAGCGTTCCACTGAAGCCGTATGCGACGCCGGTGGGGAGTTACACGCAGCCCACCGTGCAGTTCCAGTTACAGGGCACGCTGACTCCGGGCGACTATATCGAGCTGGCGTGGCTGGATCAGCACTCGAACTACCAGATTGCGGCGGGCGACACGCTGGCGAGCGCGGTGGCGGGGCTCGCCGGTTTCATCAATGCGAACACTACCGGCGGAGTGACTGCCAGCGCGAACGGCGCGGTGATTACACTGACTTATAATGGCGCGCCGGGGTCGAACGGAAACCGCGTGGGAGTGTACGGAACGGTGCACGGCGCCACGGAGCAATGGTCGCCCACGTGGGGGATGTTTGCCGGGGGGATCTCGCCCGCCCAGTGGCAGGTGAACCTGGACTTCAGCAATCTGACGGACAGCGGCGGCAGCAAAGTCACCACCACTAACGTTCGCAAATTGCGGTGGACCTGGGCCGCGGACTTGCAGGCCGCCAGCTTTCAGAGGAGCGAATTCTCGGTAGTGGCGGCGAACTGGCAGGCGACCGGGACCAACCTGCTGTACAGCGTGGCCGGACCGGGTAGCCGGAGGATCGAAGACGGCGCGCCGGAAGTGGCGTACACGGGCACGTGGGTGGAGGAGCGCGGGAACTACTCGGGGGGATCGATCCGGCACGCCACGGCCACGGGAGCCAGGCTGGCGTGCACGTATACCGCGGCCTATACGCATACGCTGTACCTGGGGACGAGGTACTGCAACAACGGCGGGCAGATCACGGTGCAGGTGGATGCGAACGCGGCCATCACGGTAAATCTGCAGCGGGCGCTGGAGGACGTTCTCATTCGCGTTCCGCTCGGACAGTTCTCGGGGACGCATACCGTCGCGGTGACTTACAGCGGGGTCAACGGCACGGATGTCTATTTCGATTTCCTGGAGATCGCGGTTCCGACGGCGACGCTGCCGGTGTTCGGCGTGTCGGCGACGACGACGCTCGCGACTGACTGGGACACGCTCCACTCACTGGCGATCGCACCGGAGCGGACGGCGTGGCTGATCGACACGCTGGGCTTCAAGGGGCGGGCCAATCATTACGCCGGCGCATTGTGGTTCTACGAGCTGGTGTGTCCGGCGAACCAGTATGCCACGGGCACCATCACGTTTGCGGGGACTCCGCAATTCGGCGGCACGACCCAGATCACGATCGCGGGTAGCGTGATTTCGCATTTGAACCTGATCGGTGACACTCCGCAGAGCATCGCGCAGTGCTTCGAGCTGTGGATCGCGGCGGGTTCATCGGCCGTGTGGGCGCAGGCCAACGGCGCGACCCTGACGATCACGGCGCGGTCGATGGGGACGGACGGCAATGGAATCACCTTGGCGGCAAGCCCGGGCACCGGGGCTTTCACGGCGACGGTAAGCGGTGCGACGCTGAGCGGCGGGGTCACGGGCAAGTGGCTGACCGACCTGAGCGTAGTGCCGCGGATGAACCGCGCGGCGCGCGACTGGAGCAGCAGCTTCTTTCAGGCGCTGAAGGGATACGGGATCGGGGTGGCGGCGTCATTCAGTATGGAACTGGGGAACGGCGACGACAGCCTGGCGGCCGGGATTGCGCAGAGATACACGGACGGGCCTTGCTGGGTGAACACGCCGGCGCTGCAGACGAACTTCTCGCCGGCCAGCACGGCGTTTTGGCAGCAGGTTTATCTGGACATGGCCAACGTGATGGCCGCCGCGGGAGTGACTCCGTATCTGCAGTTCGGCGAAGTCCAGTGGTGGTACTTCGCCGATGCCGCGAGCATGCCGTTTTACGACGCTTACACGCAGAGTGCGTTTCAGGCCGCCAACGGGCGGGCGATGGGGGTGATTGCGAGCCAGAATGCGGACCCGGCGGCGTATGCGCTGGAGTGCGTGTTTCTGCCGGGGCTGATCGGGACGTTCACGCAGGCGATCATGACCTTCGTGCGGCAGAGTCACTCGAACGCGCTATTCGAGGTGTTGTACCCGCCGGACGTGAACAATACCGCGCTAAATAAGCTGATCAACTTTCCCACGGCACAATGGACGCCGGCGAACCTGGCGTGTTTGAAGACGGAGAATTTCACGTACACGGGGGATCGGAACCTGGACCTGGCGCGGCAATCGATCGGGCTGCCGATGGCTCTGGGGTTCCCGGCGTCGAAGAGCAGCCACCTGGTGGGGATCGGGGACTATACGACGCCGTGGGACAAGGAGCGGCGGCTGGCGCTGGGGGCGGGGGTGGAGTCGGTGGTGCTGTTCGCGCTGGATCAATTTTGTTTGGTGGGGATCGGGCTGCCTTTGGGGCTGGGCGGACGGCGGGGGCGGTTTATGGGGTGAGGGAGGCGCCATCTACTCAATTGCCCGCGACTGCAATCCAAACCGCCCCAGGTACCGTGCTGGCGTTGCCGACTTGCAAGATCACCGGTACATAACCTCCAGGCTGTATACCGCTCGGTAATTGCAAGTTGATCTGCATTAGACCCGCCACCTCACTGGGCGCCGCGCCGGCGTACTGGACCACCGCCGGTAGCCCGCCGACTGTGGCGCTGACCTGCAGACTGGGTTGGGGCAGGATGGGACCGGATGCGATTTTTCCGTCGATGCCAGCCGGAGTCGTCTGGCCCTCACCGGTGGCAAAGAGCGAAATATAGCCGCCGATCTTTACCGGATTCACCGCCGTATTGATCGATCCGTCGATCGCGTTTATCGCTGCGGCCTGCCCGGCGCCGGTCTGATTCAGCGTGAACAAGCTGGGTGCGGCCGCGGCCAGCGCAACCGTGATAGGCGGCGATGTCTCTCCCTGGTAGCTTACAGTGACCTGAGCTGCCGTACCCGTGACCCCATATGGCACGATGGCCGCTGCTTGAGCTGCGGAAGTATAGAGGATGGGCGCCGCGGTTCCGTTGAGGTATACGCTGGTCCCGGCAAGCTGACTGGTGTAAACGCCGTTCTCGGGCTGGTTCTGCGCGAGAAATGCGGGGCCGAGACCAGCGCCATAGAGGACAACGATCTTGCCCGGAGATATCGGCCCCGCCTTCTCGCTGGCAGCGTCTACAACCGCGGTAAGCAAGACGGATTGGCTTGTAGGCTGCAAGCGGCGGACGGCGTAGCCTAGATCGTCCGAGATGAAGAGGTTGCCCTGCCCATCCACCGATAGGCTGTACGGACTTGCGAGTTGCGCGTTGGTGGCAGGCCCACCGTCGCCGGAATAGCCCTGCTGGCCGCCACCTCCCCCAATGGTGGTGATGATCCCGCCCGGCGACACCTTCCGAATCCGCAGATTCGTCGTATCGGCAATGTAGAGGTTGCCCAGCGCGTCCACCGCGATTCCCTGTGGGCTGAACAGTTGCGCAGCCGTAGCTGGGCCGCCATCGCCCGAGTATCCGAATTGTCCGTTACCCGCCACCGTCGTGATGGTCCCAGTTGGCGACACTTTCCGGATACGGTCGTTGTTGAGGTCGGCGATGAAGATATTGCCCTGTTGATCAACGGCTACGGCCGAAGGGAAGTCGAGCTGGGCGCTAATAGCCGGCCCGCCGTCACCCGAATTACCAAATCCGCCGGCTCCCGCCACGGTCGTGATGATGCCGCCGGGAGAGACCTTACGAATGCGGCTGTTGGCGGTGTCGGCGATGAAGAGGTTGTTCTGCCCGTCCGTAGCAAGACCCTCCGGCGCCCAGAGTTGCGCGCTGGTAGCCGGCCCGCCGTCACCGGAATAACCTACTCCGCCGTTTCCCGCCACGGTGGTGATGATGCCGCCCGGCGACACCTTCCGTATGCGATCGTTGCCCGAGTCGGAGATGAAGAGGTTGCCTTGGCTATCGACAGCCACTCCGGTAGGTCCCCAGATTTGCGCGCTAGTTGCCGGGCCGCCGTCCCCGGAGTATCCTGCAGTGCCGCTGCCCGCCGCCGTGGCGATGCTCCCGGCTGGCGACACTTTCCAGACGCGGTTGTAGGTTTGGTCGGAGATGAAGAAGTTCCCCTGCGGGTCGATGGCTACCGCGGTTGGGACACCGATAGGGGCGCTGGTGGCCGGACTGCCGTCACGGATGTTAATCGATCCTCCGCCCGCCACAGTGTTAATGTTCCCATCCGTCGAGATTTCCCGAACGCGGCGATTACCCGCGTCGGCGACAAAAATGTTGCCCTGGCCGTCAACTGCAACAGCCCACGGTTCGAAGATCTGGGCGCTGGTGGCCGGGCCACTGTCGCCCGAGTAGCCTGCTCTGCCGTTACCCCCAACGGTGCTGATGATCCCGCTCGGCGAAACCTTCCGGATGCGGCTGGCTTCCTCCTCCACGATGAAGATGTTGCCCTGCGCATCGACCGCCGCGCCTTGCGGTTTAAAAAGCTCTGCGCTGGTGGCCGGGGCGCCGTCGCCGGTGGTGCTTGTGCCCCCGCCCGCTACCGTCGTGATGATCCCATCCGCCGAAACTTTTCTAATGCGGTAATTGAAAAGATCGGCGATGAAGAGGTTTCCGTGCCCGTCCAGCGCTACGCCGCTCGCGCCGTACAGTTGCGCGCTGGTGGCCGGTCCGCCGTCGCCCGAATATCCTGATGTTCCGGTCCCCGCCACTGTGGTGGCGCCCCGCCACTGTGGTGGCGATCCCGGCGGGCGAAACCTTGCGAATGCGGGTATCGTCCGCGATGGACAGGTTGCCCTGGGCGTCGACTGCGACGCCGGAGGATTGGACCAGTTGCGCGTTGGTGGCTGGACCGCCGTCCCCCGAAGCCCCTGGTATGCCGTTGCTTGCAACCGTGGTGATAGTCCCGGAGGGCGAGACTCTCCGAACGCGACTATTGTCGGCGATGAAGATATTCCCCTGGCCGTCGACGGCCAGGCCTGCCAAAAGAGAAAAAGAGAGTTGGGCGCTGGTAGCCGGGCCGCCGTCGCCGGAATATCCCGGCCTGCCGTTTCCCGCTACACGGGTCAAAACGCCGCTGGTATCCAATTTGAAGATGCAATAGGAGGCACCGAAGTACACGTTTCCCGTAGTGTCGGTTGCCACGCTAAAGGGTTGGTTGATTGCCGCCGTCGTAGCGGTGGCGGGCGTTGGCAGTGGCGCGCCACCTGCAACGGTCGAGATGATGTATTGCTGAGCGGCGGCAACACCACTCAGGAACAGAAAGCAGAGCGGGATGGAAGATCGCGACATGGTATCTCCAGTTCCTTTGAGGCATCGGGAACTGCTAGGTCCAGCATAAAAGACCATCATATCTTAAATCATCCTGGCCAAGGATATGTCTTTCGTTTGGTTGAGCGCAATCACGCGCAGGTTTACCTGGACATGGCCAATGTGCTGGCCGCCGCCGGAGTGACTCCTTATCTGCAGTTCGGCGAAGCGCAGTGGTGGTATTTCGCCGACGCGGCGAGCATGCCATTTTACGACGCTTACACGCAGAGTGCGTTTCAGGCGGCCAACGGGCCGGCGATGGGCATGATCGCGAGCCAGAATGCGGACCCCACGGCGTATGCGCAAGAGTGCGCGTTTCTGCCGGGGCTGATCGGGGCGTTCACGCAGGCGATCGTGACGTTCGTGCGGCAGAGTCACTCGAACGCGCTATTCGAGGTGTTGTATCCGCCGGACGTGAACAATACGGCGCTGAATAAGCTGATCAACTTTCCGGCCGCGCAATGGACGCCGGCCAACCTGGCGTGTTTGAAGACGGAGAACTTCACGTATACGGGCGACCGGAACCTGGACCTGGCGCGTCAGTCGATCGGGCTGCCGATGGCGCTGGGGTTCCCGGCGTCGAAGAGCAGTCACCTGGTGGGAATCGGGGATTATACGACTCCGTGGGACAAAGAGCGGCGGCTGGCGTTGGGAGCAGGAGTGGAGTCAGTGGTGCTGTTCGCGCTGGATCAGTTTTGTTTGGTGGGGATCGGGCTGCCTTTGGGGCTGGGTGGGCGGCGAGGGCGGTTTATGGGGTAAGGCTACCCGGGGTAGAGCTACCCGGGGTAGAGCTACCCTTTAGCATCGTCCTTCTTGGAGCCTGACTGCTCTTGTGATGAAAGCCACTTCGTATTCTCTCCTGAAGTGATGGCGTCGACCCGCTGGAAGTACAAGGTATCCGGATCTGCGACGCCCGCGTACGGCCCTGCTTTTGCGGTGTGCAGAAGTTCCTCGCGCTTGAGCGCTTCCCGCGTCGCTCGGTACAACAGCCAGTTCTGCTGGTATTGGCGCAACTGGAGTATTCCCTCGATGATGCCGATCAAGGCGCCCAGAACCGCGTTGGTCCACTTTTGGGTTTCTCCGACGGCTGCCACGGAAACTACCGGGATCGCCGCGGCGATGACAATTTGGGAGGTCTTCAGTGCCATGAACCGCGATTGATTCGTGCGGGCACTGTCTCCGTACCAGGTACTCTGCTTGCTGACCATCTCGAAAGGTGTCGCGGGGCTCATGAGTCCTCCCTTAAGTGTCGGCTAATTGTCATGGCCTCTTGGATGGCGAGTTGGAGGCGGGCCTTTGCCTTCGCCATCCTTACGAGGTGCTCCAGAAGCTCGTAACGTTGCCAGTCTTGTTCCTCTTCAACGGTCAGTATGCCGGCGCGGCTCTTGGCAGGTAACTCGTGGACTCGGTGCTGGAGGCACTCGGGCGGCTTGAGACTTAAGATCTCCTGAGCTTCTTGGAGTGTGATCGCGGACATCAGGACGAAGTATAGCACTCAGAAATGCCGGCGCAGGTCCGTGAAGCGATCGAGCACCAGGAGGCGGCCGTTGCCCGGGCGGATGTCCTCTTTCTCCAGCACCCAGGTATTGGCGTGGGGCACGAAGACCGCGCTCAGGCCCGCCGCGAGCGCGGGATTGATGTCGGATTTCGGGCTGTTGCCGATCATCCACGTGCGCTCGGGATCCATGCCGCGGGCGCCCACCAGCTCGCGGTAGGCCCCCGCGTCCTTTTCCCTGACGATCGCGGTGTGGCCGAAAAATACGCCCAGGCCGGAGCGGTCGATTTTGAGCTTCTGCTCCTCGGGGTGGCCCTTCGTGAACAGTGTCAGGTCGTGGCGTTCGGCGAGATACTGCAAAGTCTCCGGAACGCCCTCGATCACTTCCATGGGACACTCCAGAATCCGCTCCGCGAATCCCATCACGATCTTGAGATCCTCTTCGCGCAGGTCGCGCTCCGCCAGGCGTTCGTAGGTCTGGCGCAGGTTGCGGCCGAACTTCAGCGAGCCGTAGCCGTGGATGCGCGCATTGGCCGTCTCGATCTCGTCGAGCACGTCGCGAACCTCGCGGGGGGTCAGCGAGGAATGATCCAGGAACGCGACGAACTCCTCGAAGGCGCGCTCGAAATAGATGTTGTTCTCCCAGAGCGTGTCGTCGGCATCGATGATCAGGAATTGGCGCACGGTTAGCTATGTTAGCGTGCAGGCTTGGGAGCCAGGTGGAAGGGGATCTCGAAGACGGCCTCCACGTCCATGGGAGTGCCGTTGCGCAGCGCGGGCTCGAAGACCCATTTGGCGAGTGCCTCTTCGGCGGTACGGTCGAGGCGCAGATCCAGGTGCTTCAGCAGGTGAACGGATTCTACGTGGCCGTCTTGCCGGATGACGGCGAACAGGCGGACGGAGCCCTCCACGCGCTCGCGGACGGCTTCCGCGACATACCTCGGGTCCACCTTGTGCAGCGGCACGGGCGCGCGCACTTCGGGGGGAGGGGCGCCGGGCACGGGCGTTCGTTCGGCGAACCACACCATCCAGCTTCCGGAGTAGCTCGTGACGTTGGGCATCTGAATGGCGATGGAGTAGACCGCGCGGCCCTCGAGGCGCGGATCGGGGGCGCTCGCCACGCGCGTGGCGGAGGGCATCGCAGCGTCCGGGGTCGGGTTGCGGAGAGCGGTGCGCGCGGCTGCCATGAGATTCTCGCGCGCGGTGGGATTGGGATTGGGGTTGACCACCAGAGTGGGATGCGCGTCCTTGGCGCCGCCTCGCGCGGTGAGCCACGGTACCACGATCGCACCATCCGCTGGTTCGCCCTCGCCGCCTTGCTTACGGGGTTCAGGGCCTCCGGAGAAAGCGGCCTGGCGCGAACCGGGAGGCTTGGGAAAGTCGGGCGCCTTCGACGGATTGAGGCTCGCGATAGCCAGGGTGGCTTGCGCGGATGGAGCGTCGACTGCGGGAGCGGCGGGCAACTCGGTTGACGGAGCGGATTGGCGCGGCTGGCTGGCTGGCGGAGGAGTAAAGCGGCGCAGCGGGGCGCGCGGATCGGGAGCAGGGAGCGGCAGGCTCGCGGCCGGCCTGGGGGCGGTGACGGCGGGGGCTTCCGCGGGGACCGACGGCGGGTCTGGAACTGGAGCTGCCGGTATCGGCGGTGGAGTGAAGCGGCGCAGCGGGGCGCGAGGGCCGGGAACGGGGAGCGGCAGGTTCGGGGTCTGCTTGGGAGCGGCCACGGCGGGCGCTTCCGAGACGATCACCGGGGCGATGCGGACGGGAGCCGCCGGCGGAGGGGTGAAGGCGCGCGGCGCCGCGCGTGGATTGGCGAAATCCAGCGGCGCGTTCTGGTCTTTGACGGCGGCGATCACGCGCGGCGCCTCGGGGAGCGTCACCTTCGCGGGCTCGCGCTTCGCTGCCGGCGGCGGAGTGAAATTCTTGAGCGGCCGCGCGGGTGGAGCGTCCAGGGGCACGCTGCGGGCTTCGACCACCGGGCGGACGCGCGGAGCGTCCGGAAGGACCGGCGGCGCGATGGGAACCGGCTTTTGCACGGGCGGGGTGAAGGTTCGGAGGGGCCTGGGAGGCGGAGCCACCGCCAGAACATTGGGCAGCGGCAATGGTTTGGGCGTGCGAATCTCGGGCGCGGGCATGAAGATCATTTGCGGCGCGCGGGCATTGTCCCTGGCGCCGGCCGCGAGGCTCTGGTCGAACTTGCGGAGGGCCCGCGGCGGGCGCGGATCCGCAGTGCGGGCGCGGGCCGGGGCGACGTCCGGGAGACGGTCGCGGACGTTGTACCAGACGATGTGGGCTTCGTGCGGCTTGACCTCCATCTCATAGAGCGAGAGCCGCGGCTCGGGCGCGGGCCCGGGCGAGAGCGCCAGCCAGGCCAAAATTGCGCCGTGCAGGCTGGACGAGAGTCCGAACGACATCGCGCCACGCAGGCTTCCGGGTTGGCTGCGATAGACGACGTGCATGCTCCCTCAAAGCCCCGCGGGTTTGCCGCCGAAGCCGTTGGTAGGGGCCAGTTGGCGCATGCGCTCGATGGTGCGCTGGCGCGGGATGTACTCGGCCAGGAAACGGTTCAACTGTTTGAGCCGGCCGGTTTCGGAGCGGTGCCGGAGGAGCGCGTTCAGGAAATCCAGGTCGGGCACGGCCTGCGCGATCTGGAAGCTGAGCTGCGGGTCCTTAAGGTCAGGCTCGCCGTGATCGCGCGAAGCGGAGAGGCCGCTCAAGGCGCGATAGTTGGTGAGTGCCTGGTCGCGCAGTTCGGCGGGAGTGGATTCGAGATCCTCGTCGTCGAAGAAACTCACTTCGCCCTGGAGGTAGTCTTTCTCCTCGTTGAGGGCCAGGATTTCGAAGCGCCTTTGGCCGCGGGTGACGATGTCCAAGCGGCCGTCGGGGTATCGCTCCAGTACTTTTTCCACCATCACGGTGCAGCCAGCATTTACAATGCCATCGTCCTTGGCGAGGACGATGCCGAACTCGGTGTTGTCCTGAATCGCCTTGCCCACCATTTCCTTGTAGCGCTCTTCAAAGATGTGGAGCGGCAGTTGGGTTCGGGGAAAGACCACGACCTGCAACGGGAACAGCGGGATGAGCCGCGACGGCATGGTACTATTATGGCGTTTCGGCCGGGGAGTTGGGGAGGTAAAAAAGGAGCTCGACGCGGAGTCACGGAGCACGCGGAGGAAGACGCGGAGAAGACCAGGAGAAAGTCAAAACCTGAGAGCGCCGAGGAAGCGGAGAGGGAGTTGGGGAGGCAAAAAGAGTCTCACCGCGGAGACGCGGAGCACGCGGAGGAAGACGCGGAGAAGACCAGGAGAAAGTCAAAACCTGAGAGCGCTGAGGGAGCGGAGAGCGCGGAGAAGAATGCGGATCGACGGCAAAGTAGTACTCATCACCGGAGCTTCGGAGGGCATTGGCGCGGCCTGCGCGGCGGAGTTTGCGCGGTCGGGCGCGAAGCTGTCGCTCACCGCGCGGAACGAGGAAGGGCTGCGCCGCGCCGCGGGGCGGGATGGCCTGATCACGGCGGGCGACCTGACCAGCGAAGAGGTCCGCCTGCGCGTGGTGGAGCGCACTCTGGAACGTTTCGGCGCGATCGACATCCTCATCAACAACGCCGGTGTGGGATTCTATCTGCCCTCGTGGAGCGCCCCCATGGAAGAGACGCGCCGGCTGATGGAGTTGAATTTCTTCGCCGCGCTGGGCATGGTGCAACTGGTGGCGCCGCACATGCGCGCGCGGCGAAGCGGCCTGATCGTCAACGTCAGCTCGATCGGCGGCAAGATCACGCTGCCCTGGATGACGCTGTACAGCGCGTCGAAGTATGCGCTGAACTCGCTGACGGAGGGCTTGCGGATGGAGCTTCGCCGCGATAACGTCAAGACCATGCTGGTGTGTCCCGGATACGTGAAGACCGGGTTTCAAAAACACGTGACGTCGGGGCAGGCGCCGGAGAAGGTGATGCGGGCGCGGCGCGCGGCGATCACCGCCGAGGAGTGCGCGGTGGCGATCCGGCGCGGCGTGGAACGGGAGGCCCGCACCGTGCTCGCGCCGGCAGTGGGCTGGTTCCTGGTGGCGGCGGCGCGGCTGTTCCCGGGGATCGTCGAAGCGCGCATGGCGGAGATGAACGAAACAGCATGAACCTCAAGCTCAAACGCACGCCCGGCATCTACGTAGTGGGCTTCATGGCCTCGGGCAAATCCACGGTGGGCCGGCACCTGGCGCACCGGCTGGGATGGAGTTTCTTCGATACCGACGAGGAGATCGAGTCGGCGGAGGGGATGACGATCGCGGAGATTTTCGCGGAGCGCGGCGAGGCGGAATTCCGGCGGATCGAGACCGGCATCATCCTGCAGCACTTCCGCTGGATCGAGCGCGGGCGGCCGTCGGTGCTGGCGCTGGGGGGCGGCGCTTTCGCGGAGCAAGGCAACCGGCAATTGCTGGCGGACAACGGGATCGCGGTGTGGCTGGATTGCCCGTTCCCCGTGGTCGAGCGGCGGGTGGCGAAGACTTCGCATCGGCCGCTGGCGCAGGATCCGGAAAAGTTCGCGGCGCTGTACGAGGCCCGGCGGGAGGTCTACCGGATCGCCGATATTCACATCGCCATCGAGAGCGACGATCCGGAGGTCACGGTGGAAGCGATCGTGCGGCATCCGAAGTTCAAATAAGGGCGCCGCGATGAACACGTGTGTACTTGACGCGGAGGCGCGGAGCACGCTGAGGAAGACGCGGAGAAAACCAAAATCAAAGATCGAGAGCGCAGAGGTGGCGGAGAGCGCGGAGAAAGCCGCGGCCCTCTTCAGCAGAAAGCTGGTGAACAGTGGCGACTAAAGCCCTGCGCAAGCATGCGCTCGCTATTTTCCGGGCGGCGCTCGCGGCTGCCGACCCGGCGGGAGCCGTCGAGCGGCATCTCCGCGGGTGGGACGCGTCGCGATTCCGCAACATCTACGTAATTGGCGCGGGCAAGGCCGGAGCGTCCATGGCGCAGGCCGCCGAACGGGTGCTGGGCCGGCGCATCGCGGGCGGGCTGATCAACGTGAAGTACGGGCACGTGGCCAGGCTGCGGCGGATCGAGCTGAACGAGTGCGGCCACCCGGTTCCCGACGAGCGCGGCGTGGCCGGGGCCGCGCGGATCGCGCAGATCGCCGCGGACGCGCAGAAGGACGACGCCGTGGTGTGCCTGATCTCCGGCGGCGGATCGGCGCTGATGCCGCTGCCGGCGGCGCCGGTCACGCTCGAAGAGAAGCAATCGGTCACGCGGCTGCTGCTGGCTTGCGGAGCGAATATCCACGAGATCAACACGGTTCGCAAGCACATCTCGCGCATCAAGGGCGGGCAACTGGCGCTCCTGGCAGCGCCGGCGGCGGTGGAAGCGCTGCTGCTCTCGGATGTGATCGGCGACGACCTGGACGTGATCGGCTCCGGGCCGACGGCGCCCGATGCATCGACGTTCGGCGACACCGCCGGGATCCTGGAGAAGTACGGGATCTTCGGGAAGGTGCCGGCGAGCGTGCGGGAGCGCATCGAGCAGGGTATGCGCGGCGAGATCGCGGAGACGCCGAAGCCGGCCGACCCGGTGTTCCAGCGTGTGCGCAACACGGTGGTGGGCAGCAATCGCCTGGCGCTCCGTGCGGCCGAGCGGCGGGCCCGGGAACTGGGCTACCGGACGCTGGTGCTGGCCAGCGAGGTCCAGGGCGAGACGCGCGAGATCGCCCGCATGCACGCGGCGATCGCGCGCGAGGTGGTGCTGGCGGGGAAGCCGGTGAAGGCGCCGGCGTGCATTATCACGGGGGGAGAGACCACCGTCACGTTGAAGGGCGGAGGGCTGGGCGGGCGGAACCAGGAATTCGTGCTGGCGGCGGCGATAGACGTGGCGGGCCTCGCGAACGTGGTGGTGTTCAGCGCGGGGACGGACGGAAGCGACGGTCCCACGGATGCGGCGGGCGCGGTGGCGGATGGCGATACGCTGCGGCGCAATCCGGAGGCGCGGCGGTTCCTGGAGGAGAACGATTCGTACCACTATTTTGAATCGCTGGGCGACCTGGTGATCACGGGGCC
>OMOG01000195.1:0-7513 GCA_900290305.1 Candidatus Sulfopaludibacter sp. SbA4
GGGCCGAATCGGCTTCCTCCCGGCAGGACCAATTCACACTCGATTGTAGCGATCGGCGGCACGCGGTCGCCGAGCCAAAGCCACTGCCGGATCCCGCCACCGCGGAGAATCTCGTTCGCCAAAACCGTCGGCGCCGCCCGCAACAGCGCGATCGCCTCAATCAGGTTGCTCTTTCCGACGGCGTTTGCACCGATCAAGACATTCAATTGGCCGAGTTCGACGGTGCTGTCGTTGAACGATAATAGCTTCTTGAGAGTGAGCCGCTTGATGGGCATGGCGTCGCCTTCGATCTTAACGGATTTCGTCGGGCGTGGAGGGCATTCGGCAGCTTGCGTGCCAGGTTTCCCCGCGATGCGCCGACTCGCCGCTCTCCTGCTGGCCGCCGCCGCTGCCTCCCGCCCCCCTTTCTGGCGGGCAGGCCGCGCCGGCACGATGTGAGGGAGCGCGTTAAGGGCCCGCTGCTCGTCCATGGCGTAAAATGCAGCTATGAAGTTGTATGAGGCGGATTTCTATCGGTGGACCCAAGAGACCTCCGATCGGTTGCGTCGTGGCGAGTTCGGGGAGATTGATCTTGTGACTCTGGTGGAGGAGGTGGAAGACTTGGGCAGGAGGGAGAAGAACGCTCTCGAGAGCCGCCTTTCGGTTCTCATCTGTCATTTGTTGAAGTGGGATCTCCAACCTGGCAAGAGGTCGAAGAGTTGGCAAGCCACGATCGCACTGCAACGGAGCAGGATCGAGCGGCTTCTGAAGCAAAGCCCCAGTCTGCGGCCTTACTTGCGCGAGGTTCTTCCCGAAGCCTACACCGAGGCCGTTCTGCGAGCGATTAAAGAGACCGGATTCGATAGCAAGACTTTCGCAGAAACCTGCCCTTATCATGTGGAAGAGATCTTGAGTACAAAAGATGTGTCCGTGAATTGCTAGGTTTTCCCGCGATGCGCCGCCTCGCCACTTTTCTGCTGGCTGCCGCTGCTGCCTGGGGGCAGTTCAAGAGCACTGTTCCGCTTGTGGTTGCACCCACCACGGTCACCGACGCCAAGGGGCATTTCGTGGACGGGATCGAGGCTCGGGACCTGGTTCTCTTCGACAACAATGTGCCCCAGCCGACACAGTTGGATTACGAGGTGTATCCGATCTCGCTGGTGGTGGCGGTCCAGACCAGCGCGAATTCCGAGGCGATCCTGGACAAGCTTGGCCGCAGCGGCATCCTGTTCTCGCAGGTCCTGGCCGGCAACGCCGGGGAGACGGCCGTGATCACGTTCAGCGACGACGTGCACCTGCAGCAGGACTTCACCAGCGATCCCGACGATCTGAAGAAGGCCATGCGCAGCCTCAGGGTGAATGGGGACGGCGGCGTCGCGCTGGATGCCGTCATGGAAGCGCTGCATATGCTGCGCGAGCAGCCCGCCAACCGCCGGCGCATCATCCTGGTGATCGCCGAGAAACGCGTGCGCTCGGCCACCGTCAAACTGCCGGACGTGGTGCGGGAGGTGGAGCGCCAGAATGCCCTGGTCTACTGGCTGACCTACTCTCCGATGCTCACGGCATTCACCGCCCGCCCGAAGACCACGAACTGCGACAAGTGGGGGAAGCACTGCGAGGTGTTGCCGCCGACCGCGCTGCCCATGGACCCGATTTCCTCCCTGATTGTCGCCATGCAGGAGGCCTACCACCTGACCAAGCCGGATGTGTCGGAGCTGTTCACGAAGGCGACGGGCGCGCGCACCATCAACTTCCTGAAACGCAGCGGCCTGGAAGAGGCCATCCAGGCGGTGGGCGCGGAGGTTCACCGCCAGTACATCCTGACCTACCAGCCGCAGGCCGGCACTCCGGGAACGTTCCACCCGATCCGCGTCGCCGTGAGGGGGCGTCCCGAACTGCAGGCGCGGACGCGCGCGGGGTACTGGACGGTGCAGTGATGGGGCCAACTCCTAAGGAACTCGCGCAAAACGGCCGCGGCGCGATCGGTTCCTGTCCCGTATGGTGCCGCGCCGCGGCCTTTGCGCTTCAATCGAACGGCCGCGGCTGCGGTACATGTTATCCTGATTCCGCGTCCTCATGAAGCTCTCGAGCGTACGATCGCACCTTCTCTCGTATCCGTTCGCAGAACCGATACGATTGCCGTTTTATGGCGGCGAACGCACCATCCTGAAACGCGACGCCATGTTCATTCGCGTGGAGGCGGACAACGGACTGGTGGGCTACGCGCCGGGGCCCGGCAGCGAACAGGCCCGGCAGGCGATCGAACAGACGATCGCTCCGTTCCTGCAGGACCGGACGCTGGCGGACCCCGACGCACTCCGGGTGCAGTTTCTGGAGGGCCCGGGCTCCGACCCGGAGCTGGCCAAAATCTATTGCTGCGCGGAGATCGCACTCTACGACCTGGCGGGCAAGGCTCGCGGCGTGCCGGTTTCGGAGTTGATCGGCGGGCGGGTGCGCGACCACATCCGGCTCTACGGCAGCGCGGGCATGTACATGCCGCCGGAGGCATACGCGGCGGAGGCGGCGGCGGTGGCGCAACTGGGTTTCCGCGCGTACAAGATGCGGCCGGCGCTGGGTCCGGAGGGCGACCTGGAGACGGTGCGCCAGATGCGGCACTGGGTGGGACCGGATTTCGAGCTGATGGTGGATGCGCACACGTGGTGGCGGATGGGCGACCGCAGTTACAGCCTGGAAACCATCGAGCAACTGGCGCGGCAGATGGCGGAGTACGACATCGCGTGGCTGGAAGAGCCCATGCCGCCGGACGATCACGCCGCCTACCTGCAGCTCAAAGAGAAGGACATCGTGCCGCTGGCGGGCGGCGAGCACGAGCCGAGCGAGGAGCGCTATCTCGACCTGATCATGACCCAGGCGGTGGACTACGTGCAGATGGATGTCTGTTGCCAAGGCGGCTATTCGCTGGGACGGCGCATCCTCGCGGAGATCGCGCGCCAGGGCTTGCGCTTCGCGTTCCACAGTTGGGGCACGGCGCTGGAGGTGATGGCCGCGGCGCACCTGGGGATCTGCTGGCCGGAAGCGGTGGCCGAGTGGCTGGAATATCCCTGCTACTCGAGCCCGGGGCGGGCGGGCATGTATCCGTTCCCGCTGGCGGCCGAGATCCTGACGGAGCCGCTGAAGATCGAGCGCGGCCACCTGGTAGTGCCGCGCGCGCCCGGGCTCGGCGTGACGGTGGACGAGTCGGTGTTGGAGCGATACCCGTGGATCCCGGGTCCTTGGTCGCATTTCCGCACCGATTCTCCGGCGGAGACGCGGGCGGTGATGTCGGATCACAGCGTGAAGTGGACGGGGTAGGGGGAACCCAGGCAGGAATCCGGGCACGGACAAGTTGCCTGTGCCACTCTACAATAAAAGAATGCCGGACACGTTACGAATCGCGGGGCGCGAATTCCGTTCGCGCCTGATTGTGGGAACCGGGAAATACCGAAGCTTTCAGGAGATGCAGCGGTGCCACGAAGCCTCGGGGGCGGAGATGGTGACGGTGGCGGTGCGACGCGTCAACCTCACCGACCGTTCCAAGGAATCGCTGCTTGACTATATCGACCGCTCGCGCATCTTCATTCTCCCCAACACGGCCGCGTGCTACACCGCCGACGACGCCGTGCGGACGGCCATGCTGGCGCGCGAGGTGGGGCTTTCCAACTGGATCAAGCTCGAGGTGATCGGGGACGAGAAGACGCTGTTTCCGGACAATGCCGGGCTGCTCGAAGCCACCAGGATCCTGGTCAAGGAGGGGTTCGTGGTGCTGCCGTACACCAATGACGACGTGGTGAACGCGCGCAGGCTGATGGATGCGGGCGCGGCGGCGGTGATGCCTCTGGCGGCGCCCATCGGGTCGGGGCTGGGGGTGCAGAACCCGGCCAACCTGCGCATCCTGCGCGAGATGATTACGGAAGTGCCCATGATCGTGGATGCGGGCGTAGGCACGGCGTCGGACGCGGCGATCGCCATGGAACTGGGGGCGGATGGCGTGCTCATGAACACCGCGATCGCGGCGGCGGAAGACTCCGTGAAGATGGCGAGGGCCATGAACCTGGCGGTGGAAGCGGGACGCTTGGCTTATGAAGCCGGGCGCATGGCGAAGAAGCTGTACGCCAGCGCGAGCAGTCCGCTGGCGGGCGTGGTGGGAAGCTGAGGGGCGGGGCAAGGCGGTTTAAAAGAGCTTGGCAAGGCTGGCTACCAGAGGCTCGAGATCGCCCGTGATCACATCCCACACGACATCTTCATCTACATACAGGTAGTCGTGAACTACTTTGTTCCGCATACCCACAATCGCTCGCCAAGGAATCTCGGGGTGCTCCTCGGTAAAGCTTCTACTGATCCTGCGTGCGGCCTCGCCGACAACCTGGAGCAAATGAGTCAGCGCGATTGACAGCGCTTCGTCCCGGTCGAAATCTTCCCGCGATTTGCCTTTTGCGAGTTCGAGGGCTTTGCGGGACATATCGAGCATGTGACCCACATAGACCAGATCATCCTTCTGCATACTGTAGCCGGGCTTCGGCGAGGATCCGGTCGCGGAGACGAGGATTTAGGTAGCGGGGATTCACGAGATCCACTTTCCGTCCCCCGCACAACTCGGAGAGCTCATCTTCCATCTGTTGCAGCGCCACCAGGCTGTGACGATGTCCCGCTTCGTACTCCACCAGGAAATCCACGTCGCTCTGCGGCTGAATCTCTTCCCTCGCAGCGGAGCCGAAGACGGACAGCCGGACGATGTGGTGTCGGCGGCAGAAACGCTCCAATGCCAGATTGTCAGGAAGGGTCGAAGAGATTTCTACTGCCATAGGAACATCCTGGAAGGCCATCGCTCCCATAACCAATCTACGCTTGCCATCCCAGGCAGTCAAATGCGACGAAAGAGCGATCCCCGGTAGATCCCTTAGATCGCGGGATAACGTGGAGCTAGCAGTGTCAAGAGGGTATACTCATTGCATCGGAGGAGGGAAGATGAAGCGATGGTGTCCCGCACTGCTAGCTGCCGTTTGTGCCTTCGCAGCGGATGTTACAACTTACCACAACGATAACGCACGCACCGGCCAGAATGCGAACGAGACGATCCTGACGCCGTCGAATGTATCCGTTAATACGTTTGGCAAGTTATTTGTCATTACGACCGATGGGAGAGTCGATGCCCAGCCGTTGTACCTCTCGGCGGTAAACTTCCCGGCGCAGGGAACGCACAACGCGCTTTACGTGGCTACCGAGCACGACAGCGTTTATGCATTCGATGCCGACACCGGCACGCAGCTTTGGAAAGCCTCGATGCTCAAATCGGGCGAGACCTCCTCGGACGATCGGGGTTGCGGCCAGGTGAGCCCCGAGATCGGCGTGACGTCCACACCGGTAATTGACCGGAGCATCGGTCCTCACGGCACGATTTACGTGGTGGCGATGTCGAAGGACACGTCGGGCAACTATCACCAGCGGCTGCACGCGCTCGACCTGACCACCGGGGCGGAGGAGTTCTCCGGCCCTCAGGAGGTTCAGGCCACTTACCCCGGCTTGGGCGACAATTCGAATGGCACGTCGGTGGTTTTTGACCCCAAGCAGTACAAGGACCGGGCCGCGCTGCTGTTGCTGAATGGAGTCGTGTATACCAGTTGGGCTTCGCACTGCGACGATGCGCCTTATACCGGATGGGTCATTGGTTACAACGAGAATACGCTGGCGCAGACCAGTGTGTTCGATTTCACTCCGAACGGAAACGAGGGATCGGTGTGGATGGCGGGAGCGGGACCGGCCGCGGATGCGAAGGGCTATATCTATTTCCTGGCGGCCAACGGTACCTTCGATACGGCCCTGACCAACGGATTTCCCAGCCAGGGAGATTACGGCAACGCGTTCCTGAAACTATCGGTCCAAAACACCTCAAGCGTTCTAACCAACCTGGCCGTGGCAGACTATTTCACCATGGCCAACACGGTAAATGAAAGCAACGGGGACGTGGACTTCGGCTCTGGGGGAGCGCTGGTGCTGCCCGACATGACCGATTCCCACGGCGTGACGCGTCATCTGGCCGTGGGCGCCGGCAAGGACCAGCATATCTACCTGGTGGACCGCGACAACATGGGGAAGTTCAACCCGAGCACGGACAGCAATTACCAGGATTTGGTGGGCGCGCTCCCGGGCGGCGAATGGGCGATGCCGGCGTACTTCAATGGACACCTGTACTACGGCGGGGTGAACGACGTGATCAAGGGGTATCAATTCTCCAATGCCACGCTGGTGACTCCGCCCGCGTGGACGTCGACGACGAGCTACGGTTATCCCGGCGCCACGCCGAGTATTTCGGCTAGCAGCAGTACGGCAACCAACCCGATCATTTGGGCGGTGGAGAACACCGGCACGGCGACCCTCCATGCCTACGGTATGGACCTCAACGAGCTGTACAACAGCAACCAGGCCGCCAGTGGCCGCGACCATTTCGGAGGGGGAAACAAGTTCATCACGCCGACGATTGCGAACGGGAAGGTGTACGTCGGTACCCCGACAGGAGTTGGCGTCCTGGGGATTTTGCCGGCCAACCCTGCGCCGGTGATCACCAGCTCACTGAAGGCATCCGGGACCGTAGGGAGGTCCTTCAGTTATCAGATCACAGCCAGCCACAATCCCACCAGCTATAGCGCGACGGGCCCGCCTGCCGGACTCTCAGTGAATACGAAGACGGGAAAGATCAGCGGGACTCCGCAGAGCGCCGGTACGACTACCGTCACCATCGGGGCGACGAACGGGACCGGCACGGGCACCGCGAAGCTCGTGATCACGATTCGAAAGCATTAGCCGCCATTTCTCACAGTGTTCGGGTGCAGTGACGTGGCGCAGGCACTCGT
The DNA here is from genome assembly GCA_900290305.1 of Candidatus Sulfopaludibacter sp. SbA4. Taxonomy (GTDB): domain Bacteria; phylum Acidobacteriota; class Terriglobia; order Bryobacterales; family Bryobacteraceae; genus OMOG01. The sequence goes on from OMOG01000195.1 coordinate 6,828, forward strand.
GCCTGCCGCGTCGGCACTCATGCCGACGCCTGCCTCCGACAGTGTGTCACAACCGGGAAGAGGTGTCGAGACGAGTCTCGACACGGCAGGCACGAGTGTGTCACAACCGGGAAGAGGTGTCGAGACGAGTCTCGACACGGCAGGCACGAGTGCCTGCGCCGCACCGGCCGGCCGAGTGTGAGAAATCCGGGTTAGGAGCGGAACTGGCTCAAGACAGGCCGGGAGGCCTGTCCCACCTCAGCAGCACTTGGCGCGGGCGTATTTCGCGCGCAGGCGCTCCTCGGAAAAGCGGCGCCACTCCTCACCCGAGTGCTCTCGGCCGTGCGCTTCCAGGTGGCGCTGGTAGGCGTTTTCGTCCGCCAGTTCGCGCAGCAGCGCCCACACCAGCTTTCCAAAGCGCTTCATAACTCCTCCGTCTGCAACCGCGAAAGCACGAACGGAGCCTCGCGAACAGGGGCCTCGCTGGTGCCGCGCAGGATGCCGATCCAGACGCGGACGGAATCGAGCAGGATGGTCGCCACGAGCACCAGGAGGAGGCCGCACATTGCGGCGTCCAGGCGCGCGTTGAAGATCAGGGTCTGGGTGGCAGCCGTGTTGGCCGCGGCGCCCGCCCGCACGGCAGATTCCAGCCGGTCCGCCTGGGTCAGGAAGCCGATGGCCGGGATGGGCGAGAAGATCTTCTGCCA
>OMOG01000195.1:7523-7814 GCA_900290305.1 Candidatus Sulfopaludibacter sp. SbA4
GGTGATCCACATGTACTTCGCGCCGTGCATCTTGAGCAGGATGGTGGTGGCCACGCACAGCGCGATGGCGGCCAGCAATTGGTTGGCGATGCCGAAAATGGGCCACAGGGAGTTGATGCCGCCCAGCGGGTCGCGCACGCCCTGAATCAGGAAGTAGCCCCATCCGGCGACGATGCACGCGCTGGTGGCCATCATCCCCGGCATCCAACTGGTGCGGCCGAGCGGCTGCGACACATGGCCCAGCAGCTCCTGCAGCATGAAGCGGCCGACGCGCGTGCCGGCAGCGATGAT
>OMOG01000783.1:0-7694 GCA_900290305.1 Candidatus Sulfopaludibacter sp. SbA4
AACCAGCGAGATCCACAGCAGGTCGGCCAGCAGCAGGTGAACCATCTGCATCCACACCGGCGCCAGCAGCACCAGGTTGACCGCGCCCGCCAGCAACTGCGCCCCCAGGCACGCCGTCATCGTCCAGGCTAGAGTGCGAACGCCGGGGCGCCGCGACGCCATCGAGACCGCGAAGAACAACAGCCACGCACCAGCCCCCGCGGCGATCAGCGGATGGAGCGCGCGCAGCCGCAGGAAGATGTTGGCGGCCGGATCCCAATCCTGCGCCAGACCGGCGGCCAGCGACGCCGCCGGGAAAAGCGTGTCGCCCAACGCTGCGATCGCGCCGCTCACGCTCAGCAGCGCCACAACGGCAAGGCTCACGGCCGCCATCCAGGCGGCACGCCCCCGCGGAAAATATTCAAACTCCGGGGCGGGCTTGCCCGCGGCCCACCACGCCGTCAGCGTGAGGAACGCCAACAGCGTCAGGGTATTGATGAGGTGCATGGACTGCCAGTAGGCCGAAGCATTCCTGGCCACCCGCTCCAGCAGCACCAGCGCCGCGCCGATGAGCGCTTCGATCACCAGAAAGACCGCCGACAGCACCGCCGCCCGGCGCACCGCATGCCGGCGCGGAAAGGCTCGGAACGCCCAGATCGCGAGCAGCGCCACCAGCGGCGTATCGAGTCCGGTCATGGCGCGATGCGTGAATTCGATGAGGGTCGCGACCGTGGGCGAGTGCGGCGTCACCACTCCGTTGCACAGCGGCCAGTGATTGCCGCAGCCCGCGCCCGATCCGCTGGCGCGCACGTACGCGCCCCACAGGATCACCGCCACGTTGTACGCCAGCACGCCCCAGGCGTACCTGGCAAATCGGTCACGGGGCGGGCTGCCGGCTTGCGCGGCGCTGGATGCAGCCTGGGCTTTCACCATGGAAGGACTTCTCCATTGTAACCGGCTGATGCCACCACATGCCGGCCACTGGAGCCTGAGAACTCCTTTATCCAGCCCGCAAGGGCGACAGAGAGCAGCCCATCGGCAAGTCGATGACCGAAATCGGCAACCCTGGCGAGCGGTGGCGACAGGTTCAAGATCTTCTTTGACCGCATGTAGTTTCCTGATCTGTTTGGACGCAACTGCATGCGTGCCGCAATTCAGCTCGGTTTACACAATCTGGGGAATGGTTACGGCGCGGCAGGCGACTGGCCGCGCCGCCCGCCACAATACCGGCTAATGCCGGAAGCTTGGATTCAATCGGGATTTCGGAGTGGAATTTGATTGATGTTAACCTGTCACCGGGTATCGATATAATGGTCCCGACCCCAGCTTGGGCCGGGCTGCAGGGGCTCGGGCTTCGTCTTCGGAAGGGGTACGGGGACCCAAGTCGAGTTTCGCCGCAGGCCGGGCGAACGTCCCCGCATAAGTCGAAAAGGGAGATCTGAATCGTCGCCATGTCATTCAGTGATCCTGGTTGAGAGTCAGATAGAAAGGAGCAGGGCATATGTCTTCGAAGAACGATCTGTTTGGGCGGCGTTCGTTTCTGAAAACGGGAGGCATGGCTGCAGGACTTGGCCTCTTCACGGACTTGGAAGCCTATCCCCAGAATGTCAACCGGAATTCGAAACCGTCGGACCTGAAAATCACCGACATGCGCATCGCCGTTCTGAGTCAGAACCGAGGTCAAGGCGGTGGTGGCGGCCGCGGTGGTGGCGGTCGCGGGGGAAGGCCGGCCAATGCGCCTACGGGAGGACAGGCTTATCCCGCGCCGGCGGGCAGGGGCGGTGTGTTGGGCGGCCAGATTCTCGTGCGCATCGATACCAATCAGGGGATCTCGGGTTACGGCGAGATGTATAACGGCGGCGTACCCCCATACGCTCTTATGCTGAAGAGCCGGATCCTCGGCGAGAATCCTTGCAACGTCGAGAAGATTTTCCGCAAGATCAAGCAGTTTGGCGGGCAAGCGCGGCAGGGAGGCGGCGTGACCGCGGTGGAACAGGCGTGCTGGGATATCGCCGGCCAGGCGTATGGCGTGCCGGTTCATCAAATGCTCGGGGGAAAGTACCGTGACAAGGTCCGGATGTACAGCGAGACTCCGGTGCGCTCGGACGACCCGAAAGAGATCGGTAAAGACCTCAAGGCGCGGGCCGAAATGGGGTTTACGATGCTCAAAACGGACCTGGGCGCGGAGGAAATTCTCAGAGGCACGCCGGGCACTTTCCAGGCGCCCATGGACGGTCCGTGGGGCGGGGGCGACACGGTTGAGAACTACATGACGGCATACGAGCTCACCGAGAAGGGGTGTGCACTCGTGGCTGATTACGTTGGTCAGGTTCGCGAGATCATGGGCATGGACATTCCTCTGGCGTTCGACCATTTCGGACACCTCGGAATCAACAGCCTCATCAAACTCGGGAGGGCGCTGCAGAAGTACAATCCGGCCTGGTTGGAGGACATGGTTCCGTGGTACCGGACGGAGGAGTGGAAGACCATCACCGACGCGCTCGATGTTCCGACGTTGACCGGCGAAGACGTATATCTGGCGGAATCCTTCGAGAAGCTCTGTCAGGCGCGCGCAGTCGATTATATCCACCCGGATCCCGCGGTGACCGGGGGCTGCCTCGAACTGAAGAAGATGGGCGACCTGGCGCAAAGATATTCGATCGGGATGATGGTCCACTGCGCGTCTACTCCGATCGGCTACATCGCCGGCGTACAGGCGATCGCCGCCACCGAAAACTTTATCGCTTATGAATGGCACCAGCCGGAGATGCCGTGGTACAAAGACATATCCGACGCATGGCCCCTGGTGAAAAACGGTTACATCGACGTCCCGATGAAGCCCGGCATGGGCGTCAAAGTCCATGAAGAAGCGATTCGTCCCCTGTGCCGGCAGGGTGAGTTCTTCACCGATGCAACGACCCAGTGGGATTCGCAAAGAGGCTGGGACCGGACCTGGAGCTGATCCGGGTTCAACGATTGTATATTGGGCCGCCGAATGGCGGACCGGCCGAGCCGCCTGAGTTTGCAGAAGTGCTCGGCCAACGGCTAGATCTCGGACCGCATGAACTTTGGATCACTCCTGGAGCAAATTGAAGCCGTAACGCAGAATCCCCAGGAACCGAGTTTCCATGGCGGGCTGCTGCGGGCCGTGCAACACAATCGCCGTGAACCTGACGGTCACCACTCTTCCGGTCCCCGTCATTTGCCCGCTTCGCGGGAAGTTCCCGGTTCGCGTTTTGCGATTCTATGCGAAGCGGTGACACCACAGCCGGAATGGCGGCTATACTGAACGAAGAGAGTCGCCGATGACCATCACTATTGAGGTCAAGCCTGAGGTTCAGACCGAGCTCGCCGTCCTAGCCCGGGCGCGCGGCATGGACGTGCCGTCCTACGCTGCCGCCCTCCTGGAAGAGGCCGCCCTGCCGGCGCCGCACGAACCTGAGAATCAAAACTTGGAAGAGTTCGAGAAAACGCTGGACCACATGGCGCAGTTCTCGCACAAAATTCCCATTCTGCCCGAGGAGGCGTTTTCGCGTGAAAGCCTGTACCAGGACCACGACTGATGACTGGCCCAGCGTGTCTGCTCGACAGCAACATTCTGCTGCGAATGAGCCAGCGTGGTGACCCACAGTCCCCGGCAATTCGGGCCGCGCCGATCGCATTCAAGCGGCAGGGCATCCGCCTTTGCTGCACGTCGCAAACGTTGGGCGAGTTCTGGAACGCTTCGACCCGTCCGCTCGACAAGAATAGCTTCGGACTCATGGCGGCGGCTCCTTGTGGAGCACGAAGTCAAAGGCGTGCAGGTCCACGATGCCCGGCTTGCTGCGGGCATGTACGTTCACGGTGTTCCACAAATCCTGACGATTAACGTTCGTGACTTCAAGCGGTTCAAGGGGCTGAGTGTACTGCATCCAGCCAGCGTTCAGCCCGTGGAGAAAGACGAGACGTAGTCCATGGACGCCGTTCGCTACTATGCCGCGCTCCTGCTGTTGATGTTGATGCCCGGCGGGCTGCTGTACTGGTGTTCCATTCACCCGCTCATTCACTTCTGGCGCCGGATCGGGCCGCGCAAGACGATCGCCGTTCACCTGGCCGGCCTGACTCTCCTGGCTTACCTCTTCTACCTGCTTCGCAAGCCGCTGCTCGCGGTGGAATTCGGGAGCCGGCCAGCTTTCCTCGTCCCGGGGCTTTTGCTGATCGCACTGTCCGTAGCCATGCGCGCGCGGGTCTCGCGGCACCTGACCGGGAAGATTCTGACCGGCATGCCGGAACTCGCGCCGGACAAGTATCCGGTGCACCTGCTGACCGATGGGCCGTACGCCAGGGTCCGCAATCCGCGCTATCTCCAGATCCTGGTGGCCATCCTGGGCTGGGCGCTGTTCAGCAACTACCTTTCGTCGTACGTACTTTTCGCGGCCAGCGTGATCCTGCTGCAAGTGGTGATCCGGCTGGAGGAAAAGGAACTGCGCTCGCGGTTCGGCCCGGCCTTCGACGAGTACTGTGCCCGCGTACCGAGGCTGGTGCCGCATGGGCTTACAATAGGGTTCCGCAAAGAATTGGGGTAAGCAGTGATCGGCGAACTCGTTTCCAAATACCGCATCCTCGCGGAACTGGGCAGCGGCTCCATGGGGACGGTGTACAAGGCGCAGGATACCTATCTCGGCCGGTTCGCCGCGCTGAAGCTGATCGCCGAGAAATACCTGGACGACCGGGAGGCGTTGCTGCGCTTCGAGCGCGAGGGGCAGGCAGCCTCCGCGCTGATTCATCCCAATATCTGCACGGTGTTCGAGGCGGGCCGCTGGCGAAACCGCCCGTTCCTGGCGATGGAACTGCTCGAGGGCGTGACGCTCAGCGAGCGGATTCAGGCCGGCCGCCTGGGACTCGATGAAGCACTGTGCATTGCGATTCCGGTCTTGAGCGCCCTGGAGGCGGCGCACAAGGCGGGGATCGTACATCGCGACATCAAGCCGGGCAACCTGTTTATCACCCGGCGAGGGGTGGTGAAGGTGCTCGACTTCGGCCTTGCGAAAATGAAGAGCCGCCACGACACGCAGCTTGCTGCCGCGGCTGCCCGGGGGGAGGAAATGCCTACGGTAGCGACTTTCGTCACCATGCCCGGCACGATCCTGGGAACCCTGGCCTACATGGCGCCGGAGCAGGTTTTGGGAGAGGCCGTGGATGGCCGCGCCGATCTGTACTCGTTCGGAGTAGTGCTGTATGAAATGCTGACCGGCCAACTGTTCCTTCGCGGCACCCCGATGCCGGATCTGCCGGCGCGGTTGGAGCCCGTGATCGAGAAGCTGCTGGAGATCGACCGCAACGCCAGGTATCGCAACGCAGCGGAAGTCCGGGAGGCGATGAACGCAGCGGAAGTCCGGGAGGCGATGCAGGCGGGCTGAAGCCCGCCGCACCAAGACTGGCCGACTCAAGCACAGCTACGACGTGGTCCGGACGGTCAGGGTGGCGGGCTTCAGGCCGGGCGCGGTGGCGGTCACGCGGATCGCGCCGGCGGTGGCGGTGGATTGCACAACCGCGAGGCACATGCCGTGGAAGCATTTCCGCTGCTTGCCCTTGTAGTCCTCCTGGTCGGACGGGTCGCCGTTATCGACGCCAATGAGACGGCCCTCGCCCTGGATCTCGAACGCGATCTCGTGATCCGCATCGGGATGCATCCGTCCCTGAGCGTCGAGCACTTTCGCGGTGATTTGGGCGACGTCGCGGCGGCCGGCGCGGATGGTCTCGCGGTCCACCGATAAGCCGATGGCGGCCGGGTCGCCGGTGGTCGTGATCTCGACGGTGACGACGGGCTGCCCGCCCTTGGTGCCGACGGCGCGGAGAGTGCCAGGCTCGTAGGGTACGTCCCAGGCGAGGTGCAGGTCGGACGTGGTGCGAATGGAGGCGTTGGCGCCGGGCGCGTACTGTCCGTAGCGCCCCTGCATGCCGTAGCGCGGAAACACGTAGCCTTTCGCGCCCACGGATTTGCCGTTGAGGAACAGCTCGACCGAGTCGCAGTTGGTGTAGCAGGCCACCGGCAGGAACTGTCCCTCGCGCCCCTTCCAGTTCCAGTGCGGGAAAAGATGCAGCATGGGCTTTTCGGTCCACTGACTCTGGTAGAAGTAGTAGCCGTCTTTGGGGAAGCCGCAGGTATCGATGCAGCCGGCGGTGGCGCCGTGATTGGGCCAGCCGGATTCGCCGAGATAGTCGATGCCGGTCCACATGAAGTCTCCGGCCACGTAGTCGTGAATGCTGACGAACTTCCACAGTTGCTCGGTGTCGAGCCCGCGGAATCCGCGGCCGAACCCGCGGCCGCCCATCGGGGGCGGCGGGCCGGCAACTGCCACCACCGTTGCAGCCTGGCCCGGAACGGGGGGCACGAGGCCGCGATAGTCGCCGCGCGGTCCGCCCATGCCCGAGCTTTCGGTGCCGATCATGCGCCAGCCGGGGTGCGCCTGTTTGTCGAGGCTGTAGTAAAGCTCGCGGCGCTCCCGCCAGCGGTCGGCGTAGTTGTAGCCCACCACGTCCAGCAGGCTGAGGAACTCCACCGGCGCCGATCGCGGCTCGGCGGCAATCTGGTCGCAGGCCGCCGTGACCATGCGGGTGGGGTCCTCGCGGTGGAAGATGGCCAGCAGGTCGCGGAGGAGCTCGACGCCGCGCGGCGTGAGCTGGTCGCTGATCTCGTTGCCGCAGCTCCACAATACGACGGAGGGATGATTGCGGTCGCGGCGCACGAAATCGGTGACGTCGCGCTCGTGCCAGTCGTCGTAGTAGAGCGAGTAGCCGTTGCCGCGGACCTGGCCCTTGCCGGCCTTCCACTCGTCGAAGGCCTCGTTCATCACGCAGAAGCCCATGCGGTCGCAGAGATCCAGGAACTCGGGCGCGGGGGGATTGTGGCTGGTGCGGATGGCGTTGCAGCCCATCCCTTTGAGCACCTCCATGCGGCGCTCCCAAACGCGCTCGGGGACGGCGGCGCCCATGGAGCCGGCGTCGTGGTGCAGGCAGACGCCGTTCAGCTTGAGATGCTCGCCATTGAGCAGGAAGCCGCGGTTGGCGTCGAAGACGGCCTCGCGGATGCCGAAGGGCGTCTCGCACTCGTCGGCCACCCGCTGGCCGATCCGCACGGTGCTGCGCAGAGTATAAAGATACGGATCGCCGGGGTTCCAGAGACTGGGTTTCTCGACGGCGATCTGCTGGGTGAACTCGTACTCGTCGCCGGCGCCGATTTGCTGCGATGCTTCCGCGGTTTGGACCACCTTGCCATCGCGATCGACCAGGGCGCTCACCAGGGTGCAGGCAGCGGGCGCGGTTTCTTCGTTGCGCACGCGGGTCTTCACTTCAACGGTGGCGGCGTCTTTCGAGACGCGCGGGGTGGTGACGAACGTTCCCCAATGCGCCACGTGGGTGGGGCTCACGGCGACCAGCCAGGTGTGCCGGTAGATCCCGGACCCCGTGTACCAGCGCGAAGACGGCTGGCGGGAATTGTCCACCTTCACGGCGATCACGTTGTCGCCGGCGGCGTTCAGGTGAGTGGTGAGGTCGTAGGCGAAGCTGATGTACCCGAAGGGGCGCTTGCCGAGGTAGTGGCCGTTGATCCAGACCTCGCCGTTCTGGTAGACGCCGTCGAATTCGACGGAGACTTTGCGGCCCTTGTAGGATGCCGGGACGTGGAAATGCTTGCGGTACCATCCGATGCCGGTGGGCGCGCATCCTCCGGCGCC
>OMOG01000783.1:7704-7959 GCA_900290305.1 Candidatus Sulfopaludibacter sp. SbA4
GAATTTCCAGCCGAAGTCGAAGGCGTCGCGAATGCGCGGCGGCGCGGCCGGCGCCTGGGCCGGGAGTTGCTCTTCGAGAAGAGCAGAAGCGAGCGCGGCGGCTCCGAGGGTGCGGCCCAGCAGGCCGCGGCGGGTCAGGGAATCGTTCCAATTTTTCATGTCATTCAATCTCAAACCGCTGCGAGCCCGGCAGGTGACAGGCCACAAAAGCCTGCTGCCCGCGGGGCGGGCCAAGACGTAAAGGAACAGGCCGGT
>OMOG01000783.1:7969-12413 GCA_900290305.1 Candidatus Sulfopaludibacter sp. SbA4
CGAATTCGCTAACAAACCTATATTCAGTGGCTTAGCGACATGTTCCTTAGAAAACGATGGCCTGTCCCACCTATCTCCGGGTGTACTTGTCGAACACAGTGATCACCGGCAGCACGTTGTGTTCGAGGTCGAAGAAGCCGCGGGCTCCGGTGCCGCCCGCGACCGCCGGCTCCCACCAGAACACGCCGATCCCCTTGCCGTCCGGAGCGGCCTGGACGGTGCGGTTGACTTCTTCCCAGAAGGCCTTCTGCCCTTCGGGAGTTTCGGGGAACGGACCCGGCTTGTTGCGGTAGTTGCCGGGCGTCCAGTTGTAGGCGGCTTCCACAACGATCACGTCCTTCCCGTACGCCTTGATGGTGGCGAGCAGCTCTTCGCGGAGATCGTTGAGGCTGCCGTGCCACCACGGGTAGTAGGACTGGCCGATCACGTCGTAGTTCACCTTGTAGGTGTTCAGCTTGTCGAAGAAATCGCGGGTCGCGACTTTGTCGCCGCCCTTATCGATGTGGATCATGATGCGCGGGCGCGGCAGGTTGCCCTTGCCGGCCTCGACGCCGGCGATTCCGGCCTTGATGAAGTCGGCGAAGTTGTCCCAATTGGCGGGCAGCCTGGCGTCGGGCCAGAGCATGCCGTTGGTGATCTCGTTGCCGATTTGGACCATGTCCGGCAGCACGCCGGCATCGCGGAAAGCGGCGGTGGTGTCCCGGGTGTACTCGAATAGCGCCTGCACCATTTCGGCATGCGGCTTTCCTTCCCAGGCCTTGGGGAGGAACTGCTTGCCGGGGTCGGCCCAGGTGTCGGAGTAGTGGTAGTCGAGCAGGAATTTGAAGCCGAGCTTTTTGGCCGCCTGGGCTTCGGCGATGGTGTATTCGAGGCTGTTGGGGAGCTGGGTGGGGGTGTGGAAGACGCGCAGGCGGATCCAGTTGTAGCCGTGGTCCTTGAAGATCTGGAGGCCGGGTTTGGACTGGTTGTCTTCCTTGAAGACCGTGCCGCGGTCTTCGGCTTGTTTGAGGAACGACAGGTCGGCGCCTACGATGTAGTCGGCCGCGCTTACAGCGGCGGCAGCGGCGGAAAGAAGGAGAGTGAAGATCAGTTTCATAAAAAAAAAGAACACAGGCAGGAATGCCTGTGCTACCTCGTAATCACGTACCAGGTGGTGACGGGATCTCCGAGCCGGAGGGCCCATCCCTCGGCAGTCTTTTTCGCGGCAATCGGGTCGCCAATCGGGCGGCCGCTGCCATCCAGCGCGGAGATGCTGACCTCGCGGGCGGCTTCCAGATTGCGCAGCGTAATAGTCCCGGCCACCGGTTCGATCAGGCTGGGTGACTCGCCCCCCTGCGATCGAGTGCGGGTGTCATTCCACTTCATGTTGGTGTTGGCGGCACGGCAGGCCGCGGTCAGCAACATTTTATCCGAACTCGAGATGGGTTTCGAATCGAGCGAAGAGAGCACGATGCTGGCGAAACGGTTCGAAATCTCGGCGCTCAGGTTGCGGACGGCTTTGTGATTGGACGGAACGAACCCAATCAGCGCCTGGGTGCGGGCGGTGTCTACGGTGACGAGGCCGGTCTTTTCTGGCCCAGTTTTGTCAGGAGACGTGTACCAGGAGAGTTCCTTGGTGTCGGAGACGATGGGGTTGGTTTCGACCGCCGCGAACTTTTCCGTCGGCCGGCCGTCGAGAGACTGGATGCGCACGGCGTGCTGCAACGGCAACGCGAGCGGGAAGCCGGGTGTGAAATAGGGAGCTTCGGTGCGCGGCAGCTTGCGGCTCGCGACGACCTCATCGTGCGAGTAGGTCCGGGCCACGGTCTGGAGGGCGGGCCGGACGTCGCCGCGGAGGAAGGTCAGCGCGCCGGTGGCCATCTCGGTCATGCGGATTGGGTCGAGCGAGATATCGAAGGGATCGCCTATGTAGGGCTTCCAGTCCGGGGAGAGCTTGGGTTCGAAGGTATACATAATGACGGCGTCCCAATCCTGGAAGCTGGCATACGCCGCGATGATGGGGATGCCCTCGCTGGCCCAGTCGTTGGGAAATGGATGATTGGTCTCGCTGACGGTGTAGGGCTTGCCCGAGAAGGCGGTGCGGGAAAGTTGCACCACGGTGGAGTTCAGCGGATCGTTGACCATCGGGGTGTTGACGGGCGGCGGCGATCCGGGGTGCTGCCAGTAGATGTGGCCGTCGACGATATCGAGCTTGGAGAGCGACGCCAGCATGGTATAGGGGCTGCTGGTGTGGCTGTGATCGGCGGTGCCGGTGATGGGCGCCTTCACTCCCAGGGTGTTCTTGAGGTAACCGCTCATGTCCTGGTAGAAGGTGTTTTCCAGGTCCATGAAGAAGGCGATTTCGATTTCATAGCGATCCTGGGGAGCGGCGGCGGTCTGGTTCCCGGCCAGGCGCGGGACCGGCGCGTCGGCTGCCACGCCCGCCTCTTCGCGCCCCGCCTCTTCGCGCAGTTTCTGGAGCTGCTCGGGCGTGCGATTCTTGCGCAACCAGGCGTTGTAGAGATCGGTCAGTTCCTGGTCGTAGTAAGGGGTCGGGGCGCGGAATCCCTGGTAGATGGCGTTCTCGTTGAGCAGCTCCACGATGGCGATCGAGGGCTCGTTGCGATACTCGGTCCTGGTGTAGGGATTGACGTGCGTCAGCAGTTGTTTGGCGTATTCCTTTTCGAGCTCGATGAGGCGCGGGTCGAAGAGGGTGAGGTCCTTGGCCCGCTGGATCTTGTCGAAGTCGTGCACGCCGTCGCCGGCTTTGTAGGAGCGGCCGACGTTGAGGTTCAGGTCGACGTAGATGCCGCGCTTCTTGAACTCGGCGATCTCGTAATCCAGGCGGTCGAGCTGCCGCGGATCGAAGGCGCGGCTGTCGGCGCGGGTGGAATCGACGATGCCGCGCGGCGAAGGGAGATCGAGGAAATGCAGGCGGACGATGTTGACGCCGAAGCGGGCGAGGGTGGCGGCCCACATGGGCGTGTCTTCCTTGGGCGGCAGCTCGACGGAGCCGCGGCTCCAATCGGTGAGGTGGACGCCCCAGAAGCGGATGCGTTGGCCATCGGGCTTGACGAAGTGGCCGTTGCGGACGCGGATGAAGCCATCCTTGCCGGCGGGCGCGTCGAGGAGGAAAGACACGTCCGCCGGGGATGCGGCCGCGGCGCGGTGGTTCATCACGAAGGGCTTGAGCAGGGTGTCGTCCCACTGCGCGAAGGCGGGGAGCGCGAGGCAGGTCAGGAGAACGCGTCGGAGCAGCACGCCAGCGAGCGGCATGAATTCAGTCAAACATGTTTCAGGGGTGGTGTCCATGGGGACTCCGGCGCAGGGCCAGAGCGGGAGCCCGGAAGATGGTTCTCGAACTACTGCAGACCAAGTCTCGGTGAGCTGACAGTCCAGCATGCTGGCGAAAGGCCTCGCGGGGCGCGCGATCCGGGACGCGGGAATCGCCGGCCAGTTGCACGCCTTCGACCCCGAGGTGGTGATCCTGGGCGGTCACATCGCCGACTCAGGAGCGGACCTGCTGGTTGGTCTGCGGGGTGCGAGGTGCTCTCGTCGAGCGGCAGGTGGCCGATCAATCGGGCATCGTGGGCGTGGAGGAACTGGTGATCGCGCCGCGGGTGCAGGCGCCGCGAAGGCCGGCTGACTCCGCGGAGACTGTGCGACCATCTCAGAGATGCGTCCTTGGATCCATCTGGCGCCTGCTCTCGGCTGATTTCCCGACGTTCTATCCTGATCCGCGTCTGCCGCTAGACGCTTTATCCTAACTGAAGTCACCATGCCGATTCAGCAGACCTTATCTATGAAGAGGAGGAAGGCAGGCAAAGGCATACCTTCCTCCCCCGATCCGAAAGAGCCACCCGCCATCAGGATAGTGACAGGAAGTCCATCGGTTACTTAGTGCGGGTTAATCTCATCCACCTGTACCAGCATCAGCGTTCCCCAAAACAGGGAGCTGTTCGTAAACAGGTAGCCCTTTTGACAGGACAGCGTCACCTTGCCGGATATGCCGGTCGCCTTTCCCAACAGGACGTAGTTCACATTGACCTGCTTGGTCCAGTCAGACGACGTGTTCACTGTCTGGCTCATATTCTGAACCCCGTAAGGATCGGTCGAAGTCGTGATGAAGCAGACCGCGCCGCTGTTCGGCCCATAGGATTGGCCATCCACACGGGCCGTGATCAGGAAATTGCCTTGGTGCTCAAGGGTCACCGAGGCGATTTCGACGGCCGGACCTGGATTGGTAACCGGTCCGCCTAGGATGGTCTTCGGCGTCTGCGCCGTAGACTGCGCGAAGTAGCCGTCGTTGTCGGCGGCCATCGCCAGCCCGCCGAACAGCACCAGCATGAGTGTCAGGAACGTAACAATGCTCTTCATATAGTTAATTACCTGCCTTTCGTTTTTTTGGGTCTTCGTGGAATCGTGTGGGTGAAAAATGCGGATTTTGAGCCCTCCCGACGGCCCC
>OMOG01000688.1 GCA_900290305.1 Candidatus Sulfopaludibacter sp. SbA4
CTGCACCACGCCGGGCTGCGTGAGCCCCTGGGTCGTGTCGGCGGAGACTTTCAGAGCGATGTAGGGCGGGTTCGCCGACGGACTCTGGCTCATCAGCCACGTGTTCTGCACCGCCGGCGGCGCGCCGGTGGCCGCAAAGAGGCCCGGAACCGATAGCGACGGAACGAATCCGATGTTGAGCATCTGCTGTCCGCCCTGGCTGAGCGCCTTGACGACGGCCGGTTGGGTCCCCGCCTTCGCCACCAGCAGCGCCAGCCAGATGCTTTGATCGGTGGTGCCGTTCAGCACGTCGATGCCGTTCGGATCACCCTGGTTGTTGGCGAAGACCGGGGTGGTGGTATAACCCGCCGGCAGTGTCGCCAGGCCGTAGAGCTTTTGCAGCCCGGCGAGCAAAGGCATCGATTGAGTCTGCTGGTCCTTCGTCAACGGCACCTTAATATAGGCCTGCGCCGTGACCGGGAGCAGATTTACCTCGTCGAGGGTCTCGAAGTTCACCGGACCTGTGACCGGGCAGCCCGCAATCAAGCCGAGCGGAGCGGTCGAAGAAGGATCGAGCGCGAGTGAAAGGATGCCGGTGGCCGCTGCGGCCGGTTGCAGCGACTGCCCCAGCAGTTGCAGAAACGCGATCCGCTGCTTCTCCGGAATCAGGTTGGCGCGGTAGAGAATCGTGTCCGCCAGCCACGAGAACAGTTCGATCAGGGTGCGGCCGGGGTCGCCAGGCTGTGGATTGGTCCATTCCGGCGTGTGCGCCGGAATGTTGGCGAGCATGTCCTGTACGAGGTCGTCGTAGGAGCGATCGTCGAGAGATGGCGGTATCAGCGGCACGGTATCAACTCAAAGTCAATGTTGCGCCGATCTGCTGCGGCTGGTTGGTCCGCAGCACCCGGTAGTGAATCTGAACCTGGACCTGCGACGGCGCGCCCGCGACCGTATCCACGTCTACCGCATCCACGGTGATGCGGTTTTCGTAGTTTTGCAAGCTTTGCAGAATGGCCGACTGTATTTGCCGCCGCAGGGCTACGGTGTTCCCGTCGTCCAGGAAGTTTTGCAGTCCCGCGCCGAACCGCGGGCGCATGAGCTGCTCGCCCGGACGCGTGGCCAGGATGATCCGGATGGAATCGCGCACGCTGCGGTCGAGATCCGGATAGTTGAGCTGCCCGTTCTGCGGCTTGGGCAGGAAGGGCCAGCCGATGGGGTCTTGATAAGCGCTCATGGTGTGCCATCCTCCGGCGAACTGGCCGACACGTTGGGAAACGGAATACAAATCTTGATGATGGGCAGCCAGAAGAAAACGATGTTCAGCAGCGACAGAAAAATGTTGAGCACGAAGAACGCGCAGATGGTGATGAGCGGGATGCTGAAGCCGCAAATCCAGCCCAGGCTCGGCCCGCCGCCGCCGCTGCCGCCGGCGCCGCCGTTCATCAATCCCGACATGGTCGCCCCTTGCATGGAATTCATCAGGTTGGTGGGGACCTGGAAGGAGCAGTTGGGCTTCATGCTCCGGATGCTCGCCGGATCGGGCAGCGGCACGGGGGGATGTGGCCGCTCGCCGCCTTCGTACCATGCCGCAATGCGGAAAGTATCGCTGTACGGGCTCCAGACCAACTGCGGCGGGCACCCAGGCGTCTCTCCTTTGATGCGGAAAAACAGCCGCAGCCGGTACAGGCGCGTCGCGTCTTGAAACCGTCCCTGCGGCGCCAGCAGGTTTTGCGAGCGCGGCGTAAGGGCGGCGATCATGGCGGTCACCAGGTCCGATTCATCGGCGTTGGTGAGGCCGTCCCAAGCCGTGGGCATGACCTTGGTCGGAGCGGAGCCTACAGGACCGTTGTAATCGATGAGCGCGACTTTCGCCGCCGCATAGAAGTCGCCCATCGCTTGCGTCCCCGAGCCGATGTTCACGTTGTGCCGGTTCAAGATCGCCAGGATTTGTTTGCCTTCGTTGGTGCCATCGAACGCGCCGAACACGCTCTGCAGCATGCGCAATGCCAGCGAGAATTGCTGGAACTGCGTGGCCTGCGGATTGATGGTGGGGACCGGCGGCGTGCTGGTCGACATCTGCGGCGGATAGAGGGCGTTTAGAAAATCGTCCGACATCCAACGAAAATCCACCGTTGCCCCCGCGGATGGGGCCGCCGGCGGCGCAGCGCCCTGGCTGGAGCGCAGCAGCGCCGGCAGAGCGCTGATCAGCCCGGGCCGATCAGTCAGCGGTGGCGAGGCCGGCGGCGTGTCGCTCACCTCGCTGCTGGCGGTGGGAACCACCCCGTAGAACACCGTCCGATCGAGAGCCGCACAGGTTGCCGGCGGAGCGGCAAACGCCGGCGAGGTGCTCTCCGTGGACGCCACCGAAAGGGCCAACTGCGCAAGCTGGGCATCGAGCGCCGGCTGCCCGGACTGAAGCTGCGGGCGCTGTTTCGGATCGGGGTCGAGCGTCTCCTGGTCGGGCCGCAGAACTACCCATTGCGTAGTGCCCGTTGGACTGCGCATCCAGGCCGAGAGTTTGCAGGGGTCGTCCCAGGGTGGGGCGCCATTCACGCCCGCCCACCGGTAACAGCGCCGGATCACGAGACCGGCCGAGATCACGCGCGTCGGATCCACCCGCGGGAACATCAGGCTGTTGCATCGCAAATCGGCCAGGGCCACGTGCAGAATGCGCTGCACCGGCTGGTAGAGCGTCCCGCTGGTAACTTGAGTAGCGTTCGAAAGCGAGGTCTGCCCCGCCGAAGCGAGGTCCTGCAGGAAACGGGCCGGGAAACCGTCGTCGTACATCTGCAGCAGCAGCGGAGGTTTCTGCTCCGTCCCGTCCAGGGCCACGCCGCGCACCATGATCTCGTGTTGCTTCACCATACGTTGCCCGCTCCAGGGGTGTAGGTGGTGGCCACTACCGTCGTGGCTTGCAGCACCTGGCACTGCACGATTCCGCTGAAGGTCGACATCGCCGAGTTGACGCTGAGCTGGGGAGCATTCACGCTCATGCTGCTGGCCGCGGTGACAGTGACTTCCGCGGTGGGCGCGTTGATGGTGACTCCGCTGCTGTCGATCTTCACCGACGTCTGCGAGGAATCCGTGAATTCAATGGAGCCCCCGCCGGAGTCAGTCATCTTGCCCGAAAGTCCGCCCGGTGTAGTGAACTGGATCGTCGGGCCGGTACTGTCCTCGATGATGGCGATTTTCGTCCCGGCCTTTCCCGTGATGGTCCAGCGGTCCACGCTATCGCCCGGACCGCCGAACTGGTCCGGCGCCGAATCCTGGCCGTTCCACATGCCTCCGACCACCACCGGGAACCGCGAATCTCCGGCCAGATAGACCACCAGCACTTCGTCTCCCACATCGGGNNCACACGGCGCCATCCTGGCCGTTGATGCCGTCGGCGTTATACAGGCGCACCTGAATCCGGTTTCTGCTGGCGGGGTCCTTGACGCTGACCACTTTCGCCAGGAACGCCGCCGGCCCCAGCATGGCGAGCGTGTTCTCCTGCAGCAGGCGGCTCATGAGCCACTCCCCAGGTAGGCGCATTCCGCGCGGAAGCGGGTCTCATAACCCTTTTCGGTATCGAAGTGATGCACCGTGGCAGTGGTGTAGTAAGTATTCGAGAAGCGCGGTCCGATTCCCGCGAGCTGCAAGTAAGTTCCCACGCGCAGGTTCGGGTTGCCTTCGGAGACGCCGTGAGCGACGACGAAGGTGCGGATCCGCTGCGCGAATTCGGCGTCAGCCAGCGCCTGGGCGTCGGCCGTGTTCAAATTCCCGAACTGACTGAGCTGTTCCGACCTTGTGGACAGGGCTTGCCCCAGCCAATCCTTGCCGGTTTGGCCTGAGCCCGGACCGAAAGATGCAGTTTGGCTGGTCACCGAGATGGTCTGCCCCTGGTTGTAATCCCAACCGGTCGCGGTGATCTGGGTGACCTGGTGCGAGAGGTCGGCGAGCACTCGCACCTCTTTCAGTTGGCTGTTCAGGTCGATTTCAATCGCGTTGCGCTGTGCCTGCGCGCGCGGCGAAGCGTGCAGTTCGGTGCCGACGATTTGTACATCGGAGTCGTAGCGCGCCAACAGGCGGCGCAGGAAGTGCAGATCGCTCTCGTTTAACTGCTGCTGGTCGCCGATACTCGCATCCAGGCCGTTCAGCACCGGAGTGAGGCCGAGATTGGTGGCCACCTGCTGCGCAATCTGCGTCAGCGTCGCCGAGTCCCAGTTTTTGGTGTGGCGCTGCATGCGCGCGGCCTGCAGCGCATCTTCGGCCAGCACGACCAGCTCCGGCGGAGCGCCATTCGGAAATCGGCCTTCGAGCGCGGTGATCTTTCCGCGAAAGATTTCCGTGGGTGTACTGGCGTCGCCGGCATACACCAGCACGGCCGCGCCTAACTTCAACACCGCTCCGTCCTCGAATACCAGGTTGGCGATCTGGCTGGCAAATGTTCCGAAGTTGCTGAAGCGCATCTCCAGCGCCGTCATGCCGCCTTCGCTTTCGCGCATCTCCACGCTGAGCAACTGCGCCGTCACCTTGTCGTTCGCCTGGCCGTCGATCTGGACGGTGGGAATCGCGGTGTAAACGGCGTTCTGAGTGAGTGGTTGTTCCGGCATGGTCAGTCGGCTCGCAATCGAAGTTTACGCTCGTACAGAATCTCCAGTGCCTCGCGCAGATTCACGTCTTTGGGCTGTTCCGGGCCGGGCGCCGGGGTCTTCGCCGCGGCCGGCTCCTGAACTTCCACGTGCATTTCGTCGATCGTTACTGCCATGCGCTCCCTCGCGTTAGTCGTCGCTGCTGAAAGTCAATCGGTCGCTGAAGCTGAAACTCGAGCCGACGTCGGTAGATAGGCCGGCGGACCCGGTATTATTGGCCGCGCCTCCCAGACTGAAGCTGGCGCCATCGAACGCCGAGACATCCGTGCTCACGGTGACCGGCACCATTTGCAGCGGATTGAGATTGGCCGTGCTGCTGACCGTGGCGCGTCCGGTCTGCAACCCGGCAAACGCGCCCGCCGAGGCGGAAACTCCCGCCGACGCCGAGGCCCCGAACGCCGGGGCGAGACCGCCGATCTGAACGCCGCCGGAAACGCCGGCCGAGACGCCCGCGGAAATGCCCACTGACCCGCCCACCGAAATGCCCACTGACCCGCCTGCCGAGATGCCCGCCGAGACACCCGCTGACCCGCCCACCGAGATGCCCACTGACCCGCCCACCGAGACTCCCGCGGAAAGCCCCAGGCTCAATCCGGCGCTGGCGGAGATGGAAGGCGGCGTCACAAATGCGGCCGGCGGATTCAATTGCACTCCCCCGCCGCCCACCTGCAATGGCGCTCCACCGGTAAAGCGCAGACTATCCAGACCGTTGGCGGTACCGAGCTGCCGCGCGGCATTCGGATCGCCGCCCCGCGTGGCCGCCGAGAGAGCGCTGTCGCTGCTCGAAGTGGGCACCAGGCTGCCGGCGCTGGTAGGGCCGGAGAGGTTGGCGCCCTCGTCGAAGACCTGGTCCTGCCGCGACAGCCCGATACTGACCAGCGCGCGCAGAGCCACCCCATCGGCGGAAAAAAAGTCGATGGTCTCCTTGAAGGAATCCATGATTCCCTGGAAGATGTACGTGCCCCATTGAAACTGCAGGACCGGCGGAGCCTTGGGCGGCGGACCCGAGGAGCTGCCGCTGTTGGCACTGGGCGGCGCGGCATTTTGGGCAGCCGCCGAAGCGTTGGCGCTGGCCTGCATAAACAGCGCGACCTGGTTGGTGTAGGTGCGCACGTCGGAGCCGTTATCGGTGGTGTCGAACTGCAGATCCATCGTCAGCTTGCCCGAGAACTGCGCTACATACTGCGCCTTCTTCGGATTGCCCGACTGCTGCGAAACCGAGTTCTCGACCGAATACACCAAAGACGTGGGATTGAAGTGCACCGTAAGCGGCGTGCCGCTGGGCAGCGACGTCAGAGTGGCTTTGGCGACTTGGGGTGGCTGTTGGGGCATGGTTCTATAGCTGCTGCGTGGTGGGCGTCACCGACCACAGGCCCTCGTGAGCCAGGTGCAATTCCTCAATCCCGATCTCCGCATTGCGCGCGTTGAAGTCCGCAAATTTGTACTTGATGGGCATGGCTTTGTCGAGCTGCCACGCCAGCACCGCCGAGCCGTCGATGTCGAACAGATTGATGGTGACCTGCATACGCGGAGCGAAGGTCCCGGTGGCCACCGAGTTGAAAATCTGGTAGAGGTTCTGGTTGCTGCTAATGCCGCGCCGCAGAACCACGGTCGCGAAGGTGGTGCCTCCGGCGCGCTGCGCCGCCCCGTAATTCCGGCCGCCTTCCTTGATGACCTTGGGTTCCATGATCGCTTCCAGGCCGGTGCATTCCGCGAAGGATCCGGAGCACACCGGAAACTGCTCGTGGCTGTCGTCGTCCGAAAGCGAGTCAGTGAAGAAGTCCACTTGAAAACGAAAAACGTGCAGCGGAGTGAGAGTGGATGCCATCAGCTTGCCTCCGCGAGACCGGCGGTGATCTCCTGCGCGCTCGTGCCGCTGGTCTCGACCGCCAGCTTCACCGTAATGGTCTCGATGGTCGACGCCGCCACAAACGTCACCAGCGCCAGGCAGCGGCCGTTATCCAGATCGTTCTGCGTCATGGTGCTGCGATCGCACCGCACCGAAAATGCGTCTTTCACGGTAGCGCCGTCGAGCGCGTTCAGGCTCCACAGCCGGGTCATCAGGTTTTGCAGAAAGCGCTGCACGCGGCCCCACAGCGCGGGCCCATTCGACTGGAACACCGCGCTCTCGCCCATGCGCCGGGCGGAGCGGCTGATCACCTCGACCAGCCGGTTCACGGGCGCGGAACGGTAGGTTTCCCCGGGATACGCCGTGACGTCGGAAAGCAAGGCCAAGCCGCTGGGAGTAAAGCCGAACAGGCTGAGCCGCTCGATCAGCGCTTTCTGCGGAGAATTGGGTCCCCAGGCCAGAGGCGCCGCGGAGGTTTGGGTCTCCTGAGCGGGAAGCGCGGGGAAGATATCGTAGATTTCCGCCGGAGTGATTTTGGTGGCGCTGGTGAACGTGCCCCGCGTCAGCGCATTGCGCGCGATCAGTCCGGCCAGCGCGCCGTCCGGCGGTTCCAGCAGTTCCAGCAGGAAACCGGAGCCTGAGGTCTTGAGCCAGGGATACGCGAGCTGCAGGAAAGCGCTCGAGATGTTGCAGTGCTGCTTCGTTGCGTCGAAGCCGTGAACATCATCGGCGATCTCCGGCATTTGGTTACTGATGACGTCGTGGATGTCCTGCGCGATCTCCGTGCTCGAGGGATTTTCCGCGGCGGTGGCGGGGTCCATGTCCTGCGGCAGCGGAAACGCGGCTACGAATTGGATTTCGCGCAGATTGAGCTGATTGCTCTGGGGTCCGTTCGCCAGAAAGAGCAAAATTGTGGCCACGTTGTTGGCCCAGGTGATATAGTCCCCGAACGCCAGGCGCGGCGCGGGCGCCGGGACGGTCTGAAATGGCTGCGGAACGATGTCCCCTTGCGTGCATTCCACAAACTCTTCGGGGCCGGTGGGCGCCGCAGGCGCCTGGCCGGCCGCCTGTACCGGTTGCGAGGCGCAGAGCACCGGCAGATCCGGCACCACCAGGATGGATGCATCCTCCAGCACCGCCAGGTTCTCCACGCCGGTCCAGGTTTGCGAGTCGGGCGCATACCCGCCGCCCGGAAGCAGCGCTGTTAGTTTCGCCGCTTTGTCCGCCGCCTGATCTTTGGGGGTGACCGGGTCCGCGACTCGAACCACGTAGCATCGCCGGCCGCCTTGCGCAAAGAAGCTGCGCACCGTGGCGGCCACGTAGTCGGTCCCGTGTGCAAGGCCCGAGCTGCCGTCGTCGAAGAGCGCCGTAAAGGCCCCCCAGGAGTCCAGCGGCACCGGAACGTTGGTGATCTGGGTGATCTGGGTGGCGGAATAGTGGAGATAGTTGAGCCATGCCGACACGCTCGCGGAAAGGGCGGCGCCCGGCAGCACGCGCACCAGCCCCACGAAGCAGGCAATATCGGTGCGAACCGTATTGAACTGCGGCGCGGCGGGCTGATTGTCGAAAACCAGGCGGCTCATGACCATCTCTCAGGGACGCATCGCTTTAGTAAGCCGGCTAAGAAGCGGGCAGGATCTCGATATTCTCGGGAGCCAGAACCAGCTCTTCGATAGCCAGGTCTCCCGTCCCTTTGCCGTTCAGTGCCGGACCCGTCAAACTCTTCGGGGTAACCGCGTACAGCTTGTAGATCTGCACGGGATTGTTGCTCTCGTCGCGCAGCGTGATCGTCACATCGCGCTGCGCGGCCGGTCCGGTGGTGCGGGCCTCGGTGATCCAGGCCCACAAGTCCGACGAGTCCACGATGCCGCGCTTACACGTAATGTCGGCCGTGGTGTGCACGCCGGAGTACTTGTGGACCCACGGATTCTTGTCGTTGCCATCGCGATACTCGGCGATGTGCAGCTCCGTCTTGATTCCCGTAACTTCGGAGAATCCTCCCAAAGGCTTTTCCGGGTCGCGCGGGCCTTTGAGGTCGACTAAGTAACTATAAGATGGGTACGGTGTGGTCCTGTCTGGCATTTATTTCTCCTTTCTCATCGGAACTTGCGGTTAACTTGGTGCGCTGGCCGTCATCTGGCCGATGCGGAAGATCACGAACTCGGCCGGTTTCAAGAGCGAAACTCCCACCAGGCAGATCATGCGGCCGTTGTCGAGATCGTTCTGTGTCATGGTGGTGCGGTCGCAGCGCACGAAATAGGCATTCGAGGGCGAAGTGCCCAGCAGGTTTCCTTCGGCGAACTCGTTGTTCAGGAAGGAATCGATCGAGTCCTTCACGCGCGCCCACAGCGCCGGTCCGTTGTTCTCGAACACGGCCCACTGCGTGCCGTTATCGATGGAGTGCTCCAGGTAGATCAGATAGCGGCGTACGTTGATGTACATCAGCTCGGTGTCCGAGCTGGCGGTTCGCGCTCCCCACACGCGGAAGCCGCGGTCGGGGAAGAAGCGGAGGCAATTGATGCCCAGCGGATTGAGCACGGCCTGTTCGGCAAACGTAATGTGGCGCTCAAAATCCACGGCCCCCAGAACCACCTCGTTGGCGGGCGCTTTGGCCACGCTGTTGTTGGTGTCGCTGCGCGCATAAATCCCCGCCATGAAGCCGGTCGGCGGCACTGCGATTTGAGCGGGAATCGAGGTGCCGGAAACCGCCAGCGGGTTGGGAGTTTCGACCCACGGCACATAGAGCGCCGAGTAACTGGAGTCTATCTGGGCGCGCACATTCTCATAATCGGAATCCAGCAGATTGGGCCCGGCCTCCAGAATGGCCACGCGATAGGCGCGCTGCCTTTGTACGTGGGGTATCAAGGAGCCGATCAGGATGTCCGTCGCATCGGTGTAGGCCGACGCTCCCGGAGTGCCCACGATGGCGATGTCTTCCAAGGGCTCGAAGTACTGCAGCGCGGTGGTATAGTTGGCGGCGACAGGCTCCCCGCCATCGTCCCCTAAATTCGTCAGCGTAAAAGTGCTCACCGGAGCCGGCGGCGGAGGCGAGACCGAGGGATCGGTCCAGGTGGTCCCGAACAGGGCGGCGAACAAGAGGGGGGCGGTTACCAGGCTGCTTCCGATGTTGAACCAGATCTGGTTCTGCAACTGGTCTATGGGCCGCGGGGGATTGACGCCCAGCACCGTGCCGATATAGTTCGGGTGGTTGGGGTCGAGGCCCAG
>OMOG01000619.1:0-541 GCA_900290305.1 Candidatus Sulfopaludibacter sp. SbA4
CCAATCGCCGCTGGGGAATTTCGATTCCCGGTCGGGGAAGCCTCCGGCCGCCAAATACGAGTCATTCCAACCGGTGTCGGGATGGAAGCGGCGGCTCTTCCACCATCATGGCGCGCGGCTGCTGGCCTTTTTCTTGGGGTTGGGGTTGTTGGTACCGGGGTGGCTGTGGTGGGATCGCGCCAGGTTGCCGGAGGGCGCCGTTTGGGGCGGCGCGGTTCTGGCGGGGATGGCGGCGAGTACGCTGGTGGTCTCGGCACTGGCCGACGTTTACGACCAGTTCCGGCACCAGGTGGTGGCGTTCGCGCTGTTCGATATGCTGCTGGTGGCGGTGGTGTGGCTGGTCTCGAGAGCGGGCCGACGCACGCTGAGAGCGCGCTGAGAGCGTGGGCCACAGAGAGAGGGCGCAAATAACTGCGCAGTGGTGGGAGCTCCGGAGAGCGGGGCTAATAGCCCCAGCGCAGGCTGAAGCCCAATGCCGCTTACTTTGGCTGTGGGGCGGACCCCCTCGCTCCGTGCAACGGAGTGGTCCGCGGCCGACGCC
>OMOG01000619.1:551-1288 GCA_900290305.1 Candidatus Sulfopaludibacter sp. SbA4
TCGCGTCCTGCCGAATCTTGATTCTATTGGCGAAAGCGGGACGAGGGCGTCCCGCGCGGACCACTCCGTTGCACGGAGCGAGGGGGTCCGCCCCACAATTAGTGCAGAATCGCAAAGTAAGTGGCATTGGGCTGAAGCCTGCCCCACAAAGGGCTCCGGGTTTGTGCAGGTGTGCCGCTCCGAATTTCGGCCAATCCGGTCGTATATACTGTAAATATCCGCCCCCCGACCGGTGCTATCCCGGAATCCGTGTATCCAAAAGGACGAGACCGACGATGAGCTTGAGTCAACTGGCAAGATCCATTTGCGAATCACCCACCCTGAAGCTGAACGAGACCGCGGCGTTGCTGAAGGACAAGGGCGAGCCGGTCATCCACCTGGGAGGCGGCGAGCCCAAGAGCAAAGCGCCCATCGACGCCATCGTGAGCTGCTGTTCCCTGCTGCAGACCGGCGACGTCAAATACACTCCGGCGGACGGCATCCCTTCGCTCAAAAAAGCCATCATCCGCTACACCGAGGAGCACTACGACCGCCTGGCGGCGCCGGAAAACGTCATCGCCTCGAGCGGCGCCAAGCAGTCGCTCATGGTGCTGCTGCACGCCATCCTCGACCCCAAAGAGGAAGTCATCTTCCCGGCGCCGTATTGGGTCAGCTATCCCGAGATGGTGAAGCTGGCGGGCGGCGTGCCGATACCCGTGACGGCGCGCGACGGCGGTTTCGAGCCGACCGTGGAAGAG
>OMOG01000358.1 GCA_900290305.1 Candidatus Sulfopaludibacter sp. SbA4
CCTGATGGCGCCGGGTTCCTGGCGACAAATCCCCTTCCCATCAGCGGATGCCCGCGAAGTCACATGCGGGAAGTTGCAGCCAAGCCGGATCGCGTCGACAGGGGCCATTTGGGAAAGGACTTATTTTGACGCCTATGCCCCCAACCCCCAACCCAATCCCTTTTTGCTACTTCCCGCCCTTCAGCAGCTTGCCCAACTCCGCCCGGATACTCGCGTCCAGAGTCCTCATGAACTCGCTTTCTCCGGCAAAGTCGCCCTGGATCGTCCCGCGGCGGTCCAGGAACACCAGGTGCGGCACGAAGAACGGGGTCGTGTCGAGAATGCTGCGGCCCAGGTACCCCATCACCGTGTTGTTATCGGTCCAGCCCACCGGAAACGGCGGCTGGAACTCCTGCACGAATGCCGGCACCAGTTGGTCCGCATTCACATTGAACGCACACTCCACCACCTGCACGCCGCGCGCTTCGTACTCGCGAGCGATCGGAATCAGCTCCCGGGTCAGCTCCTGGCAGTGCGGGCAAGTCGTGTGGATGAACGCCAGCAGCACGATCTTGCCGCGATACTGGCTGAGCTGGATGGCCGGGCTCCCCGCGCGATTGATGGTGAGGGCCGGAGAAGGTTTCGGCGCTGTTTGGGCAGCGGCCGTGAAGGCGGCAACGCCCAACATGACGGCAACGGCAGTACGCATAAGCATCGACTATACTACAGGTTCCACTGTCTCCATGGAGCCCTTCGACCCGCTGTTCCGCAATCCGCACCTGCAGACCATCGCCGGCCACTATTGGAAGCGCCCGCGCGAGCTGGCCCGCTTCCCGATCGAGCGCCGCCTCTACCGCACCGAGCCCGGCGTACAGGTGATGCTCCTTTCGCAGCGCCCCGCGGGCGAAGCCATCGGCGAAATCGTCATGGTCCACGGCCTCGAGGGCTCCGCCGACGCCGTCTACATTCAGAGCCTCAGCCTGGCGGCCCTCCAGGCAGGCTTCGCCGCGCACCGCTTCAACATGCGCACCTGCGGCGGCACCGAACACCTCTCCTCTGCCCCACCCTCTACCATGCCGGTCT
Source organism: Candidatus Sulfopaludibacter sp. SbA4 (assembly GCA_900290305.1). GTDB lineage: Bacteria > Acidobacteriota > Terriglobia > Bryobacterales > Bryobacteraceae > OMOG01. The sequence continues at coordinate 1,063 of OMOG01000358.1, forward strand.
CACCGGCGACCTCCTGCACATCCTCCGCGAATTCCACCGCGAAGGCCGCCCGCCCGCCTTCCTGGTGGGATTCTCGCTGGGCGGCAACGTGGTCCTCAAGCTGGCCGGAGAAATGGGCGAAAATGCGTGGCCCCTCTTCCGCGGCGTCTCGACCGTCTCCACCCCGCTCGATCTGGATGCCTGTGCCACCCAGATCGCCGAACCCGAAAACCGCATCTACCACCGCCGCTTCGTGCGCCGCATGACCGAGCGCCTGTGCGCCACCGGCCGATACCAGAAGCGCCACTTCGCCGCTCTCCGTTCCGTCCGCGCGATCGACGACCAGATCACCGCCCCGTCGTTCGGTTTCGGCGACGCCGCGAACTATTACCGCACCCAGTCCGCGCTCCGCTTCCTGGATGCCATCCGCGTGCCGGCCCTGCTCATCCAGGCGCAAGACGATACCTTCATTCCCTTCCGGGTCTATCGGTCCGAAGCGGTGCGCTCCAATCCCCGGATCGAGCTGCTGGTCACCCGGCATGGCGGCCACCTGGGATTTATCGGCCGCAAGCCCCACCGCTTCTGGGTCGATCAAGCGATAATGGAATGGGTAGCCGGGCAGAACGCTAAGAGTCCGCCGCTCATTTCGTCCAGGTCTTAACAAGAAAAGTCTTAACATGAAAACTACACACGCATCGTTCTGGGAAGCGGTGACCGGCGCCGTCCAGTCGTTGCGTGGGAGCAAGCTGCGCAGCTTTCTGACCCTGCTGGGCATCATCCTCGCCACCACCACCCTCATCGCCGTGATGTCCGTGATCTCCGGGATGGACCGCGTGATCGCCGACAACGTCAGCAGCATGGGCGCCGACGGCTACACCGTGACCCGCATCTTTATGACCCAGCGGGATCCCAAGAAGTTCCTAGAGATGCTGCGCCGCAATCCCAACCTGACCAAGGAGGAGTTCGACTTCCTGCGGACCCACGTCACGCTCACCCGCGAGATCGGCATGACTGCCGTCCGCAGCGTCACCGTGCACGGCGGCAGAGAGGTCTCCGAGGGCGTGAACCTCACCGGCGCCAGTCCCAACATGGCCGTCATCGCCAACTACGAGACCGTGGAAGGCCATTTCATTTCCGAGATCGAGAACACCCGCCACATGGACGTCGCCTTCATCGGCAACGATGTCCGCACGAAGTTCTTCGGTACCGGCACGGCCATCGGCCGAAGCATCAACGTCGAAGGCATTCCCTTGGAAGTCGTAGGCGTCGCCAAAATCAAGGGCTCCATCTTCGGCCAGTCGCAGGACAACTACATCGTCATCCCCATCGAGACCTACTTCCGCATCTGGGGCGCCCGCAACGGGATGAACTACGCCGGCACCGCCCTCGATCACGATCACCTCATTCAGGCGCAGGATGAGGCGCGCACCCTGATCCGCGTCTACCGCCACCTGGGGCCTAAGGATGACGACAGCTTCTCGCTCCTCACATCCGATGCTCTGGTGGACTTTTGGAATCAGTTGACCGGCGCCATCGCCGCCACCGCCGTGGCGGTGGTTTCGGTATTTATGGTGGTGGGAGGCGTGGTCATCATGAACATCATGCTGGCGGTGGTCACCGAGCGCACGCACGAAATCGGCATCCGCAAGTCTGTGGGGGCGCGCCGCCGCGACATCCTCAACCAGTTCCTGGTGGAGTCGTCCATGCTCTCGGGCATCGGAGGCCTCATGGGGGTAACGCTGGCATGGATGCTTGCCGTGCTGGTGCGGAACCTTACGCCCGTGCCTATGTCCGTGCCTGCCACCGCGGTGGTCATCGGAGTGACGCTCTCCGCCGCGGTAGGCCTCTTCTTCGGCATTTACCCCGCCCAGCGGGCCGCCCGGCTCGATCCGATCGAAGCCCTGAGGGTTGAGAAATGACGCAGTCCGGTGGCCAATGTGGCGCGGGCACTCGTGCCTGCTGTGTCGAGACTCGTCTCGACACCTTTTCGCAGTTGTGCCACTGTGTCGGATCCGGGCGTCGGCATGATTGCCGACGCAGCAGGCACGAGTGCCTGCGCCACGATGAGGAGAAATAGATGACCATCGGCGCCGTGAATTCCGGGATCCGCCTCGCTCTCACCACCGTGGTGGAGCACAAGATGCGCTCCTTCCTCACCGTCCTGGGGGTGATCATCGGCACCGGCGCCGTCATCGGAGTCGGCTCCATCATCGCCGGCCTGGATGGCGCCATCACCGGACTGTTCCGCAGTTGGGGCCCCAACACCGTCATCGTCATGAAGACCATGGCCATGGGCCATGCCACCCGCGAAGAGCGCAGCCGCCGGCCCCTCACGCTGGAAAACGCCCGCGCCGTCGCGGACCGCTGCCCTTCGGTGGAACACGTGAGCCCCTACCTCTTGCCCTCCGACGGCATGCGCCGCGCCCGCTACAAAGGCAACGACTATTACGGCGTCCAGATGGGCGGCACCGAGGAGGGCTACGCCTTTGGCGGCGCCACCATGAAATACGGCCGCTTCTTCACCGATACCGAGAATTCCCATCACATGCCCGTGGTGGTGATCGGCGAGGATATCCAGAAACGCCTTCTGCCCACGGAGGACCCGGTCGGCAAGTGGATCGACGTGGACGGCCACGAGTTCGAAGTCGTGGGCGTGATGGACCGGCCGCCCACCCAGATCCCCGGAACCGATGACGCCCGCATCCTGATTCCGTACTTCACCATGCGCAAGCTGTTCCCCAACGCGCAGGAGCACATCATCATCGCCATCGCCTATACCGGCAAGGTGGACCAGGCGGAAGACGAAGTCCGTTCCGTGCTCCGTCTCGAGCGCCGCGTGCCCTTCAGTGCGCCCGACAACTTCACCATCACCACCGCCGAGCAGATGATCGAGCAGTTCCACAGCGTCACCGCCACCGTGGCGCTGGTCATGGTGATCCTCAGCTCCATCGGCCTGCTGGTGGGCGGCATCGGGGTCATGAACATTATGCTGGTCAGCGTCACTGAGCGCACCCGCGAAATCGGCATTCGCAAGGCCGTCGGCGCGCGCAAGAGCGACATCATTCTCCAGTTCCTCACCGAGGCCGTGGTGCTCACCGCCATGGGCGGCCTCATCGGGCTCGCGCTCGGCTGGATCATTTCGCTTGCCGCCGGGCTGGTCTTCCCCAACCTGCCGACCGCTGTGCCCCTGTGGGCCGCGGCCGCCGGAGTCGGCGTGTCCGTGGGGGTCGGCCTGTTCTTCGGCATCTGGCCGGCCGGCCGCGCCGCGCGCCTGGACCCGGTCGAGGCGCTACGCTACGAATAACTCATGAAGCCCCCCGGAACGGCTCAATTTAAAGGCACGTTTTTCGTCCGCGCCGCCCGCTGGCTGGCGTTTGCATCCGCCATTTCCATCATCTTCTCCATCTTCGCTTTCAATCTCCTGCTGGCCCTCGCGTTGATCGCCCTGCTGCTTTCCGGCGAACCCCTGCGTTGGCCGCGCATCAAGCTGCCGCTGGCGCTGTTCGTGCTCGGCACCCTGATCTCGCTGGCCTTCTCCGGCCACGTCAACGACGGGCTCCCGCAGGTCCGCAAGTTCTGGGTGTTCCTCGAACTGCTGGTCGTATTCTCCGCCCTGCGGAGCGCCTCGATCGTCCGCTGGCTGTTTCTCACCTGGGCCGGATTCGCCGCCATCGACGCCATGCGCGGCGTGGTCCAGTTCGTCGAGAAAGTCCAGCAGGCGCGGGCCGCCCACACCGGCGACTACACCTACTATGTGGGCGAGCGCATCACCGGCTTCTCCAGCCACTGGAACACTTTCTCGGCGCAGTTGATGTACTCCCTCATCATGCTCGCCGCGTTCCTGTTTTTCGCACCCGAGTACCGCAAACGCATGTGGGTGTGGATCTCGTGCGCGGCGCTGCTGGCGCTGGCCATCCTGCTGGCCGAGACGCGCGCCGTGTGGGTGGCAATGGCGGTGGCCAGCATCTATCTCATCTGGTTCTGGCGGCGCTGGCTGGTGACGCTCGTCCCGGTGGCGATTGCGCTCGCGTTCCTGGTTTCGCCTCCCGTCATCCGCGCCCGCTTCACCTCTTTCATCCATCCGCAGGGAGTCGATTCCAACGCCTTC
>OMOG01000240.1 GCA_900290305.1 Candidatus Sulfopaludibacter sp. SbA4
ACGGCCAGCAGCAAGGCGCACACCAACCCCCAACCCCCAATCCCCAACCCCCGCCTTTCACTCATGGATCGACCAGCCGGTTCGAGCGCACCGGAACATACCCGGCGAGCCGCGACCAGGTGACCCGGTCATTGCGAATTACGCGGCCCGCCGCGCCCGACGCCTCGTACACGATCGGCCCGCCATCCGGACGATACCCGGCAAATAGCACGATGTGCGTTCCCGGCTTATTGAGCGCATCCCCCGGTTTCAGATCGCGGTAAACGTTGCCAGTCAGTCGGGTGCCCAGCCCGTCGAACGTCGTGGTGGAGAAATCGTGGCCGGTCTTATGCCCCCAACAGTACGCCACGAAGCCCGAACAATCCATGCCCGCGGTGCACCCGTTGACCCCGTGCCGCTTGTGCGAGCCGGCGCCCAGCCCCGCGCGGAGCTTGCGCTCGAACTGGTCCGGGCTATCCGCACCACCCCAGTGATACGGCATTCCCGCCACCTGCTGATTCGGCTGCCAGTCCGACTCGTACGTGGCGCTTCGCACGCAGGCCGCGTGCCGATTCGCCTCCTTGCACACCCACGTGTATCGCGATAGCTCATCGGCCGTCTGCATCACCTGGGCCCGCGTCAGGGGCGCGTTGGCGGCATTGGTCACCGGCGCCGGAGCGGGCGCTGCCGGAGCGGGCGCCGCCGGAGTGACGGGCGCCGGGGGATGCACCATCACCTTGGGAGGCGCGGTCGAAGGCGCCGTCGCCGGGCCGGTGGGACTGGGCGCAATGGGCTTCGGCGACGCCACCGGGATGCTCGTCGGGATGGGCGCGCTGGTTGCCGAAGGACTGCCCCCTGTCCGGTAAATCCACGCCATGAAGCCGAGTCCGATACCGAACCCCACCGCGGTGGCCGAGTACAGCAGCGGAATCAGCCAGTGCATCTGGCCGGGTTGTTGCTGCTGCGCCGGAGCGTCCGCTTTGGCCTGGCCGGGATCGGTGACGCGGGCCGCCGCGCGGCTGCCAGGCGCCGCAATCCCTAATCGATCGGCGGATTGCGGGCGGTCCTTCGGGCGGTCCTTGGGGTCGGGCCGCAGCATCGGCTCGATCTCGCCCCGCAACTCGGCGGGCACGTTGGGCGGAATGCGCGGCTGCACCTTGCGCATTTCCACCGCTTCGTAGAAAGTCTGCCCCATGGGCATGGCAGCGCCGCTGGCCGCCTCCGCCAGCACCAGGCCGAAGCTGTAGATGTCCGAGCGCGCGTCCACCTTGCCGCCGTAGAGCCCGAACTGCTCGGGCGAAGCGTAGGCCAGCTTGCCTTTGAAATCGCCCACCATCGTCTGGCCCGGAACGGCCGCCACCGCGGCCACGCCGAAATCGATCAGCTTGGCCTCTTCGGCGCGGCCGTTGGGCAGAATGATGTTCCCCGGCGAGATGTCGCGGTGCACCACTCCCAGCGCGTGCGCGGCGGCCAGGCCCGCGCCGATCCGCCGCATGAGTGAGCGAGCTTCTTCCGTGCTGATGGGACCGTCGCGCAGCACCTCCTCTAGCGACGGCCCTTCCACCAGCTCCATCACCAGGTAGACTCGCCCTTCCTCGCTCAACAGGTCGTGACAGTGCACGATGGCGTCGTGATTGATCTGCATCAGCGCGCGCGCCTCGCGCACGAACAGTTGCTCCATGTTGGCGTTCGCCGTGAGATCCGGGCGGATCACCTTGATGGCCCGCAGGCTGCCCAGTTGCGTGTGGCGGGCTCGGTACACCCAGCCCATGCCGCCGCCGCCCAGCACTCCGAGAATTTCGTACACGCCGAAAAGGATGGTCCCTTGCGGGATCTGCGATTCGCCCTGCGGAGCGCCTTGTGGTGGTGGTCTGGTAGCCATACGGGTGCGGTCGATCTACTGGTCCATGAGTGCCCGCAGCGTTTGCAGGTATTTCTCGGCCTGATCCATGTTCGTCCGGGCGCCGCGCGTGTCCCCGCGATCCAGTGCCTGCCTGGCGTTTCTCATGGACAGTTGCATGCTGGACATTGCTCCGTCGAGCCGGCCCGTTCCGTAGGGCGCATTCTTCCGAATGGAGGCGACGGACCTGGACATGGCATTCGCCTGTCCGCTCAAGTCGATAAAGCGGGAGTTCACTTCGTCGAAATCAGCCGGCCTGGATGGGGGAGCCGGAGTCGGGCTGCGGGATGGACTGGGGCCTGGCGGCGGTGCGGCGGGGCCGGGCGAAGGGAGCGCGGGGCCAGGAGTTACCGGGCTCGGGCTCACCGGACCCGGAGCTGGGCTCGGACTGACGGGGCCCGGTGCCACGGGGCTCGGAGTGACCGGACCCGGCGGCGGAGCCACCGGTCCCGGGCTCGGACTGACTGGTATAGGAGAAGGGGGAATCGACGTCGGCGCAGGCACCGGGATCGGAACCGGCGCGGGCGGCAGAGGAATGGGGCCAGGGGGCGCGGGCACGCTGGCATACCGGATCGCCCCCACTTTTTCGTGGAGGTTGTACCGCGCCAAGCCCACGCGATGGTCCACCTCGTCCATCGCATAGTAGGTCCCGGCGGCCGTCAGACCGGCCAGAAACAGCCAGCCCACCAGCAGCTTGAGCGCGTTCACTGCTTCCTCTGCACCGGGCTGGGCAGACCCGGAGCGGCCGGAGCGCTCTTCTTAGGCGCGGGGGCTTTGGTGTGCTTGAGCTTGTCGCCGACCTTGGCGGCCGAGTTTCCGCCGCTGGTGGTGCGGCCCACCGCGAACCGGTCCTGCACGTCGGTCAGTTGGACGGTTTCGACCCGCTCATCCATTTCGATATCGTTGCCCTGCGGATCTTTCATGCTGCCGGTCACGTGCCGCACTTCCAGGTAGTCGCCCGATTTCAGGCCGGCATTTTCTCCCGCAGTGACGTAGACCTTGTTCCCCTCCACCTTGCCCACTTGGAGCGGCGTGGCATCCGGCAGGCGCGTAGGCGGCGGCGAACTCGCTGGCGCCGAATCGCCACCCGAAGACGGAGCCGGCGCCACCCGCTTGGCCACTGCGGTGGTCGTGCCACCGCGGCGGGAAGGAAGCGCCGCAGCCTTGGAGATCATCTCCTTGGCGATATCGTCGGCAGCGCCCTGAACCGCCAGGTTGGCGGCCATCGCCGCGGGGTGCATGGTGATGGTGCCGCCTTCCCCGCCGTTGCCTTTGACTTTCGCGCCGCTGCCCAGGCTGTGCTTCTGTTGGTTGTTCACCTGGTCGGCGAGAAAAATCTGGCCGGTCTCTGTGCTGATGACGCGCACGCTCACGGTCACCGCGGCTACCGACTGCACCTTTCCCAGGCCGATCGCGCCAACACCCACGCGATTGTTCTGCACCTCGCCGGCGATGGCGTCGACGGTGCCGGTAACGATGGCGTCGACGTTCAGGAGTTTGCCCAGCCGGGGAGCGTCGCGCGGGTCGAAGCGATCGCTGAATTTGAGATTCTGTTCCTTCATGAGGTTGTCGATCTGGTTGCGATCGATCACCTCGAACTGCTGCCCGGAGGCGTTGACCAGCTTGGAAATGATGCGCGCCGCCACCTGGGCTCCGACATCCTTGTCGCTCCCATAGACCTGCACCACATCGCCGCGCACGGCTTTGTAGTCAAAATCGTAGACGGCGACGCGCTTGGCCTGACCCAGCGCAGCCATCGGAATCAGCGTGAGCGGAAGGCAAAAATGGAACACATCCCTTAGGTTTCTTGAGAAAGGCACGGCTCATTCACCTTTAATGTGGAGCCAGTATACCCCAGCCTTCCCGGTACGTGCAATCCAGTGCCAACAGTAAATTTCGGTTGACCCCTTCGGAAAGGCCTGGATGTAGACCTCGTTCCGCCCGGTCTCGTCACGACTGGTAGGCGTAAAGCTGGCAGATGTAGGGATGATTCAGCGCCGCCACCGCGCGCGCCTCGCGCTCGAAGCGTTCCGAAAACTGCTCCTTGGAAATCTTGATAGCGACGATCCGGTCGAGCCGCCTATCCCGCGCCTTCCACACCTCGCCCATACCCCCGGCGCCGATGGCGTCGAGCATCTCTTACGGACAGAGCCGTTGGCCCCGCTCAAAGCTGGCCATGATCGGTTGAATTATATCGAGTTCGTGGGGGGCTGCGGCTTACACGCCCCTCTCCTTCCCTCTCCTTCAAGAACTTCTTTACCTGGCGCGCCCATGTACAATGGCGAGAATCTGCAACGGATCGGTCCCCGGACGATAAACGATCAGGTACGATGGGACGGACCACCTTCTCAAACGCGTCTTCGCCAATCGAACAATCGTGAGATACGGTTTGGACGGGGATAGGTCGCTCCGGTCTGCTCATTGCGCCGCCGCTCGGTGCGGAACACCGGCGTTTTCTCTTGCGCCTTACCGATGAACAACACGCCTTCCGGGGCGGCAAACTTCTTCCGATACTCTGCGGCCACGTCGTCTTTGCGCTGGCCCTCTTCGAACGGCACGATGGGCACCTTTTCTTGTTTGGCAAACTGCTCATCCGCCCGATGAACGCCTTGGTGATTGGGTCCATCAACGCACTGGAGGCAAAACGGTTGCCCAGGTGGAACCGGAAAAAACTGGCGACCCCTCCGGCCCGCTGCAACGCTGGCACGTATACGTTTCAAATACATCCGGTCGATTCCCTCGACCTCTAACGTCACGTGTTCTCTGAGAACTTCGGCGAATGTTCTACGTCTTGGATGGTATGGTGGACGTTCTCGCGGGAGACGAAATTGTCCGCGCCGAGGGCGGTGACGTGATTGTCGTTCCGCCGCGCCTGCCTCACGCCTTCTCCGCGCAACCCGGCCATCGCGTGGAGCTTCTGATCGTCATCGCTCCAGGAGTCGAACGCTTCGAATACTTCCGCCAACTCACCCGAATCGCACGACCAAGAAAATATTTGTGCGCGACCCTCCTGTTTTTTGCGTCACATGCGTCACCCACCGCTTCCGTAGCAGCAGCCACAGCCGTCACCTGCCTCCCCGGCCCCACGTTCAATCCCCTCACTGCCGGAACCCTCACCGCCAGCCTCTACACCGCGCCCGCCGGCCTCACCGTCACCGTGACCGCCACCTCCGTCAACGACCCCACCCAGACGGCTCACGCCCCCGTGACCTCGCAGATCCTCACCCTGACCCTCGCCCCATCCGCGCCCAGTCCCTGCATCGCCGGAAGCAGCGCCAACTTCGTGGCCACCGTCACCTCCGCCATCACCGGCGCCAATCCGAAGCCGACCACCGCCGTCACCGATTCCAACGGCCACGCCACGCTCTCCTATGCCGGAGCCGCCCGCGGCCTTGACACCATCCAGGCCACCGACAGTACCTTCACCTCCAATGCGCTCTCCGCCACCCGCGACCACGGCCGGGCCGGACAGTTGGCATGACCACCGGCACCGCGGGCGCGGGGCAACTCAACCGAACAAAGGGTACGAGGATATGAGACTACCGTATGTGCGATGGAGATGGAGAACCCTAATCGGCGCAATTGGCTGCCTTTTGGCCGCCTGTTCCGCCGCGGTTGCCGAACCGCGCTGCCGGGCTCTTCGGGAACCTGAGAAGAAGAGAATGACTGAGTATGTTCGGAAGCGTTACAAAATTCCCGCTCCGGGCCCACTCGAAGTCAGCGAGCTGGGATTCGTCCAAGGCTCATGCTACCGCAGGCTACTGTTCGCCGCAGCGGAGCAGCGCGGCTTTCGCATCGAGATCATCGCCTCGCCCGATTTCAGATTTCTGATGCGCGAACTGATGGACGTCAACACCGACCCGGCCGAGGAGGAGCGCAAGAGGCAGCAGGCGCTACTCGCGAAGCTGGCGGAGGGGAAAGTCCCGACCCTCGGACCGCGGGAAGCCCGCGTAACGCTGACGGTCTTTTCGGACTTCGAATGCCGTACTGCGCCCAGATGGCGGCCACCCTGAGGCACGAGGTTCTCCCCAGAGCGGGCGACACGGTGCGCCTCTTGTTCCGTAATTTCCCGCTGGCGATGCATCCCTGGGCTCGCACGGCCGCCGAGGCGGCGGCCTGCGCCCAGGACCAAGGCGACGAATACTTTTGGGAGCTACATGACTACCTGTTCGCGCAGCAGCGTGAGCTGAAACCTGCGAATCTGCGCGAGGCCCTCCTCAGGCAGGCCTCGGACATGGCTGGATTTGACAGGCGTACCTTCGAAGCCTGCCTGGAACAGAGAAAGACGGTCGCCAAAGTCGACGGCGACCTACGGCTCGGCAACCAGATTGGCGTCAGGGCGACGCCAACCCTGTTCATCAACGGAGAGCAAATCAAAGTCAACCGTCCGGAGCAAATTCTCACACTGCTTAAGGAGATCGGCCGCCGGGACGCAGGTATCGGAAATTGAGCCGAGGCGCCTCCGACCTAGGCGCGTGCCCACCAGTGACCGCAAGGGCCATCCCGACTGACAGATGGGAAGGCGCAGGCCATCGCCCCTGGTGGCCTGCCTGCCTCGGCCTGGGGGGTGGGCGACGGCAAACGAACCGCTCGCCCTGACCCTCCCCCCTGGCCCCAAGGGGCTATCGTCCCCTCCCCACCCCCGCCATCCTATATCATAGAAGTCAGCAGCATCCGAAACCGGCGGTGGTCACACTAAGCGCCGGACGTGTAACCCCATGTGGATCGTACGACTCGCCCTTCGGCGGCCCTACACCTTCGTCGTCATGGCCGTGCTCATCGCCATTCTCGGCACGAGCGCCATCGTCACCATGCCCGTCGATATCTTTCCCTATATCGACATCCCCGTCGTCAGCGTCGTCTGGAGCTACTCTGGCCTCTCCCCCGAGGAGATGGAAAAGCGCATCGTCACCTTCTACGAGCGCTCCTTGACGACCACCGTCAACGATATCGAGCACCTCGAATCGCAATCTTACAACGGCGTCTCCGTGGTGCGCATTTTCCTCCAGCCCAATGCCAAGGTGGAGCTCGCCGTGGGCCAGATCACCGCCCTCTCGCAGAGCATTCTGCGCCCGCTCCCGCCCGGGACATTTCCCCCCAGCATCGTCAAGTACGACGCCTCCGCCGTCCCCATCCTCCAGCTCGGCCTCGAAAGCCAGACCCTCAGCGAGCAGGAGCTCTTCGACTACGGGCAGAATTTCATCCGCACCCAGTTGGCCACCATCCAGGGCGCGTCCGTTCCCCTGCCTTACGGCGGCAGGTTCCGCAACGTGATGGTCGACCTCAACCCCGACGCCCTCTACGCCAAGCAACTCTCGCCCGCGGACATCACCACCGTAATGGGCAACCAGAATCTCATTCTCCCCGCCGGCACCGCCAAGATCGGAGATCGCGACTACCAGGTCAAGCTCAACAGCAGCCCGCGAATCCTCGACGAGATGAACAACCTGCCCGTCAAAATCGTCAACGGCGCCACCGTTTACCTCAAGGATGTGGCCCAGGTCCGCGATGGCTACGCAGTACAAACCAGCATCGTCCGCACCAACGGCACGCGCGGCGCGCTCCTCACCGTGATGCGCAACGGCAAGGCCTCCACTCTCGCGGTGGTCAACGGCGTGAAGGAAACGCTCCCCAAGATTCTCGCCGGCCTGCCGCCCGCGCTCCACGTCCGGCAGTTGTTCGATCAGTCGCTGTTCGTGCGTGCCGCCATCAACGGTGTAGTGCGCGAGGCGGTCATGGCGGCCTGCCTCACCGGCCTCATGATCCTGATTTTTCTGGGGAGCTGGCGCAGCACCCTCATCGTCTGCATTTCGATTCCGCTCTCCATCCTGGTTTCCCTCATGGTGCTGAACCTGCTCGGCCAGACCATCAACGTCATGACCCTCGGCGGCCTGGCGCTGGCCGTCGGCATCCTGGTCGACGACGCCACCGTGGAAATCGAAAACACGCATCGCAACATGGCCATGAAAAAGCCGCTGGTGCGCGCCGTCCTCGATGGCGCGCAGCAGATCGCCGCCCCGGCATTCGTCTCCACCCTTTGCATCTGCATCGTCTTCGTCCCGGTCCTGATGCTCACTGGCGCGGCCAAGTATCTCTTCACGCCGCTGGCCATGGCGGTCGCGTTCGCCATGCTGGCGTCGTATCTCCTCTCCCGTACCCTGATCCCCACCATGGTGCACTACATGCTCCGGCCCGAAGTGAAACTGTACGCGCGCGGCCAGCACGGTGAAACCGCGGGCGGAAAGGGGATCATTTGGAGCGCGCACTATATCTTCAATCGCCGGTTCGAGGCGATGCGCGAGTCCTACACTTCGCTGCTGCACTGGTGCCTGGAGCATCGCGGGCCGGTGCTCGCCGGATTCGGCATCTTCGTGGCGGCATCGCTCTCGCTCGCGGTTTTCATTGGCCGCGACTTCTTCCCCACCGTAGATTCGGGTGCCATGCGGCTGCATGCCCGCGCTCCTTCCGGCACCCGCATCGAAACCACCGAGGTGCTCTTCGCCGATATCGAGAATGAAATCCGCCAGGTGATTCCGCAGCGCGAGATCGATACCATCATCGACAACATCGGACTTCCCAACGGCGGCTTCAATCTGGCGTTCGGCGACACCGCCACCATCGGGGTCAGCGACGGCGATATTCTTATCTCCCTCAAAGGCGAAGACCACGGCCCCACCGCCGAATACACCGGCCAACTGCGCAAGCGCCTCCACCAGCGCTTCCCCGACGTGGTGTTCTTCTTCGAAGCCGCCAACATCACCAACCAGATCCTGAACTTCGGGCTGCCCGCCCCCATCGACGTGCAGGTGGTGGGAAGAAACGCCGCGGCCAATTACCCCATCGCGCTCCAGATCGAGGAGCAGATCGCCAAAATCCCCGGTGCCGCCGACGTTCACATTCACCAGGTGGTGGACTATCCCGAAATCAATCTCGACGTCGATCGCAGCAAAGCCGGCCAGGTCGGGCTCACCCAAAAAGACGTCAGCAACAGCCTGCTGATTTCGCTCAGCGGCAGCGGCCAGGTCGCCCCCACCCAATGGCTCGACTGGCGCACCGGCGTCAGCTACAGCGTGACCGTGCAGACCCCGCAATACCGCATCGACTCGCTCCAGGCCCTCATGCGGACGCCCATCGTCGCGCCCTTCGCCAACGTCAACTCCATCACGGCAACCTCGCTGGCCGGCACGGCCAACGCCACCAATGCATCCGTGGGAACGAGCCCCAGCCAGGCATCGGAAGCTTACGGCAACCCCGGAGCCTCGTCCGGCGGTCCGCAACTGCTCTCCAACCTGGCGGGAGTCCGGCGCGGCGCGGCGCCGGAAATCGTCAACCACTACAACGTGCAGCCGGTGTTCGATGTCTACGCCAACGTATACGGCCGCGATCTCGGCTCGGTCGGTTCGGCGGTCGAAAAGATCGTCGCGCAGATGACGCCCAAGCTGCCGCGGGGCACCACCATCGACCTTCGCGGCCAGATCACCACCATGGAGAATTCCTTCTACCGGCTGGGCCTCGGTTTCATCTTCGCCGTAGTGCTGGTCTATCTCCTCATGGCCGTCAATTTCCAATCCTGGCTCGACCCCTTCATCATCCTGATGGCGCTGCCCGGAGCCATGGCCGGCATCGTCTGGATCCTCTTCATGACCCAGACCACCTTCAGCGTCCCCTCTCTGATGGGCTCCATCATGTGCATCGGCGTGGCCACCGCCAACAGCATTCTGCTGGTGGTCTTCGCCAACGACCAGCGGGAAGAGGGCCTGGACGCGCGCGCGGCCGCCCTGTCGGCGGGTCACACCCGCATCCGCCCCGTCTTGATGACCGCCGCCGCCATGATCATCGGTATGCTCCCCATGGCCCTGGGATTCGGTGAAGGCGGCGAGCAGAATGCGCCCCTAGGCCGGGCGGTAGTCGGGGGACTCGTGCTGGCTACCATTACCACGCTGTTTGTGGTTCCATTAGTTTACAGCCTCCTCCGCAAGAAGGCGCCGGTGGATTACGAACGGAAGATTGTCGAGGAAGAACACGCGTACTTACGCGACCAGTAGCACAGGCATTCTTGCCTGTGTTCTTGTAGCCCAGACGGACATGACGACCAAATCTAACGAAGAGCTGCTACGCTCGGAAATCGAAGATCTGAAACGCCAGTTGGCGGAGCAGAAAAACCCGGCCGCGGGTGGGCGTGACCGTGAGCCCGCCGGCCCCTCCGGCCGCACCCTGGCGGTCCTTGCAATGTTGGTGATCGCGCTGGTGGTGGCCGGATTCTTCATGGGATACCTGCCCCGGCAGCGCCGCGAGCAGGTGTTGGCCGCGGAATCCAAGGCCGAAAGCCAGGACCTTCCCGTGGTCAACGTGGCGCGGGTGACGCGTTCCGGCCTGAAGACCAGCCTGGTCCTGCCGGGCAATATTCAAGCCGTCACCGAAGGGCCCGTCCTGGCGCGCGCCACCGGGTACATCCGCAAACGCTACGTCGATATCGGCGACCGCGTCAAGGAAGGGCA
>OMOG01000034.1 GCA_900290305.1 Candidatus Sulfopaludibacter sp. SbA4
GAGGTCACCCCTTCGGTCGCGCGAAAGCGGCGGAGGATCGCGCGTGAGGAAAAGGAGTACTCCGTCAGGTTGATGACGAGGCCGTAGAAATCGGACCAGGAATAGTTCTTGGGCCGGACGTTCATCGCCTGGTTATTGTTCAGAAAGTGGAAGGGAAACGGCAGCACGCGATTGGCCCGCTGGTACTGGAGGTTGAGGGCCGCCGCACGGCCAAACGCGGTCAGCAGCGAATATCCGGGAAACGCACCCGGCGCCAGGTCCAGAAATCGTTTGGTGAGTTCGAAGGGCTGCGCGCCTTCGTCCGAATCGAGTCCCAGGACGAAGTTGGTCTGGATATAAGGTATGTATCTCAGGATCAGATTCACGTGGTCCGCGACCTGGCGAACCTTGTCCATCCCTTGCAGCGCGCCGGTTTTGGACTTGCCGCCCAGGTCGAACCAGGACTCGATGCCGGGCAGGATTCCCTTGAATCCGTTGCGCCGCATCCTCTTGAGATGCGGTTCCGCAAGCAGGGACAAGCTGCTCTCGGCGATGAAATCGATGCGGCCTGGAGGGACGGCCTCTTCGATCATGTTGAGGAAGTCATCGAAGCGGACGCCGAAATTCGGATCGTGCCAGGCCACCAGCGGACGCTTGAACTTCCGCAGCAGGAACTGCAGGTCCTCGCGGAGGACATCGAAGTCCATGGCCTGGTAGGGCACGTTCGAATCGATGCAGAAGCTGCAGGTATACGGACACCCCAGGCTGCCGAGCATGGGGACCATTTTGATGAAGGGCGCTTTCTTCAGCGTGGGTTCGATGAATTGCCAGCGCTCGCGCACTCCGGGAAGGGCCGTGGGTTGGCGGCTGGCCGAGATCTGAACGCCCCGCGGCCGGTGCTGCGAGCAGTCGCGCAAAACGTCGAGCAGAGTCTCGCGGTCGGTAAAGCCGAGGACGTAGTCGAAGTACCGAACGGCGTCTTCGGGATAACAGCGGGCATGCGGCCCGCCGATCACGGTGATGGCTCCCTTCGAGCGGAACAGGCTGCTTAGGGCGTAGGCCGTGTGCGCCGCCTCGGTGAACGCTCCGATGAAGACCACATCGAGCGCGCCCGGCAGCTCTTTCAGCAGATCTTCGAACCCGGTGTAGCAGACGAAGCTGACCTCGTGCCCCTCCTGGCGGCACCAGACGCCGATCACCTGGGGCATGATGCTGGCCAGGTTGGCATTCATGACGCGGGCGTACAAGGCTCGCGTAGGACCCCTGGACACGATATCGATTATTCCGATGCGAAGTTTAGGCATTTGCTCAGGAGTTCCCCCGGGCTCGGTCGATCATGGCATTTTTCGTACATTCAAAGATGGTCAATTTTGCTCACTTTGCCATCCATGGTAGCCTATTTGTCTGGCTGCTATGGCCCGCCGGAAAACAAAATCCCAACCCAAGATCGTCAAGACCTTCGATCCGAAGCTCTTCCTGGCCAAGGTCGGAGCCGGAAGGAAGGTCGTGGAATACCCGCGCGGCGACCGCATTTTCTCGCAGGGCGACGCGGCGGGCGCGGTCTTCTACATTCAACACGGCCAGGTGCAACTCACGGTCCTGTCGCGGCAGGGGAAAGAAGCGGTGATTGGCATTCTGGGGCCCGGCGACTTCTTCGGGGAAGGCTGCCTGGCGGGCCAGACCGTGCGCATGTCCAGCGCTTTCGCGAGGACAGTTTGCTCCATCGTACGAATCGACAAGGCGGCCATTGTCCGGATCCTGCACCGGGAACCCGCTTTCTCCCAGATGTTTCTCATGCACGTTCTCTCGCGCAACATCCGGATCGAGGAAGACCTGGTAGACCAACTCTTCAACTCCAGCGAGAAGAGGCTGGCCCGCGTGCTGCTGCTGCTGGCGAATTTCGGCAGGACGGAAGAACCCCAGACCGTGATTCCCAAGATCAGCCAGGAGACCTTGGCGGAGATCATCGGCACGACCCGCTCGCGGGTGAGTTTCTTTATGAACCGGTTCCGGAAGCTGGGGTTCATCCACTACAACGGCGGGCTGGAGGTTCACAACTCGCTGCTGAACGTGGTGCTGCACGACTAACAAAGGCAGGCCACAAAAGGCGATGGCCTCGCTCCGTGCAACGGAGTGCCCCACAGGCTACCGGCGGCGGCTGGCGGAAGCCGGCGGGCGGGCGTTCACCACGGGGATCAGCGAGTTGCGAGCCTCGGTTTCCAGCGGCCGCACGGTGCGCGAGACCAGCTCGCGGTTCAAGGTGGCGATGAACTCCTGAATCTGGGACTGCATCTCTCCCATCTTCTCGCGCATGTTGAGGATGATCTCGACGCCCGCCAGGTTGACACCGAGGTCGCGTGTGAGGTGGAGGATGACCTCCAGCCGCTCCAGGTCTTCGCTGGTATAGAGGCGCGTGTTCCCCTCGCTGCGGGAGGGCTTCAGCAGGCCTTCCCGTTCGTAGAGCCGCAGCGTCTGGGGATGGATCTCGTACTGCTCGGCGACGACCGAGATCATGTAGGCAGCTCTGGACTTCGCTTTTGCCATATTAGACCTTGGACCACATCTCCTGGCGCGGATCTTCGGGGTGAAGCTTGCCGAGCTCGCGCAGAATCTCGCGGGTGCGCTCGTCGCGCGGCTCGGGGGCTTCGATGGCCACCTCCACGATCTGATCGCCGCGCTGGTTGGTGCGCGAATTCTGGACTCCCTTTTCCCGCAGGCGGAAGCGCTGGCCGTTCCTGGTCCCCTGCGGAATCTTGAGCAGGGTGCGACCGTCGATGGTGGGCACTTCGATCTTGGCGCCGAGGGCCGCTTCCCAAACGGCGACGGGGACGCGGATCTCGATGTCGTCGCCTTCGCGGCGGAAGAAGGGATGCTCCTCCACCTTGGTGGTGATGTAGAGGTCACCGGGAGGCGCGCCCATGGTTCCGGCGTTGCCCTTGCCGGGAACTCGCAGACGGGAGCCGGTGCGGGCGCCGGGCGGGATGCGGACGTCCACGGTTTCGGTGTGGGTGACGCGTCCATCGCCGCCGCAGGTGGGGCAGGCGTTACGCAGTTTGCCGGAGCCGCCGCAGCGCGGGCAGGTCAGACTGAACTTCATGGCCCCGGCCATTTGGTTGACGCTGCCGGTGCCCTTGCATTGGGGGCAGGCGACCTCGCCGGTGCCGGTGGAACCGGTCCCGTGGCAGGTCTCGCAGGTTTCGTAGCGGGTGATGTTGAGGCGCGTCTGCGTGCCCTTGATGGCCTGCCAGAAATCGATATCCATCACGTACTCGAGGTCGCTGCCCTTTTCCGGCTCGACTTCCTGGGGGCCGGCGGCGCCGCGGCTCCCGAAAAACTGCGAGAAGATGTCGCGGAAACCGCCGGCGCCGGTGTCGGTACGGCGGCCACCGGCCGGGCCCGCGCCCTGCGTGAAATCCGAAAAGTCGAAGCCGCTGAAATCCATTCCGGGATGCGGGCCCTGGCCCGATGCGGGCGCGCCTCCGGGGAATCCGCTTTCGGAATAGAAGCCGTACTGATCGTACATCTGGCGTTTCTTGGGATCGCTCAGCACATCGTAGGCTTCCTGAACGTTCTTGAAACGATCCTCGGAGGATTTGTCCCCGGGGTTCAGGTCGGGATGGTATTTGCGCGCAAGCTTCCGGTAGGACTTCCGGATCTCATCGGTGGAAGCCTTGCGCGGAACCCCGAGGGTGTCGTAGTAGTCGTGCTTGGGAGCGGACATAAAAACCAGGGGTTAGGGGTTGGGGGTTGGGGGTTTTGCTCGCCAACGGCGAGAGGGGCTAGTGCCCGAGAACTCCCAACCCTTCACCACAGTTTTATTTCTTGTCGTCGACGTCTACGAATTCGGCGTCGACGACGTTGTCTTTGTCTTTCTTGCCGGAATCGCCGCCGGGGGCGTTGCCGTCACCGCCGGGAGGCGGCGGGGCGCCGGCGCCGGGTTGCGAAGAGGCCTTGTACATGGCTTCGGCCAGCTTGTGGCTGGCGGTGGTGAGCCGATCGACGGCCGCGTTGGTGCGGGTGGGGTCGTTCTCCGCCATGGCCTTCTTGGTCTCTTCGATGGCCGCTTCGATCTCCTTGGCTTCGGCATCGCTGACCTTGGCGCGATGCTCCTTCAACGTCTTTTCCACGTTGTAGACCATGGCGTCGGCGCGGTTGCGGGCCTCGATGGTGTCCTTCTGCTTGCGGTCGTCGGCGGCATGCGACTCGGCGTCCTTGGCCATCTTCTCGACTTCGTCCTTGGAGAGGCCGGAAGACGAAGTAATGGTGATCTTCTGCTCGTTGTTGGTGCCGCGATCCTTGGCGGTGACGTTGAGGATGCCGTTGGCATCGATGTCGAAAGTGACTTCGATCTGCGGCATGCCGCGGGGAGCGGGCGGGATATTGCCGAGCTGGAACACGCCCAGCAGGCGGTTATCGCGGGCCATGGCGCGCTCGCCCTGGGAGACCTTGATCTCGACCGAAGGCTGGTTGTCGGACGCCGTGGAAAAGACCTCGCTCTTGCGGGTGGGGATGGTGGTGTTGCGATCGATCAGCTTGGTGAAGACGCCGCCCATGGTCTCGATGCCGAGGGAAAGCGGGGTTACGTCGAGGAGCAGCACGTCTTTGACTTCGCCGCCCAGCACGCCGCCCTGGACGGCGGCGCCGACCGCCACTACCTCATCCGGATTGACGCCCTTGTGGGGCTCGCGGTTGAAGAGGTCGCGGACAATGGCCTGGATGCGCGGCATGCGGGTCTGGCCGCCGACCAGCACCACCTCGTTGATTTGCGACGGGGTGACGCCGGCATCCTGCATGGCCTGCTTGCAGGGGCCGACGGAGCGCTGGAGGATGTCCTCGACCATCTGCTCGAAGCGCGCGCGGGTGAGCTTCATCTGGAGGTGCTTGGGGCCGCTGGCGTCAGCGGTGATGAAGGGCAGGTTGATCTCGGACTCGAGGAGCGTGGAGAGCTCCATTTTGGCCTTTTCGGCGGCTTCCTTGAGGCGCTGGAGGGCCATCTGGTCGCGCGAAAGGTCGATGCCGTTTTCCTTTTTGAACTCGGCGACGATCCAGTCGATGATGCGCTGGTCGATGTTGTCGCCGCCCAGGTGGGTGTCGCCGTTGGTGGACTTGACTTCGACCACGCCGTCGCCGACTTCGAGGATGGAGATATCGAAAGTGCCGCCGCCGAAGTCGTAGACCGCGATGGTTTCGTTCTTCTTTTTGTCGAGCCCGTAGGCCAGCGCGGCGGCGGTGGGCTCATTGATGATGCGCATGACTTCCAGGCCGGCGATCTTGCCAGCGTCCTTGGTGGCCTGGCGCTGCGAATCGTTGAAGTACGCGGGCACGGTGATGACCGCCTGGGTGACCTTCTCGCCCAGGTAGGACTCGGCGGCCTCCTTGAGCTTGGTGAGGATCATGGCCGAGATTTCGGGCGGCGAGTATTTCTTGCCGGAGATGTCGACGCGGGCGTCGCTGTTCTCGCCGCGGGCGACTTTATAGGGCACCATCTTCATTTCTTCGGTGACTTCGTCGTAGCGGCGGCCCATGAAACGCTTGATGGAGAAGACGGTGTTTTCGGGGTTGGTGATGGCCTGCCGTTTGGCGACCTGTCCCACCAGGCGCTCACCACTTTTGGTGAAGGCGACGACGGACGGAGTGGTGCGGGCTCCTTCTTGGTTTGCGATGACCGTGGGCTGGCCAGCCTCCATGACCGCGACGCAGGAGTTGGTGGTGCCCAGATCGATGCCGATAATTTTTCCCATGCGATTGAAATCCTCCTAATACCGAATATTTACAGTACGATGGCGGGCCGTCTCAGGGGCGACCGGGTTAAGTACAAGTCCATTATCAAACTTTAGTGTGCTGTTGTCAAGTTTTTGTTAGCGGCGGCTGGGCCGGGGCTAGGGGCCAGGGGCCAGTGGGTGA
>OMOG01000761.1 GCA_900290305.1 Candidatus Sulfopaludibacter sp. SbA4
CGCGGAGAAAACCAAAGTCAAAACCTGAGAGGGACCCAGAGGGTACCCCGGTAGCGGAGGGCGCGGAGAAAAGCGGGCAGGCGTCGACACGAGTGTCGACGCGGCAGGCACGAGTGCCTGCGCCACGGCACTCGATCCGAGCAGTTGTGAAAAACAGGGGCTGGCACGCATCGCGAACCTGATCCTTCAGTGTCCCATCTTCTGCCTGGTCAGTTCCAGGTTGCGGCGCGCGGCCGCGTGGGACGGATCGAGTTTCAGGGCGGCCTCGAACTGCGCCAGGGCGGACGCCAGGTCGCCGGATCGGGCGAGCAGGATGCCGAAATTGTTGCGGAGATCCGGCTTGCCGGGCTCCAGCGCGACGAGCTCGCGGTAGGATTCGGTGGCCGGTTGCAGGCGTCCGGCCGATGCGGCCGAGTCGCCCAGCTCTTGCAGGATTTGCACGAGGTGCTCATGCGCGGGGCGGTCTTGCGGGTCTTGGGCAACGAGGTCGCGGAAGACGGCGGCGGCGTCCTCGAGGCGGCCCTGGGCGGCGAGCGTGTTGGCCAGATTGTATCGGGCGCTGGTGTCGTCGGGACGCACGCGAAGGACGTGCCGGAACTGCTCGATGGCCTGGTCGAGTTTGCCATCCGACTCGAGCGCGACGCCGAGAGTATTCAGCGCGGCCGGCTGCTCCGGCTCGGCGCGGAGGGCGGCGCCCAGATGGGCAACGGCTGACGGAATGTCCTTGCGGCTGAGGAAGAGCGCGCCGAGATTGAAGTGCGCCGAAAAATCGGCCGGGTATTTTTCCAGGCGGCGATTCATGATCGCCTCCTGTAAGACGGCGCGCTGATCGCCCGATCCGCGAGGCAGCACCTGCAGCCACAGGTGGGCCATCTCGTCGGTCGACTGGTTGCCCCCCACTACGCGCTTCGGCGGCGAATTCGGATTGCGCGGATTCGCGGCCGAATTGTCATAGTGGTAGCGCATCGAAATGACCGTGCCCTTGGGCAGGAAGACAGGCTCGCGGTAGCGGTAGACGGCCTGCCAGTTGAGGTCCCACTCCGGAATTCGAATGAGCCAGCGGCGCGTTCCATCGGGCAGCGTGGCGAAGCCTTCGAGGAGCCTGCCGAGATAGTGCGCGTGCGGGTAGACGGCCAACAGATCGGCATCGAGCGGCATCCGAAAGTCGTCGGAGACAGGGAAATCCGGGTCGCCGGGCGGGATGTCGAGCGCGCCGTCATGCTCCAGTTGCAGCAGCATGGGGAACCTGGTCTGCGGCTCGCGGGTGAAGTAGAGTCCGACGGCGGGCTGCACGAGTTCTGGTTTGCCGGTGGGCCGCAGGTGTACGTTGAGGACCAAGTCGTTGCCGGGATCGAGACGCCAAGACATGCCGGCGGGCTCTTCCCATGGCGTGGCGCCGGGCTTCCAGAACAGGAAGTGGCTGTCGGGGTCGAAGGTATCGGATGCGATCTCGAGGTCCATGCCGGCGAAGCCTTCCCCGGGCGCCTTCTCGCGATACCGCGTCGATCGCGAGCGGTCAATCAGCAGATTGGCGTGATGCACGGTGCGCGCGTTGCCGGGGCGAATCTCGATGGCTTTCACCTGGCGCGGTTCGCGCACGGCCGGGGAGAGGACGAAGTTCCAGAAGACGTCCGGGCCGTCGGCGGGGATCATGAATGGTTTGGCCGCGGTGATGACGAGATCGGGCGGGCCGAGCTGCCAGCCGGGAGTGAAGACGGGAGGCGGCGGCGAGTCGGTGCGCGAGCCTTCGGGAGTGCCTGCCCGCACCCACTGTTCGATGGTTTCGATCTGCGCGTCGGCGAGCCGGCGCTCGCCGGCAAAGTCGCCGTAGCCCGGGGCCGGCAGCCAGGGAGGCATATAGCGTTTGCGGGTGACGGCAGCGATTTGGGACGCATGCTTTTTGGCGTCCTGGTAGGTGAGGAGGGAGAACGGGCCGGGCTCTCCGGGACGATGACACGGCGCGCAGTACGAAAACAAAATCGGGGCGATTTGTTTGTTGTAATTTGGGGGTTGCGGCGCTGCGCTGGCCAGGGCGGCGGCACTGGCCAGCAGCAGGTTAACGATCAGAAATTGACACGCAGTCCGAACTGCCATTTGCGCATCTGCGTCAAGCCCTGGATGCCGGTTATCTGTCCGGCTGTGGGAGAGTCCACGGTGGCGTTGGGGTTCGCCAAGTTCACGTGATTGAACGTGTTGAACGACTCGACGCGGAATTG
>OMOG01000104.1 GCA_900290305.1 Candidatus Sulfopaludibacter sp. SbA4
AGATTGAACCAAAGCCGAAAATTCTGCGTCTGATAGTCAGGAGTGCCGTGAAGATGTCAAGCAACACCCAAAAACTCCGTGTGCTGCGTGCCAGGACCGACCATGATCTGCTGCTCGTGGTCCAGCATGAAATGGACCGTAGCTTCGCCTTGGCAGATGTGGTGACCAGCAGGAATTCTCCGCTCTTCCTCCAGGCCGAGAAAGCCTTCCAGACGGCGGCGGCGCTGTTGCCCAGGATTTCCGGTCCGAGCCCGGACGACCGGCTGCGGTTGGACGCCAAGCTCAAGACACTCCGACTGGCGCTCGATCGGGTACCGGCTTTCGCCAATCTCCGCTCTTACCCGGCATCGTTCGCGTCGTAAGTGGAGAAACGATCGCCTAAAACCAATACTGTTCACTTTGTATGAATCACGAACAGACCTTGAAGTTCTTGGTTGCAAAGCTATGAGCGGGCGGGCCTCGCCGCCGAATGGGAGGAGACCGTCCGCCAGATCCGCACCAGCCACTCGCGCAAGACCGGCTTCCTGTCCCGGTTCGAAGCGCTGGCCGAAGGCACCCGGCCGCGCCGCGAGCCTTCGTTTCTGGATCGCGCCAAAAAACGCTGGCGCGATCTGACCGGACACCACCGCGCGCGTCTGCCCCCGGCCCCCTGCTATCCTGATCCCATATGAAAAAGATGCTGCTGGCCCTTGCCGTGTCCTGCCTGATCCTGGCGCAGGAGAGAGTGGATCAGGCGACCGACGCCCGTATCCGCAGTGAAGAATCCGAGCATTCGCAGATCATGCACACGCTGCACATGTTCACCGACCGCTACGGCCCGCGTGTCACCGGCACACCCAATCACGAGGCGGCCGCCAAGTGGGCGGTCTCACAGATGACCCAATGGGGCTTCAAAAACGGCCACGTCGAGCCGTGGGACTTCGGGCATCCCGGCTGGCTCAACGAGCGCGCTGCCGGCTACATCGTTTCTCCGGTGAAAGAGAATCTGAAATTCGAAGTGCTGGCGTGGACCCCGTCCACCAACGGGACCGTCACCGGCTCGGCCATCGAGTTGGTGCCGCCGCAGGGACCTCTGGCGCCCGCCACTCCGGCGACTGACGCGCCCGCAGCCGGTGCCTTCGGCGGACGCGGCGGGCGGGGCGGCGCTCCGGCGCGGCTCGGCCCCACCAAGGACGAGATGGAACAATGGGTGGCGGCCAACCGCGACAAGGTGCGCGGCAAGATCGTGCTGGTGGGCAAACAGACGGTCGTCCCGGTGAATTTCGATCCCCCCGCCAAGCGCCGGCCCGACGACCAGGTCAAGCAGCAGTACGACCCCAACAACACCGGCGGTGGACGCGGAGGGCGCGGTGGTGGTGGCGGCGGACGCGGCGGACGCGGCACTCCCGATCCCAATCGCCTGACCGCCATCCAGGTGGGTGAACAGATCGACGCCCTGCTGCTCAATAACGGGGCGCTGCTGCGCATCAACGATGCCGCGCGCGGCGAAGGCATCATCGTCGCTCAGCAGCATCGTGCATACGACCCCTCCAAGACGGTCGCGACCGTGATTCTGCGCAACGACGACTACGGCCGCGTCGAGCGCCTGCTGGCCGATGGCGAGGATGTCAAGCTGGAATTCAACATCGTCAACCATGTCTATCCCGAAGGCAAGACCAGCTACAATGCAGTGGCTGAGATCCCGGGCACCGACAAGGCCGACGAAGTGGTGATGCTGGGCGGCCACCTGGATTCCTGGCACGCCGCTACCGGCGCAACCGACAACGCCATAGGCTCCACGATCATGATGGAAGCCGCGCGGCTCATCCAGGCACTGGGCTTGAAGCCGCGGCGCACCATCCGGGTGGCGCTGTGGTCGGGCGAAGAAGAAGGACTGCTGGGCTCGCTGGCGTACGTCAAGCAGCACTTCGGCACGGCCGAAGATCCCAAGCCGGAGTGGGCCAAGCTGGATTGCTACTTCAACGTGGACACCGGCACCGGCCGCATCCGCGGCGCGGGAATTTTCGGACCGCCGGAAGCGGCCGCGATGCTGCGTCCCGTGCTGGCGCAGTTTGCCGAGTGGGGAGTGGCGGGCGCCAATACCACCAACAGCCGCGCCACCGGCGGGACGGACAGCACCTCGTTCAACAACGCGGGCCTGCCGGGTGTGGGCATGTCGCAGGACCCCATCGAATACAACAGCATGACCCACCACACCAACCTCGACACCTACGAGCGCATCATTCCGGATGACGTGCAGAAGGCGGCGACAATCGTCGCGGCCGCGGTGTGGCACGTGGCCAATCGAGACGAGATGGTCCCGCGCTTCACCAAGGCGGCCATGCCTCCGCCGGTGGCGGCGCGGTAAAGTGAAGTCACTTGAGATACGCCTCGGGATCGACGACACAGAAGTAGTTCGAGTCACTGGCTAACTGACGGAGGATTGCCAAGTGTCCAAAGCCGATCAACAGCAGCACTCGATCCTTTCCCATCTCAGTGACCCGATTCAGGTTGGTCAGGATTCGGAGATTCCGCTTATACCAGTTGGTAACAAGATCGGCGCGGGCATAAATTGCCGGCGTTGAACGATTGGGCAACAACATCGATTTCCGCGTCTCTTTGTCATATGTGAAAAAAGATACAGGAGTGTCCGGGCCCCGAGACCGGGAACAAACCGTACGGCGAGAGCAAGGTGCAGTCCGATGATCGTCTGCCGCAGCATATTCGCTGGCACGTTCAGGTAGAGTCCCTGGGCATGTGCCAGCATGGCCCAAATGCTGAAGTCCTTTGTAATATTCGCGCCGATGCAGCCGCTCGGAAGGTCTTTCCGTTTCCTTGTTGAACGCGAGGCACGGATTGAATTATTTGGTTGTGTTTGTAAATACATATTTAGCTGTTCCTAAAAGCCTGTGCGGCTAAGAAGGCTAGGCCTGTTTCTCAAGTCAAAAAGATCTTGACTTCCATACAGCGGTGATCTAATATCCCATCTTGGAGGGGAACGTCTAGTACTTGCGCTTGAGATAGCCAAACGCGCGCTCCCCAATAACTAGGCTCGGGTAAATTCCGGACACCGGCACCATTTGGAACTTGTGTAAGTGGCGATTTCCTACTAAGGAGGGGTGGCGCGGTTGTTAAGTCCAACCCGCAGGGGGAAATTACAGCGCCAAAGAAGTTATTTCTCTCCTATCTATGAAAGTCCTTCTGCTGTACCCCAGTTTGCGAAAGGAAATCCTCGGCTACGGCGACATGGGCGCTGTGGGTGAGCCGCTTGCCTTGGAGTATTTGGCCGCAGGCGCCATCGAGGACTCCCATGAGGTGCGGATTCTGGACCTCCGCTTGCACCCTGATGACCTCGAGCCGACATTACTGTCCTTTCAGCCCGACGTGGTAGGGTTAACCGGTTACAGCATGCACGTATTGCGCAACCTGACAACCTGCCGATTGCTCAAATCGTTGCTTCCAACCTGCTACACCGTGGTCGGCGGCCACCATGCCACGCTGCTGCCTGAAGACTTCTTCGTGCCGCAAATCGATTTTGTGGTTCGCGGTGAGGGCGTTCATCCGTTCCGCGCACTCCTTCGCGCGTTGGAAGCCGGTGGCCCTGTTCCGCCGATCCCCGGCGTATACACCCGCCAAGGCGATGTCTTCGTGGACGGAGGGGAGCCACTCTCCCCCGCCAAGGCGATGTCTTCGTGGACGGAGGGGAGCCACTCTCCTATGACATCGACAGCATTCCCCCGCCCGACCGTTCCCTGACCCTCGCCGATCGCGAAAACTATTTCATCGACTGGATGAAGCCAATCGCTCTACTCCGAACTACGGTCGGTTGCCCATACCGATGCTCATTTTGCTCGCTATGGAAGATCCAGGACGGACGCTACCACATGCGCGACATCGAACGCGTGGTCGGTGAGATCGCCTCTGTCCGCGAGGAATGCGTCTTCCTGGTGGATGACGAGGCCTTCATCAACGGTACTCGGATGCTGCGATTGGCCGAAGCGTTGAAAGCGGCCGGGCTCCGCAAGCGCTATTTCACCTATTGCCGCATTGACACATTATTGCGGCAGCCCCGCCTGATGAGCGCCTGGCGGGAGATTGGCCTGGAGCGGTTGTTCATCGGAATTGAAGCCGTTACGCCCGACGAATTGAAGGACTACAACAAGAAGCTCGAGGTGGCGCAGATCGAGCAGGGATTGCGCGCGGCCGCCGAATTGGGGATTGCCGTCTTCGGCGGCTTCATCGTCAACACCGGCTATACCTCGCGATCGTTCAAGCAACTGGTTCGCTTCATCGAACACAACCGCGTCGACTATCCCTCATTTACGGTCCTGACGCCGCTGCCCGGAACCGCGGCTCTGGATACTTTCGAGCACGTAACGGAGTTACAGGCCAATGGCAGGCCGAACTGGGAACTTTTCGACCTGCAGCATCCGGTGACCGAAACCAGGCTGCCGAAAGCCGAGTTCGAACGCGAGTATCACAATCTGTATCGTGTCTTTGGCGGAATCTACGCGCCGCATCGGCCCGCCAGTGCCACGGATGCCGCGCCGCATACCGCGGTGCATGCGCCCACGGATGCCGCGCCCCGCCCCGAGGCCCCCGCGGCGCCCCGCGGATACGAATTTCCAATTCTGAATGCCACCTCTGCCTGGAGCAGCCGCTCATGAAACTGGAACTATCCCCTGGAAAACTCCGCCCCACTGCAATCAACCTGATCGAAATGGGAGATGGCGCGGTCATCAAGCGCGGCCGAGTCGAAATCAAGGTGGCGGGCGAGGAGGCCGGCAAGGTCCTCGGCATGATCTTTGGAGCGGCGCAAAAGGGAGCGACGCGCGAACAGATCCTCGCCATCTTCGCGCCTCCTGAGCGGCCCTCGGTGGAGGCTCTCGTCGATCACCTGATCGGCCGGCGCATCCTGGTTGCCGACGACGAGCCGGAGACCACCCCGGCGAGGTCCGAAAGCCAACTGGACATCTTCTATTGGCATTTCGGTACGCAGACCCGGAACGTACAGCGCCGCCTGAATGCCAAGCGTCTCAGGATCTTCGGCATCAATCATATCTCCCGACGGCTGGTGGCGGGGTTGCGCGCCTCGGGGGCGCAGGACATCGAAGTAGTCGACGTCCCGCTGCTCCGGAACGAAGCCTGGTTCGCGAGCGGTGGAGAGTTGCGGGAAGACGTCTGGCAGGGGAATCCGCCTAAAGTGCAGCGGTATTCCGGAGATCCCGACCCCGATTCGCTGGATTGCCTGGTGGCTACCTCCGACAGCGGGGCCATCGAGCAAATGCGGAGCTGCAACGAATTCTGCGTGCTTCATAACCTCCAGTTTTTCCCGGTGATGCTGCAAGACCTGGTGGGCTATGTGGGTCCCATGGTCCAGCCGGGAGAGACCCCGTGTTTCGAATGTCTGCGGTCGCGGCAGAACGCGCACCTGGTGGATTACCGGAGCCGGCGCGCAGTTGAATCGGCCTTTATTCACGAACAGTCGGTGGGAGGATTCCATCCCTCCATGGCTTCGATTCTGGGTGATATCGCCGCTTTGGAACTAACCAAGTACTTCGGCCTGGAGACCCCCGTTGCCAAGGCCGGCATGGTGATCGAAGTGAATCTGCTGGGCGCGGAGATGCGGGCGCGCCGCATTTTGAAGCTGCCGCGCTGTGCGGTTTGTTCGCGGTTGAACCGCACTCCGGCGACGTCGTTTACCAAGGCGTATTTGCTGGGACCGGATCAGGGCGAGGAGTGACGATGATGACGCCGCCGCCATTCTCACGCGTGATCGATTGCCTGGTGGACGATCGCGTCGGGATTCTGAGCGGGGTGTCGGAAGTACGCGCACAACCCGGGGGCCCGGCATTTTTTCACTTCGCCGCCTATCCCTCCGATACTCTGGCCTTCAGCGAATATGCGAATTCGGGTCCGCGCGGCGGGGCTTCCTCCGATCGGGAGCGGGGCGCCACGCAGGTCATCCTGGATGCAGTGGCGGGTTACTGCGCCGCGCTGATCTCCGAGGAAGATGGGAGATTTTCCGTCGCTCCGGCGCGAAGTGCTCCGTTCCGTTGCGCGCGGCCGGAGGAATTCGCGCTGTTCAGCGGCGCGCAGTATGCCGAGCCGGGGTTTCCGTGGGTTCCGTTTACCGAGGACACGCCGGTGCAGTGGAGCGAGGCGTGGGATCCGCTTGCCGACGAGCCCGTCTTCATTCCCTCCGCCATGCGGTTCCTGCCGTACGCAGGCCTGCTGGGCCACGGCNNGGGACCCGGCCCAAGCCGCCCTGGAGGCATTGTGCGACGTGATCGAGTGCGACGCTCTGGCGCTCGGCTGGCAGGCTCACATGGCGGCGCCGCAAATCCGCGTGGAGACACTGAGCGACGCCAATTACGATCTGGTGTCGCGCTTCGAAAAGACGGGTGCTTCGGTCACGTTGCTGAAGATCGAGCTGGAATTCGGCGTGCCGACGATCTTAGCGGTTCTTTCGAATCGCTGCCCCACGGCGCCGGCGCGCGTGTTCGCCGCCGGAACCAGCCTCGATCCGGAGGCGGGCGTGAGAAAGAGCCTGGAAATGCTGGCGCACGTTCAACAGTATTGCCAACTCGTCACAACGCAATTGCCGAGAGTGGAAAACGACCCCGGACTGATCGCCGATCAAAGCGACCACTTGAATTTCTGGTGCGATCCCCGCAATGCCGCGCATGCCGGCTTTCTGTCGAGTTCCACGGAACGCATCGAGTTCGATGAGTTGCCGAACCTTGTGTCCGGAACCGTGCGCCGGGATTGCGAATGGCTGCTGGAGCGCATTCGCGGCGCGGGATATCGGGCCTTGCTGGCGAATCTGACTACGCCCGATATCGCCGATCTCGGACTCACGGTGGTGCGCGCATTGATTCCCGGTCTGCATCCCCTGTTTTACGGTTTCCGGATGCGTGCTCTCGGGGGGCGGCGGCTCTGGGAACTTCCGGCACGGCTGGGCCTCCCGGGCGTCACGATCGCCTCTGGCGACTATCCATTTCCGCATCCATTTCCGCGCAAAGGTATGGCTTCATGAGTTCCAGCAGTTGGGAGTCGATCGCAAGTGCGTGGAACGGCGACGACTCGCCGTGGGAATTGTTCCACGAGAACTCGAAAGCGGCGCAGCACGAGCCATTCATGTCCGATGCCGTTGCGGAGTCATACGCCCGCCAGATGCCGGAGTCCTTGGTATTCGACGCCTATCCGGAGGTGAAGCTTCCGGAGACGCCGTTGTTTGTGGGAACGCCCCTCACCGATGCTATCGCGAACCGTGCGCCGGACGCCGGGATGGCCCCAGGGATGGCCCCCGGCTCGATACCTCTCGGGACCGCTGCCGCGCTGCTGCGCCACGCTTATGGAATCGCCGGAGGCGGCCCGGACGCAACTCCACGCAGGCGCCGCACGGTACACTCGGAAGGGTCTCTGTTTCCGCTCGAGATTTTTGTCTACAGCTCGCGAGTGGCCGGCCTGGCCACCGGGATCTACCATTTCGACCCGCCTGCGGACAGGCTCCGTTTTTTGCGCAGCGGCGATCAATCTCAGAAGCTTGCGCCCGGCCTTTTGGATGGACGCGTCGCGCAGAATGCAACACTGATGGTCTTTATCGCCGCCATGCCGGAGCGCTCGGTGGTCCGCTACGGGGATCGCGGATACCGCTTCGCGTTGATGGAAGCGGGCGCGGTGGTTCAGAACCTGAACCTCACCGCTGGCGCGCTAGGCCTGGCTTGCCAGAACGTGGGAGAGTTCTTCGATCGGCGGATCGACGAGGTTCTAAGTCTGGACGGATTGACGATCTCGACGCTATATGTGGTCGCGATCGGCAAGCCGGCCGAATCGGAGGCGGCCCGTGCGGGCCGCGATATTAAATAGCACCAATCACAACTGCAAAGGAGACAAAATATCGATGGCACAAACAGACAGTTACGCCGTTGAGAAGATATTCCCGGCCGCGACGTTGAGCGAGTTCAACGCCTCGCCGCTGGTCCGGTCCTTGACGCCTTCTGACTTTGAAGACATGACGAAGGCGTTCAGCGTCCCGCCGCAACCCACCACCAACCCGAAAATCAAGGCCCTGACCACGCAGGACCTGGTTTCGATCGATGGCCTCTTCTCAGACTACCGAGGAAAGATCATTGCCAATTTCAAGGGTGGGGAATCGCCTCACTTGAGGATGGTGGCTAGCGGCAGCTCGTGTTGTTGTTGCTGTACGCCGTGCTGCTCCTGCTGCTCGGCGGCATCTCTGACTCAGCCATTCGCCGAGTAGCCGCGATGGACTGGGCCTCAAAAGCGCAAAGGCTGCGGCGCGGCGCCATACGGGACAGGGAACCGATCGCGCCGCGGCCGTTTTGCGCGAGTTTCTTTGAAGCGCAACGGCTGCGGCGCGGCGCCATACGGGACAGGAACCGATCGCGCCGCGGCCGTTTTGCGCGAGTTCCTTTGGATGAAACCAGTGCGCTCGCGTGAAACCGGGCGCACTGGATAATATGTTACGTGAGTGCGGAGGAACACTTGTACGGCCGGCACCTGCAATATATCCGCGTCTCGGATGACCGCGCAATTCTGAAGCGCGGCGCGAGCGAATTGCTTCTGAGCGGCGAGCGAGTCCATGCGCTCGTGGAGCCGCTTGTTCCGATGCTCGACGGAAGCCAATCCCGGCAGCAAATCGTCGAGAGTTTTCCGGAAGACGAGCGAGAGGAGATCGGTGAGCTTTTAGAGAGCCTGCTTCGCCGGAGGATGATCACCGAGGGGTCCGAGCCCGATACGGGCGAACCCAGCCTTCACTCGATGCAGGCGGCCTTCTGGTGGAATTTTGGCGAGATGGCCGGCCAGGCTCCCGAGCGCCTGCGCCAAGCCCATATCGTTGTCGTGGGTGCCAATCTGATCTCACGCGCCCTCATCCGGAGCCTGCTCGAAACGGGTGTGGGCCGGCTGACGCTGGTGGACCATGCCGCCCTGAATAATGAGGTTGCGCGCTTGAACCCGGATGCGGGCGAAGGCCAGAAAATTTCGCGAGTCCCCGAGCTTCCCTCGGGAGACGAACTGGCCGAGGCTTCGCTCTTGTGCGCGGCGAGTGACTTTGGACAGCCGGATGCGCTGCTCGAGGTCAACCGCGCGGCGCTGCACGCTGGGAAGCCCTTCCTTCCCGTCTGGCTGGACGATCTGCGAGGCTACGTCGGCCCGCTGAACTATCCTTACGAGAGCGCGTGCCTGCGCTGCTATCGCGCGCGCGTGGACTCCAACAATGAGGATTACCGCACGGCGCGGGCCGTGCGCCAGTATATCGGCGAAAATCCGCAGGCGCGGTCGTCCGCCGGTTTGTTGCCGCCCATGCCTGCCATTCTGGGAGAGATTGCGGCGGCCGAGACGACGAAATTCATCGCCGGATTTCCTCCCTGCGACACCGTGGGCCGGATCGTTGAGATCAACCTGGTGTCCTTCGCGTCCACCGTGCGGCGCGTTCTCAAGCTCCCGCGTTGCCCGGATTGCAGCGAGATCATGAGAAAGGCCACCCGTGCGATTACGATTGGTCCGCTGATTCCACACTCGGAGTGAAGCTGCCCGCATGCCTTTGACTGAAGCCAGCCGCAACCGCCTGGATCGTATCCTCGGGCTCTGGGACCAACTCGTCGACGATAAGACGGGCGTCATCCAGAAGGTCGAGGAGTTGCCCATCGACGACGACGATCCCGATTTCTTTCATTACTATTCCAAGGCGTGCGACACGTCGCGCTTCACCCCCATGAAGAATTTCGGCGATAACGGGGCGATAACGGCGGCGCCTCCACCGACCGCTACGTGGCCATTGCCAAGGCGATGGGCGAAGCGGTGGAACGCTATTGCTCGGCGATTTACGATCCGCATGCCTTCCGGCTGGCCGCCTGGCGCGATCTCTCCGTGCCGGCTGTCCATCCCGATCTTCTGGAGGCGTACCGCACGGATCAATTCGACTGGCCGGAATTCCTTTGGCATCCCTTCACGATCGAAACGCCGGTTCACTGGACGCGCGGCGTCTCGTTGCTCACCGGCCGGGAGATTTTGCTGCCCGCCGCCGCGGTTTATGTTCCCTACCACTTTCATGGGGCCACTCGCAGTGCCTTCGTCATGCAACCGATCTCGACCGGTCTGGCCTGCGGCGCTTCCTTTGACGAGGCCGCCCTGTCGGGACTGTGCGAAGTGCTGGAACGCGACGCATTCACGATCACCTGGCAATCGCGGCTGAGCCGCACCCGTCTCGCTCCCGAAACCCTGCCTCCGTCCGCGAAAGACCTGATTGCGCGATTCAACGCCGTCGGAATCGACGTCAAACTGATGGATATGACCACCGACACCGGCGTGCCCTCGATCCTCTGTGTGGGCGTGTGCGACGCTGCGACGTCTCCCGCGGTGGCGGTAGCGGCGGCCACCGATGCTTCTCCGGAGCGCGCTCTCGTGAAGGCGCTGGACGAGTTGGCGCATACCCGCAAGTACGCCAAGCACCTCATGCGTTACACGCCCGAAGTTCCCGTACAGGTGGAAGAGGGACATCCGATGGTGAAGGATCAGCGCGAACACCTGCGTTTCTACTGCCCGCAATCGGCCAAAGCGTTTGCCAGGTTTGCCTGGGCATCGCCCGAGACCGTGCCCTTCGACAATCTGGCGGATCTATCCGCTGGGGACGCTTCCGAGCAACTGCGTGAGGTGGTCCACAACACTGCGTCGGCGGGCATGGAACCCATCGTCGTCGATTTGACCACTCCCGATATCGCTCCGCTCGGCCTGCACGTCGTCCGCGTGGTCGTCCCCGGTGCGCACCCTTTGTATATGGGCCACGGCAGCCGGGCGCTGGGAGTTTCGCGGTTGTATGACGTCCCGCCACGGCTCGGTTATCGAGGCTTGGCGGCCGGCGGCATGGACAACCCCTACCCGCATCCGTTCCCATAGAGATCTTATGGCACTCGAAGCAATTGACAACCTGCTCCTGACATCCGACAACAACGCAAACTGGGAGTTGTTTCACGAGAACTCCAAGACCAGCTTCGTCGAGCCGCATCCTACCTTCAAGTTGTGGCCCACCGATGAGGTCATCGTGGGGCACATGAACCTGTTGCGGCGAGTGAAGCCGTTCACGGACTCGCCCAAGATCGAGTTGCCGCGGCAGGTGCCCGCCTCCACCAGGAGTTTCGACGAGGTTCTGTTTCAGCGGAGCACCGCGCGCGGATTCGCTCCGCAGCCGATCCGCCTGGAGCAGTTGGCCAAGGTGCTGATCATGAGCTACGGCGTCAACCGCAGCAATGAAGGCACCATCTTTCCGCGTCCGTTCCGGGTAATTCCGTCCGGCGGAGCGCTGTACCCGCTCGAGATTTTCCTGCACGCCGGCAAGGTGGATGGCCTCGCCCCGGGACTCTACCATTACGATCCCGAGGACCACAATCTCGACGTCCTGCGGGACCGGGACGAGTCCGACCGGATCCTGCCGCTATTCGTCCAGCAGGATCTTGCCAGGAACGCCGCGGCCATCCTCTTCATTGCGGCGGTGTTCGGACGCACCGTCTTCAAGTACGGCGATCGTGGGTACCGCTTTGTGCTGTTGGAGGCCGGCCACCTGGCTCAAAACGCCAACCTCACGGCGCGAGAGATGGGGCTGACCACCACCAACATCGGCGGGTATGCGGACCGCGGAGTCGACCGCTACCTCGGGTTGGATGGGCTGAATGAGTCGGCGATTTACCTGATGCTGCTGGGCCACCCGGGAAAGGAAGAGCACACCGGACATCACGGGCACTGAAAACCAGGGTAGGGGTTGGGGGTTGGGGGTAGGGGGT
>OMOG01000173.1:0-7502 GCA_900290305.1 Candidatus Sulfopaludibacter sp. SbA4
TTAAACTCCTCTGTTTGTGTTGGTTGCGAGGGGGGCGCGCGAGTCGGGTGACGGCGATTGAGGCTCTTTTTGGAAATCGCCGTCACCCGGGGGGACAGGGGGCCTTGTGACGCATGGGCCGGGCGGGTCGAAATATTATTCGTGGCGTTTTAAGGCGCTCTTTTTCTGTGGGTTGCGAAGAGGGGTCGAGATTTTGTGACGCATCTTGAGAGTTTTGTGGAAAAGACGCGTCACAAACGGAGCGGCGGTGGCCGGCGGTTCGGTCAGTTCCTTCGAAGCCGCCGGCGGTGGTCTTGATCAGTTCCATATGAGTCTCTCCAAAAAAGAAAACCGCTCAAAATGAGCGGCCGGTTTTGTTTCAAGTCAACAACTTAGCGGGGAAGACCGCTCAAGAATGAGCGGTTTTCACGCGGCGTCCGGGACGGATGGCGCCGCGTTTCTTCCCGTCTAACACGCCCGCGCACTAAGACTGCGGAGGCAAACACCGAAAGTAAGTTTCGGTTTGGGGGAAAGTGAGTCAAGAAACCAAACGGCTTATGCCGTTTCGACCGTAAGTCAGTTACGGTTTGGGTTCGTTCACCGATAATGCCCCCAGAGTGCCGGCGGTGTTACTCCCGAGTGACGATGCGGCTGCCGGCGACGCGCGGGGCGCAAGTCTCTTCCTGATTTAAATGTAGCAGACCGATGTGCGAAGGCCGGGGTGGGGGGCGTTGGATGGGTCGGGTAAGTGGTTTTAAAATCAGCAAATGGGTGGCTGAAAAGACGCGGAAAAAATAGTTGCTGGGGGCGTGACCGTGATTTTTGGAGAGGCGGATTCAGGGGTGTTTCGGGTTAGTAGTGGGACGATTGGAAGCGTGGCGGTTGTTCCTGGCGGTCTACCGCAGCCGACCGACGCGTGTCCGGGGCTTCGGACGGTTGCGGGCCAGCGATGTGGCGCCGACATCGGCGTAGGAGCCGTTTCGAATCGACGGGTTGGGGTTACCATGCTCGAAGGGGGCTCCCGAAAATCGCTTTGACGACCTGGGTCTGAATCAGTTGGGAGCTGGCTTTGCCGCCTGGTCAATCACGAAGATTTCGACCGGGCCTTTGGAGCGCTCTAATTTAAGTTTTAAGGCCAAGCTCCGGAATCAAACGCAGGAAGGAATCGGAATTGTCGCTATAGTTCGGTTCTGAGTCAGGCTGACGTTGCCTGTAATCGAACGATCCGCTCAACTCCGTTCGATCCAGAACCGGAGCGTGCAAAACATAGTCAGACGCATACTTCGCCAACTGGGTCATCGCGGTGGCGCTGACGACCCATCTTCCCCCGGCGTATCCAATGCTCCCAAACGAGCCAAGGTCTGTGGAAACCCCGGCGCCTGCAGAAGGTATCTCTGTCGGACGAAGCCCGAGCGTTTTCCCATTTCGTTCCAACAGGTACACATCGCCTGTTTTCGTTTCGCGATGAAACTTCAACTGAAATCGATCGATCAACAGCGCCTGCAACATCTCACGCAGACGTTCATCTTCGATCCCGAAGAGGGTATGCCTGAGGTCCTTGATGGTGGATCGCAAGTTCTCTGCAGGCTTGGCCTCGACATCGTAGTCATCTTTTTCAGTCCAGGCATCGCCACCGGAGATTTGCCAATATGACAATCGAAAGGCGGTAGCAGTTAGAGCTTTCAGGGACAGGGCGGAGATGACAACTCTTCCTCCCGGATAGACCTCGACTCCGACCATGTGCGGAACGTTGGGATCGACGGGTTTGACGCTGGCAACCTCGAATTCGGGCAACTCCGGCGCCGGTTTATCTTGCGCCGTAATGCGCTCGGTCGGCGAACACACAAGGAGAAGGAAAAGAAGTGTTGGGCAGCGGTACTGTCTATTCGTGCGCACTACCACCATATCTTAGATCTTAGCGCTCATCCCTGTTCCAAACAAAGCCTCATGGAGATGAAAGCTAAGGACTCATCCCACAAAAGCCGTTCACGGGGCAGTCTGTGGGGATTCCACGGTTGCGCTTGCAGACTCCACGCAACCGATAAGAACCGTGCCCGTCATCACTCGGCGAGGGCGTCAAGCCGCTTTGAGATGTCGAAAATGTCGGCCGGTATGTAGCCGCGGCCTAACTTCGGATGCCAGCGCCGGCCATGGGGAGGCAATTTCTCAATTTCAGCGCCGCACGAAAATCGCCGACCACAAACGGCGGATGAACCACCGATCTCAAAGTTTCGAGGATATCTTCATCAAGGCGGGCCCTGAAATCGGGACGCATTCGAATGCTGCGGAGTCGCCTCGAAAGCGGGTCTTGCGTTTCGCCGCTGTCCTCGACTCGAATTCCATGATCAGAAAGGCCTCAGCGGTGGCGAGCAGTTCGAACATGGTGAGGAGTTCCAGTTCGCCTTGCTGCGCATCAAAGTAAGCGTCGGCTTTCGCGGGAGTCAGGCCAACAAAGCGCTCCTCATGTTCGCGAATGGATGCAACCGCGGCTCCCGACAGGGCACGTTGCAGCATATCGCTCCGTGCAACGGAGTCCCGAATGCGGCTTCGTTCTTCCGCGACCAGCGGGGGCTTTGTGGTGCGGCGCGCCAGGGCTGGCAGGCGGAAGCGCCGGCGAAAGCGCCTGCCCCACCAACCAGCTCAGAATCCGTGGGTTGTCCAGGGGTTCTGGAAAGTGTCGACTCGGCACGCTGTCAGCGTGAGGCGGGATCGAGCAGTCTATCCAGGTCCGCGCGCGTCAGAAGCTTGCCGCGCAGGACCACTGCATCGATGTTCTCCGTGTTGCGAATATCCGCGAGCGGATTGGCGGTCAGCAGGACGAGATCCGCGATCTTGCCCGGCTCCACGGTGCCCGAGCGATCCAGCTCGCCGAAGTAGCGGGCGGGATTGCGCGTGGCGGTCTCGAGCGCCTGCATGGGCGTGAGGCCGGCTTCCACCATGAGCGCCAACTCGCGATGGAGCCCCCAGCCAGGGAATACGAAGCTGTTGGAAGCGCCGCAGTCCGACCCCGCCAGCAGCCCGACGCCCCCGGCCTGCAGCATCCGGAGGAGCACGACCGATTGTTGGCGGATGCGGTCCCACTGCTTCTGCTCGGAATCGGAGTAGGGTTGACGGTTGCCGGCGATCTTGGGGTCCCAGGTCCGCCAGATGCCGGGAGTGATGTACCGGCGCAAGGGGTGATGCTCGTAGTCGCCGCGGCTGCCGGTCTGGATGCCGGTCACCGCGGCCAGAGTGGGGGTGACCCAGACGCCGCGGCTCACCATGCGGGCGATCAGGTCGCGCGCCCATTCGGGGTCGAAGGTCTCGGCCGCGCGGTAGAGTTGATCGAGATACGGAATGCCCTCGCGGAGCTGTTCATCGGAGCGGGAGCAGCCGGGGAGCACGAAGTCATCGATGTGCTCGATGGACCGCACGCCGGCCTCGATCGAGTCGCGAACGGTGTGGGTGGCCAGCGGCAGATGTCCCACGACGCTCAGTTTCTGCCGCTTCGCTTCGTCCATCAGGGCGTCGAAAACCGGGCGCGGAAAGGCCATCGCGTAGATCTTGACGAAGTCGGCTCCCATGGCCTTCAGTTGGCGAATGGCATCTCGCGCCGATTCGGGACTGGTCACGGCCAGGGATCCGGGCCACGCGGGCACGGGTTCATCGACTTTGGGTCCGGACGTGACGATGCGCGGACCGAGGCGCGATCCGCTGGCGATTTCGGCGCGCCAGCGGAATACGGTGGGGGCGATGTCGCCGCCCATCTCGCGTACGCCGGTAATGCCGTTCGACACGAAGAGCGCGAGCCACGATTGGTTGTCGGGGATCAGTTCCTCGCCGCCGCGAAAATGCACGTGCATGTCCCAGAGGCCGGGGATCAGGAACTTGCCGGTGGCGTCCACGATCCTGGCGCCGCGGGGCGGCGGCCGTTTGCCGATGGATTGAATGCGATCGCCCGCGATTACGACGGTGCGGTTCAGCAGGGGCGGTCCGCCGGTGGTGTCGATTACGGTGACGTGGGTGAAGGCGAGCAGGAGTGCGGCCGCGGGGGACATCGTTCTTTAGCGTACCGAGATTCTCACGCTTTCATGAAGTTTCAAGGGATAATTTAGACATCCGGAGAGGGAGCTATGGCCGCTACGCAAAAACCCAAGATCCTGGTGTTGGATATCGGTGGGACGCACGTCAAGGCGCGGGTCGCGGGACGGGAGGAACGCAAGATTCCCTCCGGCTCCGGCATGACGGCCGCCGGAATGGCGCGGGCTGTAAAAAGCCTGGTGAAGGATTGGGAATATGACGTCATCTCGATCGGCTATCCGGGAGCCGTGATCCACGGACGTCCGGTGCACGAGCCTTACAATCTCGGCGGCGGTTGGGTTGGATTCGATTTCGGCAAGGCGTTCGGGCGTCCCGTTGCGGTGATCAATGACGCCGCGATGCAGGCCCTGGGAAGCTACAAAGGCGGCAGGATGCTGTTTCTGGGCCTGGGCTCCGGGCTGGGGTCGGCCATGATCGTCGACGGGGTTCTGGAACCGATGGAGCTGGCACACCTTCCCTACAAGAACGGGAGAACCTACGAAGATTATGTTGGTGTCGGGGGCTTGAAGCGGTTGGGAAAAAAGAGGTGGCGGCGCCACGTGACCGATGTGGTGAAGCGTCTCAAGGAAGCCCTAGGCGCGGAGTACGTGGTATTGGGCGGGGGAAATTCCAAGAAGATCGGGAAACTCCCACCGGGCACAGTGTTGGGCGACAACCGAAACGCGTTTGTGGGGGGTGCTCGGCTGTGGATCAAATAGCTATCGACAAGGAGATTGGAGCGATGGACGAGAAACCGGCGGCCGACACGTTCGTGAAAAGGGAAGCCGGAGCGTTGCCTGTGTCCGGCGCCCTGGTCTTCTTTGGTGCTACGGGCGACCTGGCGCACAAGAAAGTGTTCCCGGCGCTACAGAGCATGATCCGGCGCGGCAGCCTGAATGTGCCGGTCATCGGCGTCGCGAAATCGGGCTGGAACATCGACCAATTTCGCGAGCGCGCCCGTGACAGCCTGGCCCACTACGGCGGAGGGGTGGATGAAGCGGCCTTCGCCAAGCTCGTACAATTGCTGCAATACATTGACGGCGACTACCAGGACCCCGCCACCTTCGAACAGTTGCAGAAAGTGCTGGCTGGCGCTGCTTCTCCCCTGCACTACCTGGCCATTCCGCCGAGCCTCTTTGGCCCGGTGATAGAAGCGCTGGGACGATCCGGTTGCGCCCAGGATGCTCGCGTCATCGTCGAAAAGCCCTTTGGGCGAGACCTCGCGTCGGCGCAGGGGCTGAACGACATCATGCACTCGGTTTTTCCGGAGCCGGCCATCTTTCGCATTGACCATTACCTGGGTAAGGAAGCGGTGGAGAACCTGCTTTGCTTCCGCTTTGCCAACACCTTCCTCGAGCCGATATGGAACCGGAACTACGTCCACAGTGTGCAGATTACGATGGCCGAAGACTTTGGAGTGGAAGGGAGGGGCGCATTTTACGAGCAGGTAGGGACGATCCGCGACGTGGTTCAGAACCACATGCTGCAGGTAGTGGCGCTGCTGGCGATGGAGCCGCCCACGAATACGTATTCCGAGTCTCTGCACGACGAGCAGGTCAAGGTGTTTCGCATGATCCCCCCGCTCGACCCGGCGCACCTGGTGCGCGGGCAATTCCGTGGATACCTCGGTGAGCCGGGGGTCGCTGCCGGCTCGCAGGTCGAGACCTTTGCCGCGGTCCGGCTGGAGGTGGATTCATGGCGCTGGGCCGGCGTGCCCTTCCTGATTCGAGCCGGCAAGCGCTTGCCGGTGACGGCGACCGAGGTTCTGGTCAAGCTCAAACGGCCTCCGGTAGGCAACATAAGTCCTGGAAGTAACTATCTTCGCTTCCGGTTCAGTCCCGATCTCTCTCTGAGTCTTGGCGCCAGAATCAAGCGTCCGGGTCCAGGACTGGACTCGACGCCGGTGGAACTCTCCGTGGTGAATCAGGCTCGATGCGGCGAGTTGGAGCCGTACGAGAGACTGCTGACGGACGCGATGCACGGCGATGCCATGCTGTTTGTGCGTGAGGATGCGGTAGAAGCGGCGTGGTCGATCGTCGAGCCGATACTCGGCGGCATCTCTCCGGTGCATGTATATGAACCGGGCGAGTGGGGACCGGTTGAGGCGGCCCGGTTGGCGGCCGATATCGGCGGGTGGCACAGCCCGGAAAAAACGTCCTGAGGCGAGGATCGGGCGGTTACCGGGACGGATTTGGGGCCGGCCGCGCTGGTCCGCGAGTTGGATCCGCGCACGTTCGCCCGGTGTGCCGTAGGTATCGATGCCCGCGGAACTGAACATTTTGGCGCCCGCACTGATGCCCGGCAACACACTGAACAGGGAATAGCTGGAAGCCAGTTGCCGGGTCCCGGCATCGAAAACCGGTTCGCATCCGCGGATTGAGGATCGGCGGCATCGGTGGGGGCGGCGAAAATCAGTGGCCTGTGGTATGGCTCGGTTTCAGCTTCGGGATGCTGGCTGAATAGGCGATCTGTACCGTCCGAAACCGGGCGAATGGCGGTTGTACGGACTAACCTGGATTTCTCACGCTCGGCCGGCCGATGTGGCGCAGGCACTCGTGCCTGCCGTGTCGAGACTAGACTGACTCGTCTCGACACCTCTTCCCGGTTGTGACACACTGTCGGAGACAGGCGTCGGCATGAGTGGCGACGCGGCAGGCACGAGTGCCTGCGCCACGTTCACTCCACCTGAAGACTGTGAGAAATGGCGGCTAACCATGGTTGGGGATGACCAGGAGAATTTCAACGTCAATCGGTCTCGAGTTTCGCGAGGCGGGCCGAAACTGCCATTGACTGAGAAGCGCCAGGATCTCGGACAGCAAGGGATTGCTCGAGTCGGCAGCTCCGACGCCCCGCAAGATGCCGGCCGCCGTGAGGAATCCATGCAACACAATGTGCCTGGCAATCGGCTGCGCGAGCAGGCTGTTGGGGATGACGGTGGAGATAGGATAGGGAGGCGTAATGGTTCCCACGTCTTCCACGTCCACCTGATATGGATTCGCCCGCACACTCTCGCGTGCGGGGATACAGTATTGCAAAAGCCATTCCTTTGAATCGCCGACGGGCAGGTATACGGAATAGACCGGATTACCGGTGAGGATGCCGCCAAGTTCCGACAAATCGTCCCGAGTACCCGACTGAGTAACCACCACGTCGAAACTGCCATTGGCAGGGTGCTCAATCCGCGTCACTCCGGGGGGCACGCCAACGCGGGCCGGCACATTCGGTGCGGCTGGGGAGGCGGCTGGGAGGGCGGCGGTGAGTTGTTTCGAGGGAGGGGCGTCAGTGGCGGAATCGGTGGCGGGGCCATTTCCGCCGCGGGGGCCGGCGGCAGTCGGGGTTTGAGTTGTGGGAGCCGGAGTGCCCCGAGATGTTGCGGCCGCCGTTTCGCCCTTGTTGGTAGCCGGCGAGCCTGCGGTCCGGCGATCGGCCGCCTGGCCATTCCCCCCGGCCGGATTAGAGGCTCG
>OMOG01000173.1:7512-9215 GCA_900290305.1 Candidatus Sulfopaludibacter sp. SbA4
CCGGCGCCGGCCGCTGCGCCGTCTCCCGCCGCCAGACTGGGGATATTCTGCAGGCCCTTCGGAATGGTGACGTCCCGAATGTCAGTGTGTTCGCTGGCGAGCGACATGACGTTTACGGGTTGTCCCGCAAAGCGATCGAAGGATGCCGCCTGCGAATCAGCCGCATCCCGCAGACGGACCGGCATGGTGGTGGAATTCGCCGCCGGAAGCGCGGCGTGGGCCTCTCGCTGGGCCGGCATCGACACATTGACGTCGGCAACAGCAGGCTCGCGATTGGGAACCGCGAGAACCGGCGGAGCGCTCAGTTGGGGGGCCGGCGAGGGCGCTTCCGTCCGGCCTGGGACCACCACTTCGGTGCGCGCCGGCGGTTTCGCCGGGGCCGGAGCCTGGCGAGCCCAGAAGGCCATGGGCGGCAGGTCCGCCGGGGGCGGCTTCAATTGGGGTTGGAAGTCCGGTTGGAGAAGGATGGGCGCGTTTGTGGCGGGTTGCTTGGGCGCCGGCAACTCCAAACGGCGCGGCACCCTGGGGCCCGAAGTCGAAGCTGCCGCAGAAGCGGCGGCGGTTTTTTCGGCGGGGGGCGCCGCCGACGCAGGCGTAGGATCGGCCTTGGGCTTGGGCGGTTCTCCGGGGGCCTTCGCGTTGAAGAAGAGGGGCTCGGCAACGTGCAACCGCAGAGTCTCAGCAGCCTGGTACTTCGACCAATCCACATCGTCTTCGTGGAGCCAAGCCACATAGCGGCCCACCATGATGGCCAGGCTGAGGGCCAGCGCGTGTCCCGCCAGCGAGCCGAGGAGCGATCCGGCTTTGGGAACCCTGCCGGTGTTCACGCCGCGGAACAGTGGCGGCCCTTCTTCCAGAGGGGGAGGAGGCGCGATCTGGATCCGTAACCGGAGCGTCATTAAGCGGTTTCCTCTATTGGGAGATCGGCAGCAGAACGGTGTTGCTCACCTGGCCGGCGATCTGGATCTTCACAGCCAGGAATGGGGCAGCGGGGAGACTCGCCGGGACACTAAAGCGAACGGCGTCCACGCCAACTCCGGCACTCGACCTACCCGCATAAAGGATATTGGTTACCTGGGCAGTACCCACGAGAACCACAACCGGGTCTACCAGCGTGTATCCGCTGGATTCATCGAACAGGTAACCATCCGGGGGATTTCCCGCGTAGGGTCCCAAACCGGTTCCCAGGACGGAGACGATCTCGTTTGCGTGGACGGGGTTACTGGTGGTTACCGGCGTGCCGTCGGCACGAACAAACGCCCCGATCGGCTGGGCGGGCGTGCCGCTGCTGAACAGTCCGGGCGCATTCCGAACCACCGGGATCGGGGCTGACGCCGGCGGCATGCCTTGCCATTGGACCACGACCGTGTGACTGCCTTGAGCTGTGGCATACGGAAGTTGCGCGTTGATCTGTTGCGGGGATACGAAGACGAGCGGCAGAAATGCATCGTCAATGCGCACCGTTACATTTTGAAGCGTCTGCAACAGGGGGCTCGACGGGCCTACTTGCACAGCGGGCGACAGGCTCGAACCGAAGATCGAAATCAGAGATCCGCCGGCGAGTCCATTGGCACTGCCGCCAAACGCC
Organism: Candidatus Sulfopaludibacter sp. SbA4; assembly: GCA_900290305.1. Classification (GTDB taxonomy): domain Bacteria; phylum Acidobacteriota; class Terriglobia; order Bryobacterales; family Bryobacteraceae; genus OMOG01. The sequence continues at coordinate 9,101 of OMOG01000173.1, forward strand.
GCATTCTGAACTCCCCCTGGTGCGATGGCGGGCACGGGGTCCAGTAACAGCACGGCTGTCTGCGGTGAAGCCATGCTCAACATGGCACCGGTCGAAGTTCCGGACAAAGCGCCCG
>OMOG01000289.1 GCA_900290305.1 Candidatus Sulfopaludibacter sp. SbA4
GCGCGCATGGCCAATGACCCCAAGGGCCAACTGACCTTCCACGAATCGGTGCTGGCGGAAGGCCAGGCATCGCAAACCGGCAGCTTGCGCTGGGAGGACTACACTAACATCACGGTCGATCCCACCGACGACTGTACCTTGTGGTTCGTCGGGAACTACCTCAAGAGCGGCGCCACGTCCTCGACCACGCGCATCGGATCGTTTGTGGTGCCCGGCTGCAAGTGAGGGGACCGCCGCCGTCACTGTCACGATCCGCGTCGTCTGTTTACATCGCCTGCTGGCGCAACCCGGAAGCGCCCATTGACTGGTGGTGTCCTGAAGTTGCGTTGAACGGAAAATACAGCAGGCGCTCGTTTTTCGATATTCCGGAAGCATGCCATCACGCAGCCGCAGCGATTTGAAAGCGCTCAGGGGAATGATCGCCCAGAGCATCTGATCCTCACCACGACCTCATAGGCGTTAAAATAAGGCTCCCGCAAAATGACCGCGGAAGCGCGCGACCCAGGCTGTCAGCGATAGGAATCTCCGGGGGCAGCGCAATCACTTCTCCGATAACGACATTTCGTCCAAGTGAAGCCGACGAACCGAGCTCCCTCTAGCCATAAGCTATATACTGTTAACGAGGCCATGGAAATGCAACTCAATCCGGGAGAAGCGTCGCTGGTCGAGGCCTTCCGCCGTCTCCCGCCGAACGCGGCGGCCGAACTTTCGGCCCTGGCAGAACGATTGGCCGCGCTGGCGCCGAACAGTAGAATCGATTGGTCCGATGCTTGGTCCGACGAAGACTTGAAGGAATTCAGGGCTGCTTCGCTGAGGAGGTTTGACGCCGAGGAGTCTGAGGAATCACGTTGAGGCCGGGCGACGTAGTGGTTGGGGTGCTTGCAGGCGCCCTGGAAACCAAAGTCCGGCCTGCGGTGGTCATCGCCAGCAACACTTACCTTGTCGAACGCCCCGATGTACTGGTCGGTATTCTGACAACAAAGCTGCCCAAAACGGGCACGTCCACAGACTGCGTTCTTTCAGAATGGCAGTCTGCGGGCCTTCGGGCTGCGTCGTACTTCAGAGCCTACGTGCTGACGACACACCGCTCGGAGTTGACCGTCATCGGCCATCTCAGTGATCGGGACTGGGAACGAGTGAGGGCTTGTGTCCGCGCTGCTTTCGCGCTCTGAAAGCAAACCCGCCGGCGTCGGCAGGAGCCCCCCCTCGCCTTTTGGCCGGAACACCGCTGGCACCTGTCACGGAACGGCGTGCGGCGCACTTGTTCAAGTCGACGTATCAAGGCACTTTGGAATACCGCCCGCGTTCCTGCGGCTCCACATCTCAAATGGCAGCCCGCCGTTGTCCCCAGACGACGGCACATTCCCAAGAATCTGACCGAAGCCCCGCCGTCTACCCCACAACCCATTGCCGCTCAACTACTTACACCGCCCCGCCCAAAACCCGCACATTGGCCGGTTAACTAGTTCAGCACTTGGAACTTTTTTTTCACCCTGATTCTAAACAACTTCCCCCCTCCGAACCCACGCCCGCCCCGTGATCGCGTGGTAGCGTCAAATTAGGGAGGATTTAACGCCTCCCCGCAAGCCTCTCGGCCTCCGCCGAGGGGCTTTTTTTTGACCCTGAGGTCCACACTATGGCCACAAACAAACAAAACGAAGCCAATCGGCGCAACGCCCAGCGTTCCACAGGCCCCCGCTCGGACAGCGGCAAGGCCCGCGCCGCTATGAACAACTTCCAACACGGCATCTACGCCAAATCCCCAATCGCCCAGCGCGAAGCCCTCCAAGCCGCCTACCTGGCGCGCTTCGACCCCCCAACCATCGAGCAACTCTACCTGGTCAACGTCCTCAGCGAACTGCATTGGGAAGACATCCGCCTCGTCAAAGCCGACGCCCACCTTTGGACCCGCGGCATCAAAGATGCCTACAAACCCCAACCCGACAGCGTCTTCGGGCAGGCCTTCCAGAACAACCGGGAAACCTTCCTCTTCCTCGGACGCCGCCGCGACGCCAACCACCGCAAGTACATCGCCACCCTTCGCGAACTGGAAAGTCTCCAATCCGTCCCCTTGCTCGACGACCTCGATGACGCCGATCAACCGCAACCCGACCCAGCCCCCGCCCCCGCGCCTGACCCACCC
>OMOG01000025.1 GCA_900290305.1 Candidatus Sulfopaludibacter sp. SbA4
GAATCCATGTTGCAATCCATCGGCAATACCGGGATGGGGATCTCACACGCCTTTCAATACTCGTTGGGGACCGGCGAGATCACCCAACTGACCACGCCGCTGGGGGGAGTCCTGCAATGGCAATACCGCACCTACTCTTACTCCGGCGGCCGCAACTACCGCGAGGTGCTCACGCGCTACATGTCGCCGCTGAGCGGCGGAACCACCTACCAATGGAACCTCATGCTGGATAACAGCCCCAGCCTGCATGCAACCGCCACCATGGCCGACGTGGGGGCCGGAACGCAGAAGGTGTGGACCTTCTCCACCACGCTCCCCTACGCGGGCTTGGCTACCTCTTACGAGGAACACGACAACACCAACACGGCGCTGCTGCACAAGGACTATAGCTGGGGACTGGACGCCATCGGCAACGTGTTTGTCTCTTCCGTGCTCACCACCCTCAATCCCGGCGCCAGCAACGCCGTACAGACCGCCACCGTACAGACCCCCGATCCCAATGGCTACGGCAACATCATCCAACGCCAGGTCTTCGATTACGGGAACCTGAGTACTCCCGCCCGCACCTACAACTACACCTATGTGACGGACCCCAATTACACGTCGCGATACATCCGCAACCGCCTGCTTTCGGCGTCGGTCACATCCAGCAGCGGGAACCTGACCCTGGCCACCAACTGCTACGACGCCACGTCCGGCTGCGGCACCAGCCTGAGCACCGACACCAACTCCAACTGGCAGTGGTACCTTCCCCAATACTATCCCGCCGCGCAGACGCTACTGCACGACGTGGCTAACTACTGGACCGGCTTCACCTATCGCGGCAACCTGACCAAGTCGGTCGCCCTGAGCGGCACCACCAGGTTCTATTACGACATTGGCGGGGTGCCGATCAAGGCGGTCAACGGCGCCGGACAAACGGTCTCGGTAACACCCGATTCCACCTCCTCCTCCCTGCCCACATCGCTCGCGCCCAACGGCAACGGCAGTCTCGCCACCAGCGTCTCCTACGCGGCGTCCTGGGCGGTGGCCTCCGTGACCGGGCCGAACGGGGCGCCGGGCGTCACCACGTACGATTCTTACGGCCGCCCAGCCACCACCACCTCGCCCGATGGCCTGGTGACGAACTACACTTACACCTACTACCCCAGCGCCAATACGCAAACCGCCACCATCAACCAGCCGGCTCCCCTATCCGGCACGCGCTGGAAGAGGACCACCCTGGATGGCTTCGGGCGGACCATCCGGCTGGAAACCGGGCACGACGGAGTGACCGTCAGCACGGTGGACACGCAATACGCCCCGTGCGCCTGCTCGCCCCTGGGAAAGGTATCGGCCGTCTCGCAGCCCTACGCCCCCGGCGCCACCCCCGTGTGGACCACCTACACCTACGATGGGTCGGGACGAACCCTGTCGGTGACCCTGCCCGACGGCGCCAGCGTCACGCGCTATAGCTATCAAGGCAACCAGACCACCGTTACCGACCCCGCCGGCAAGTGGAAAACCTCCAGCACCGACGCCATGGGCAACCTTTTGGCGGTCACCGAACCCGACCCCAACGGCGGGTCGAACCTGGCCACTAATTACACTTACAATGCGGCCGACCAACTCACGCAAGTCTCCATGCCGCGCAGCAGCGGCACCCAGATCCGCACCTTCGCCTGGAGCGGTACGGACCTGGTCAGCGCCACCAACCCGGAGAATGGCACCGTCACCTACACCTATGACCAGGCGCATCACGTTCTGACCCGCACCGATGCCAAGGGCCAGCGGGCCAACTACAGCTACGATAGCTACGGACGGCTGACCCAGAGCCCGACCGCGTCTTACGGGTACGACACGCCCCTCGATTCTACCTTTGTCGATCCCGGCTCCCGTTTGCCGAACACCTCGGGCCGGCTGGCGTGGACGCAGGTCAACAGCGCTTTAACCACCACCTTCACCTACCAATACAGCTACAACCCGGCGGGACGGGTAACCGGACAACGACTGCAATACGCACCGGCGGGCTGGCAATCGGCTGGGGGAACCCCACTGAACCTGGATGCGTACTACACGTGGGACAATGAAGGCAAGATGACCGCCATGGAGTATCCGGGAAAGTTCTCCAATGGGGACAATCAGCCGGCGTATACCTACAGCTACGACCCCATGGGGCATCTGAACGGCATGACGGAGAACTTCTGCACAGCGGCGGCCGGGGATACCTGGCCCAGTTGCCTGAGCTACAATTCCAACCAGGTGGCCAGCGCCAGTTACAGTCCGGCGGGCCAGATGACCAGCCTCACCTACGACAGCTACAACGAGACGCGCACCTACAACAGCCTGCTGCAAATGACCCGCATGACCGTGCCGGGCGTGATGGACATGCAATACCAATACTCCCCCACCCAGAACAACGGGAGGATCACGCAGTCGACAGACGGCATCCTGGGAGAGACCGTCAACTACACTTACGATGCCTTGAACCGCTTGATCGGAGCGACGGCCACCAACGGGGCGTGGGGCAGCTCGTACACCTACGACGGGTTCGGGAACCTGACGGGGAAGACACCGACGGCCGGATCGGCGCCGTACTTCTCGGCATTGATCGACCCGACGACGAACCGGCAATTCGGGCAGCAGTACGATGCCAACGGGAATCCGGCAGTGAGCGGAGCATTTACCTACGATATCGAGAACCGGCTGCTGCCGGCGCAGGCCCCGTTTTCGACCTACACGTACGATCACGCGGGGAAGCGCGTCTTCGCGGCGCCGGTCACGCCGTCAACTATCGGGTCCACGCCCTGCGAGATCTACTTTTACGGGATCACGGGTCAGCGCCTGGCGACCTTCAGTTGCACGTGGTCCTGGTCCTGGATTTCCGGCTCCAACCAACAGTACGTTGCCCCGTCCTTTTTCACCTACCAGGTGAAGAGCTGGAACGTGTATTTCGGGGGCAAGCTGATGCGGTCGGCCGGGAAGACGATCGTGACGGACCGGCTGGGGTCGGTGCGTGCAAACTCGGGCGGCGGGGAGCGGATGCAGTATTTCCCGTACGGGGAGGAGCGGACCTCGACGCCGGACGGGCGGGAGAAATGGGCGACGTACTTCCGGGACGGGCTGGGACAGGATTATGCGGACCAGCGGTATTACTCGCCGCTGAGCGGGAGTTTCTGGACGGTGGATCCCGGTGGGCTCGCGACGGCAAGCTCCTCCGAGCCCACGAGTTGGAATCGTTTCGCGTACGTGAATGGTGATCCAATCAATCACTACGACCCGCGGGGACAGTTCGCCTGCGACCCCGACGACCCCGAATGCGCCGCCGAGTGCGGACCACCCATCCTGGCTATATTCGGGAGATTCGGGATGCGGACGCTATCCGAAAATCCTGCTTGCGACGATCCGCAGGGGCCTGGTCCGGGTCCACCACCGCCACCGCCGCTGCACTGCAGCTTCAACGGAGCCAACATCGGACCCGCGCAATTTGCGAACACCCTCGCTGGATTCGGTTACTACATTCCAGTTGTCTTCAACTTCACGGCGACAGGAGGGATCGGCGGTTACACCTGGAGCAACACCCAGACGGTTCTCCGCGCAGGTTGGGTACAGTTTACGAATGGGAGCGTCGAAAGTTTGTATGACGCCCACCTCGAGTCACTCCGATACGGAAACAGCGGTCAGTCGACCACCTGGAATTTTCCAACGGCCCCTGTTTTTGACGCGCCCGGACTGGCTTGGGCAACCGCTGGAAAGGGCATTACTCTCGACGCCCAAGCCGCTTGGAGCTTTAACCTTTACACCTCGGTGTCGAGCGGGCTACAGACGGCCTTGTGCCCGACTGTAAGCTGGGGGGCAACGGAAACGTGGTGGTCGATACATATTCCGTTCAGCCCTCTCCAAATACCCATTCCGAGCGGCCAAGCCGCCGTGTATACGAGGCCAACGCCATGAAGTGCAGAGGACTATATTGCACGGAACTGCGACCCCTACTGCGGTTCACCCTCCTCGGGCTGCTAGCGGCATGCGGCGCAAACGGACAAGTCCGTGACATGTCTCCAACTGGCCTCGTGAAGTTCCTCACCTATCAGTCCGGTCGGCCAAAGAGGCCGGGAGCCGCTGTAGTCCTCGGTTGCGGAACCGATCAAGCGGGAAGGGAAGATCGAGCAGCGGCTGAATCGTTGGTGAGCCTGGGTGCGAAAGCCGTCCCAGCGATCGAAGAGGGCCTCGACTCGATCAACACGTGGAAGGGCAACCCCAGGTGGTTGCTCTATGCGTACGCGCGGATACAGGGGCCAGCCACGTTCGCGCGCCTCTGGGCCATGTACAGCAATCCCGAATCCTTTTCCTTTCAACTCTCGCTGGACGATGCGCTGGCGCTTTCGTTTGGGCTTACGTCCTATGTGTCCAGCTTCCGCCCGTCGGTCAGAGTTTTCTGCCACTCCGCAGGACCAGTGGCGGCCCTGGACCAGTTGGTCCTGGCGTGGGAGAAGGGTGATCGTCGCTGGCTGGAAGCGTGCTTGGGGCCGCATGCCAAAGCCGCCTTAAACTCTCTGATGGAGGGGCGAACCTGGGCCGCGATGCGCGCCGAGCTTTGGCACGGCCCGCCGTCTGGCGAGGTCGCGGTCGGGTACCGTTTCGAAATCCGGGCCGGGTGGGCGGAGCCGGAGTGGGCCTGGGAAGACTACACAGGAGGTTCCGCTTACGCCTCCGATAATGCCCCCGAGTTGAATACTCGATTCGCGACCAGGACTGGCGGCGCCTGCGGGCAGGAATCGATCGGGTTCCTCAAAGCTCCAGGGGACCCGCCGCCGGGGGACTTGACATATCTGGTAGATCAATCCCGCATTGAGAGTCTCTTGCGCCTGATTGGGTCTTGTGCCACGATACCCTAAACGCCGGGTCCAACTGGCGTCGGTAACCATTCCGAGTCCCGTGCCCACCGGCTCCCTACCTTTACCTCATCTACCAGTACAGCTAGTTGCCGGGCTTGAATTGATCTCAATATGACCCGTCGATCAGGCATCTGGATCCTCGCGTCGGGAGCCGCCGCTAGCCTGTCATGCAGCCTCGGTGGGCCAGGCAGGCCAGCGAAGGCTGCGGAGATGGCCGAGCGGGAGGACCTGGCGGTTGTGGGGGCGCGTCTCGCCATGGTCGACGGGACGATGCCACCGGCAGCGGTCACACTAGCGGGTAGAGACGCCGGGGTATTGACAATGGTCGACCACCCGTACTGGGATAGCTTCTCCGTGTCGCCGGACGCCGGGTGGGTGGCCTGGGTTCCGCACCGCGCCGAGTTCTCCCCTCGGGAGCCGCTCGTGCTCTTGGCGGACGCCCCCGGATCGATCCGAAGCGTCCGATTCCAGGGTTTTGGCACCACCCGTCTTGCCCTCTCCTCGAAGGCGGGGCGCCTCGCACTAATAGCGGAAATCGGCGACGAGGACCATTACCTGATCGTCCTGGACCCCACGACGGGCGCCCTGGAGCAAGACGTGACGACCCTGATCACGCGCTTCAACCTCCGTAGCGTCGAGCGCCTCCGAATCTCGGGGGACGGGCACCGTATCGCGGTCGGGTCGCGAGAGTCGTTCGTGGTCATCGACCTGCCCTCCCGCAGCCTCGTATTTGAGAGCCAGGGGCGGTTTCCCTCCCTCTCCCATCGGGGTGATACGGTCGCCTTCGTCGATCGGCATAACACCCTCGTCATTACCGCATTAGCTACGGGCAAACGCACGTTCCCTATCAGTAAATGGTGGGACACCCCAGGAGTCGGTGCGTGGAGCCCCGATGGCAGATTCCTTCTGGCAGGGGCTAAGGGACCGCTGGCTATTTATTGGAATGCCGCCGTAATCGATCTCGCCACGGGTGAGGTGGTCCAGATCGTACGCCTTGAGGAAGGCATTTTCGGTCAAGATACCGCCTGGATCAATCGGCGTCTGTTGTCAGGATGATCGGGTAGCCGAGCGCCCGAAAGGAGCCTCAGGGGCTTCGGAGCGTGCGCGAATCACGATTACACGAACCAGCCCCTCCTGCTTCCGCGGTGCCCTTGCTATTGACTTGACCCGCGCCACCTGCTTAACTATAGTTAATATAATGGCTCCCACCGGACAACACGCGGGTGGAAACCGGGCACGATGGCGTGACGGTCAGCACCGTGGACACGCAGTACGCCCCGTGCGCCTGCTCGCCCCTGGGAAAGGTATCGGCGGTCTCGCAGCCCTACGCGCCCGGCGCCACCCCCGTCTGGACCACCTACACCTACGATGGGTCG
>OMOG01000275.1:0-9224 GCA_900290305.1 Candidatus Sulfopaludibacter sp. SbA4
ACCGGGCCCATCATGCCCGACAAGGACAACCCCGAGATCGTGTACGGCGGATGCAAGGGCCAGTTCAGCCGCCAGAATCTGAATACGTCCGATGAAGAGCGCTACTGGGTCGGCGCCGAATCGCTCTACGGCAACGGCGGCGGCACTCTCATCTACCGCTTCCAGCGTGTGGCGCCGATGGAGGTCTCGCCGCACTCCGCGCACACCGTCTACTATGGATCGCAATACCTNNGCCGCACACCGTCTACTACGGCTCGCAATACCTGCACCGCTCGCGCGATGGCGGGGTCACGTGGGAGAAGATCAGCCCCGATCTCACCGCCCACCCCGAGGAGGGGCAGGTCCCCAGCGGCGAGCCGATCACGCGCGATGCCACCGGCGAGGAGGTCTACAGCACTCTCTACAGCATTCGCGAATCGCCCGTGCAGAAGGGCGTCATCTGGACCGGCTCCAACGACGGGCCGATCTACGTGACCCGCGACGATGGCAAGACGTGGAGCAACGTGACGCCGCCCGGCCTGCCTCCCGGAGGACGCGTGCAGAATATCGAGCCCAGCCCGCATCGCGCCGCGACCGCGTACGCCGCCATCTATCGCTTCCTGCTGGGCGACTTCGCGCCGTACATCTACCGCACAGACGATTTCGGCAAGACCTGGACGCGCCTTACCGATGGCAGGAACGGAATCGCCGCGGACGAACCGACGCGCGTGGTGCGCGAAGACCCCGACCGCGCCGGCCTCCTGTACGCCGGCACCGAGTTCGGCATTTACATCTCGTTCGACAATGGCCTGCATTGGCAGTCGTTTCAGATGAACCTGCCAGTGACTCCGGTGACTGACATCAAGATCGCTCACAAGGACATGGTGCTCTCGACGCAGGGGCGCTCCTTCTGGATCCTAGATAACCTCACGCCGCTGCACCAACTCAATGACAAAGTCACTACGTCGCAGTCTTACCTGTTTGCGCCGCGCGAGGCCATTCGCACCGCGGGGCGCGGCGGTGGCGGCCGCGGCGCCGGCATCCAGTATCCGCTCACCGGCGCGTCGGTGGATTACTACCTGGCCGCCGCTCCCTCGAGCGATATCACGCTCGAAGTCCTGGACAGCGCGGGCAAGCCGATCCGCAAATTCACCAGCGCCCCTGCCGAGGAACGTGCCGCTGCTCCCGAGCGTCCCGCTGCCGACCTGGAGGCTCCGCCCAGCGAGGATGAAGGCGGCGGCGGCTTCCGCATGCGCGCCGGTCCCACCCGCCTGGACAAGACCCCCGGCATGCACCGCTTCACCTGGGACCTTCGCTACCCCGGCCCCTGGATGAGCGCCACGCGTCCCGAAGGCCCCAACGGACCGGCCGCGGTGCCCGGCAAATTCTCGCTGCGGCTCACCGTGGGTTCTTGGACCTCGACTCAGCCACTGACCGTGGTCGAAGATTTGCGCGTGACCAAAGACGGCGTCACTACGGCCGATCTCCGAGAGCAGTTCGACCACAATGCCCGGGTGCGCGACTTAGTGAGTGACTTGAATAAGACACTCGCGCGATTGCGCGCGGCGCAGGCCAGCCTGCGGGGCGCATCTGGAGCCGGCGCGGCGAAGCTCGACAGGCTGAATCAGTTGGCGTCGTACCTGATCACGCCCTCGATCCGCTATAGCCAGCCCGCGTTACAGACTCACATCACGTATCTCTACTCAGTGACCAATGCGACCGACCAGAAGATCGGCCGCGATGTCATTGAAAGGTACGGAGTGCTGCGCAAGGAGTTGGACCAGCGCATGGCCGAGTTGGACCAGATCCTGAAGTAGACCTTGGCTTTCCGTGTTGCTCGGCGGTAAGATGGTGCGCATGAATTACCTGCGGGCCTGTTGCATGTTGGTAGTGGGCGCCCGGCTCTGTGCTGTCCCCGTACCGCCGACGAAAGGGCGCGTGCTCGATGCCATCACGTGCCAGCCAGTCGCGGGAGTTGGCGTATTCGCGGTCAGCGCGAGCCCGCCAGGGCGAGCGCCGGTCCGGCGCTTCGAGGCTAGCGCCGATGACGACGGTAATTACGAGTTCACGGAGCAGCATTCACAGCTAACGTTCGAGCGCGAGGGCTACCGAGTCTATAGTCGTCTCGAGCCCTGGCACAGCGACTGCCCTCTCGGCACGAACCTTATGATGCAACTTGGCACGCTCTCCGGGACAGTTGTGGATGAAAGCGGCAGCCCGATCGCCCGCGCTGCGGTGACGGCCGAGAGCGTCAAGGGACCCGGTCACCCATGGCGCCCTACTGTGCAAGTGACCACCGACGAGCAAGGCAAGTTTACCTTGCAACTGGACCCTTTTGAAACGCACCTGACCATAACTGACCCACGCTGCGGACTCAACGCAACTGGCCTGCTGCCCGGCGACCCGCCGCGCCGGCGCCCATCTCTTTATCAGAAGATGGTGCTCGGACCGGGACAACACCGCGAAGTCAAGTTCACCCTGCGCGCCGTTCCTGCCTACACCGTTTCGGGAACAATAGAGAATCACGTGGATCCGTTTCCTTCGGGAGCCATCGAGCTGCGTTTGGATGCTACCCGTACGGAAGCGCGCATTTGTCCCAGCTTCTTGTTGAGGGTGAATCAAGCCGGCGGGGCTTTCTCGATCAGCGGCGTCCCCGACGCCAAATACGGGCTCGCGGCAACTTTGCATCGAGAGACTGCCGATTGCGACTATTGCTCGGGCGATCCGTCGTACCGGGTGTATCGCGAGGTCGAGGTTGCGGGGATGGATGTCGAGCAACTGCGCATTGAGGTTCACCCCGGTCTCCAAGTCAGCGGCGGACTCCATTGGGAGGGCAACAAGCCTCCTAAGTACGGCTACTGCTGGCCGGAGATCGGAATTGTCAGCGACACCGACAGCTATTCCAGCGTGGCACGCGACGGTTCGAGAGACTCGCTCCGCATTTCTAATGTACAGCCGGGACTGTACCGCCTTAAGTTGACGGGCGGGGTGGCGTACTTCCGCCTGCTGGAGGTCCGTCTGAATGATCACCGCGTTCCTCCCGACATGATCGTTGTTACGCCGGAAATGCGGGAGGCCAAACTGGACCTGTACCTCTCATCAGAATCATGTCACTGACCCCGCTACGCCGCCCGGATCTCGACCGTCCCCACGACGGAGGTGGGCTCCGGGACGTGCTCGCCGTGAAGGCGCATTCCTTCGATGTGGAACTCGACCGCCTCCGCGATGAGACGCCGCGTCTCTTCGAGGGTTCGCCCCGTAGTTACGCAACCGGGCAAGTCCGGAACATACGCAGCCCAGTTGTTGGGCGCCTTCTCAAAAACGACCGCGTACTTCTTCATTTCTTCAGCCCTGCTTTCTTCAATATCGAGTTTAGCGTCCTCGCGGGCGTACCTGGCTCTTCGTGGGGCAGGCGCTATACTTCAGGAAGGAAGGAACCACTATGCGCAACACTACGCCCGTCCTCTTACTCGCCGCCATGGCATCGCTTCTGGCGCAGTCAACCTCGACCTATCGCGTGACCCACACCTACACGCTGGGAGGGGATGGGAGCTGGGACTACATCGTGCCGGATCCGCCCAATCACCGCCTCTTCATCGCCCGCCAGACTCGCGTGATGGTGGTCGATGAGGACACCGGGAAGCTTCTCGGCGAAGTCACCGGTATCAATGGTGCGCACGGAACCGCAGTTGCTGAATCCACGGGACATGGATTTGCCACCTCGGGTAACGACCAGGCCGTGGTCATGTTCGATTTGAAGACCTTCAAAGCCCTCGGCCGCATCCCGGCCGCCGAAGATGCCGACGCCATCGTTTACGATAGCGCGTCGAACCGGGTCTTCACCTTGAACGGCGACGCGCACTCGTCGACCGTGATCGAGCCGAAAGCGGGAACCTTGATCACCAACATTCCACTCGGCGGCAAGCCGGAGTACGGCGCTTCCGCCGGCGATGGCAAGGTGTACGCGAATCTCACCGACATCGGCGAGGTCGTCGAGATCGATGCCAAGACCGCCACCGTGACGCGGCGTTGGTCCACCGCCCCGTGCAAGCAGCCGGTCTCCATGGCCATCGACACCGGCCACCACCGGCTCTTCAGCGGATGCCGCAGCGGAGTGATGGCGGTCTCCGACTACCAGGCCGGCAAGGTGGTCGCGACCCTCCCCATCGGCGCCGGTGTCGACGGCGCGGGGTACGATGCTGCCTCGGGCAACGCGTTTGCCTCGAATGCCGACGGCAAACTCACCGTCATCCACCAGGACAGTCCGGACCAGTATCACGTCCTCGCAAACGTGGACACCCCGCAGGGTGCGCGCAATATGGGGCTCGACCCGGCCAATCACCGCGTGTACATCGTCTCCGCGAAGTTCGGGCCGGTACCGGCGGGCGGCAAGCGGGGACCGGTGCTGCCCGGAACTTTCACCTTGATGGTGATCGAGCACTGAGGTGGGGCATCTGCCCCAGGAAATCTGCGCCCCACCCTGGCTACGCCAGCGACAGGTTCGCCTGCGCCGCGATATCCAGCGACGCCACCTCGCCACGCGCCAGCTTGGGGAAGGCGGCCGCGGCGATCATGGCGGCGTTATCCGTGGACAGGCCCGGCGAGGGGAAGTGAACGGGGTACCCGAGCCCCGCGGATCTCGCCGCCCCGCGAAGGCCCGAGTTGCAGGCCACGCCGCCGGAGATGATCATGCTCCGCGCATCCATGCTCTCCGCCGATGCCGCCGCGCGGGTCAGCAACTCCTTGATCACGGCGCGCTGGAACGAGGCCAGCAGGTCAAGCGTCGGCCGCGGAGTAACGGCCAGCCATTCCTCCGTCATGGGCACGGACCTTTCGCGGCGCAGCGCGCGGCGTGTCTCGATTTCGGACTCCATATCGCGCGCCTCCACCCAGCGGAGCACCGCGGTCTTCAGCCCGCTGAAACTGAAGTCCAGCGCGTTGCCCTTCATCTTGGCGAAAGTGAACCGCACCGCCGACCCGTCGCCGTAGGGCGCCAGGCGGTCGACCACCGGACCCCCGGGATATCCGAAGCCGAGCAGTTTGGCCACCTTGTCGAACGCCTCTCCGGCCGCGTCGTCGCGCGTCTTGCCGAGCAGGCGGTAGTGGAATCCTTCCAGCACCTCGAACAGGTGCGTGTGGCCGCCGCTTACCACCAGCGCGAGCGCCGGGAATTCCACCGGCGTTTCGGCGCGCCGCGCTTCCAGAATCACGGCGTGAATGTGCCCCTCGATGTGGTTGACGGCGATCAGCGGCAGGCCGCGCGCGAAGCTCAGCGACTTGGCGTAGGTGAGCCCCACCAGCAGTGACCCGACCAGTCCCGGCCCCACCGTGGCGGCGATGGCGGCAAGGTCCCCCAGCCGCGTACCGGCCTGCCCGAGGGCCTCCCGCACCACCGGCACGATGGCGCGCAGATGTTCGCGGGAAGCCAGCTCCGGGACCACGCCGCCATACTTGCCGTGCGTGGTCATCTGCGAAGCCACCACGGAGGAAAGCACCATCTTGCCGTCTTCCACTACCGACGCCGCGGTTTCGTCGCACGAGGATTCGATGCCGAGAATACGCACTACTTACAGAGTACCGGGTCCGCCGCGACGCAGCCACTGTCATTTCTTGATTTTGCCAAGATCCTGCGAGCCCGTAGGACCGGATCGGTGGCATGCTTCGGTCTACTCCGTGGCGCACGCTCTCAGCGCAATGCCACTTACTTTGGCTGTGGGGCGGACCCCCTGGTCCGCGGCCGACGCCCTCGTCGGCCTTCCTCGCGTCCTGCCGAATCTTGATTCTATTGGCGAAAGCGGGACGAGGGCGTCCCGCGCGGACCAGGGGGTCCGCCCCACAATTAGTGCAGAATCGCAAAGTAAGTGGCGCACGCTCTCAGCGTGCCGCGGTGCCCTCTGGGCCGGACACTCATGTCGACGCTCTTTCTTGGTGGGGCAGGCTTCAGCCTGCCAGGCGCCGAGACTTGTCTCGGCGCTTCCTTGAGCCCGTCGAGGGCCGGAGAGCGTCGCCATCTTGTGGATTAGCGAGACGCGACATGCCACAGTTGCCGGCGGAAGTGCACTTACTTTGGCCGCGGGCAGACTACTGAGACCTATTAGGAAGACTATTTGAGCCGGAGACCAAGCTTTTTGGCACGGTATCACTTCCGGATGCGCCGTGATCCAAGAGCAATCCGCCGTCCGATCGGATACACTTAGCTCAATCACGCCTATGCCCCTTTCACCAGGCGACAAACTCGGCCCGCATGAAATCCTTGGTCCCCTCGGCGCCGGAGGCATGGGCGAGGTGTACCGCGCCCGCGACACCAAGCTCCATCGCGACGTCGCCATCAAAGTCCTGCCCGCGGCGCTGGCCAACGATGCCCAGTACATGGCGCGCTTCGAACGGGAAGCCCAGATGCTCGCCGCTTTGAATCACCCCAATATCGCCACCGTCTATGGCATCGAGCAGGGCGCGCTGGTGATGGAACTGGTGGAGGGCGCCGAACTGAAGGGGCCGCTCCCGCTCGAAGAAGCCCTCGCCATCGCGCGGCAGATTGCCGCCGGTCTGGAAGCGGCCCACGAGCGTGGCATCACCCATCGCGACCTCAAGCCCGCGAACATCAAGCTCACGCCCGCCGGCGTGGTCAAGATTCTCGACTTCGGCCTGGCCAAAGTGGCGCAGGCCTCCAGTCCTGTGTCTGGCGATCCCGCCTCACCCACCCTGTCGCCCACGCTGTCGCTCGAAATGACGCGCGCGGGGATGATCTTGGGCACCGCCGCTTACATGTCCCCCGAACAGGCTCGCGGCCGGCCCGTGGACAAACGCACCGACATCTGGGCCTTCGGCGTGGTGCTGTACGAGATCCTCACCGGCAAGCGGCTCTTCGAGGGCGAGGATCTCACGGAGACCATGGCATCGGTAGTGAAGGAACGGCCGGACCTGAGCGGCGTTCCCGCCAATGTGCGGCGGCTGCTGGAACGGTGTCTGGAAAAGGATCCGCAGAAGCGGCTGCGGGATATCGGGGATATGGACTTGCTTCTGGCGGACGCGCCCGCTCCGGCGCCCTCGAAACCCGCGACGCCCGCAAGATCGCCCTGGATTGCGGCGGCCGCGCTGCTCATGGCCCTCGGGGTCGTATCTTTCCTCCATTTCCGCGAAACACCGGCCGCCCGGGAGGTGGTGCGCTTCGAGATTCCCGCGCCCGCCAGCGCCACGTTCATCACCAGCTCCAGTCCTGTCGTATCGCCAGACGGCCGCAAGGTCGCCTTCCTCGCCACCGGCGCCGACCGCAAGCCGATGGTTTGGGTCCGGTCGCTGGATAGTGAGCAAGCCCGGCCTCTGACCGGCACCGAAGACGCCAGCAGGAATCTTTTTTGGTCCCCGGACAGCCGCTCCCTCGCGTTCGGGAGCGGCGGAAAGCTCAAGAAGATCGAGGCCGCCGGTGGCCCCGCGCAAACTCTGTGCGACGCTGCGACTGACGGGGGCGGAGTCTGGACCTCGGACAACCGAATTCTCTATGGAACCTTGGGGCCGTTGCAACTGGTCTCAGCCGCCGGTGGAACGCCCACGCCGCTCACCACCCTGGACCGCTCCCGCAATGAGCTTGCGCACGGGGGGCCCTCGATGCTGCCGGACGGCCATCACTTCCTCTACCTGCGATTCTCCATTCCCTTCGAAAATAGCGGCCTTTTTATCGGCTCCCTGGACGCCAAGCCGGATCGGCAGAGCGCCACGAAACTGCTGCCCGGCTTCACTTCCGCGGTCTACGTGCCATCGCCGCTCACGGGCGACGCTCCCGGCTTCCTGCTGTTCCTGCGTGGGCTCACAATGGTATCGGACAGCGGCACGTTGATGGCGCAGCCCTTCGACCCCAAGCGGATGGAGTTTGCCGGCGATGCCGTGCCCCTCGCCGAACAGGTCAGCTCCTTTTCGGCGTCCCCCAACGGCGTTCTCGCCTTCAAAACCGCCGGGCCAGGCAACCGGCAGCTCACCTGGTATGACCGGAAAGGCAGCGTTCTTTCCACTGCGGGCGAAGCCGGCGACTACAGCTCGCTGGCGCTTTCACCGGATGGGACGCGGGTCGCCTATGCGCGCACCTCCGACCTGTGGCTGTTCGAGTTTGCCCGCGGCGGCGTGCCGGCCAAGTTCACGTTTGGGAACTTCGCCGAAGGCCCCACTTGGTCCGCGGACGGAAGCCGCATCGTGTTTGTCTCGATTCGCGGAAGCGGGATTGGTATCTACCAAAAAGCTTCCAATCTCGCGGGTCAGGAGGAGTTGCTGTACCAATCCCCGGACTTGAAAGGCCTTCCCAATTGGACCCATGACGGCAAGTTCCTGATGTACACTGCCTTGGGTTCGGACGGAAAGGGCGGCCTGTGGATTCTGCCTGCGGCCGGCTCCGCCACGGATCGCAAGCCGCTTCCCTTCTTGCGCACCGGGTTTGACGAAACCTTCGGCCGCTTCTCTCCCGACGGGCGTTGGGTTGCATATCAGTCGAACCAGTCCGGGAAGAATGAGGTGTACGTGCTGCCGTTCGACGCTGCGAACCCCGGATCTCCCTCCGCCGCTGGTCTGCACCAGGTGTCGAAAGATGGCGGAACTTTCCCCCGTTGGAGTCAGAACGGCAAAGAACTGGTCTACCTGGCGCCGGACGGTAACCTGATGTCCGTGGAGGTAAGGGTCACGGGCTCCGCGTTCCAGACCGGAACCGCGCAGCCGCTCTTCAAGCTGCCGGCGGCCAGCCCGTGGGACGTCTCCGCGGATGGCCAGCGATTCCTGATCGCCGCGCCGGCATCCTCCGGCGCCGCCCCCGCTTCGGCCCCCTATCACGTCGTGATGAATTGGACCGGGCTGCTGAAGCGGTGATTGTGGGGCGGACCCCCTGGTCCGCGCGGGTCCCCCTGGACCCGCTCTTTGACCGTCAAATCAACCCGATGTGATCCGCGAGAGGCCGACGAGGGATGGTGCTGCGATTCGGTTTCCGGGAATGGAACCCGTACCACACCCAGAGTGGGCGTCCCCAATCGAGGTTGGCGTGCCGCGAGGCTTCTGCTCGGCGCTACCTGAGCGGCCGGCCAGAGACGTCCTTCAGGCTCTCCGCGGCGATCCGAAGCTTCTGGGGTTCCTTGAAAAGCACCCACTTGGACGGCTGGAGTTTTCGGGCCAACTACCACACCCGAGTTGGATGGGGTCGGTTGATCGGCACTCCCGAGATCTGGTTGTCAATGCGTTTCGGGCCCCGGAAAGCTACGGCCGAGAGCTTC
>OMOG01000275.1:9234-26534 GCA_900290305.1 Candidatus Sulfopaludibacter sp. SbA4
GCACTCCCGAGATCTGGTTGTCAATGCGTTTCGGGCCCCGGAAAGCTACGGCCGAGAGCTTCATTCCCCAGAACTGTCCTCGGTGTCCGCCGCTGGCCCGGAATCTGGTCGAGGCGATGCAACGCAGCCTTTACCATGAGCGTGGCCATTCTGGATGTTGCAGGGCCGGAAGTCGAACGTCGGGTCGGGAAACTCCTCTGGAGTGGACGCGCGACACCGGTTTCGATTCGAGCAAGAAAGGAGCCGATCGAGTATCTCTACGAGACCTTCGCGGCTTACCGATTTGAGGTCGGCCTCGCAGACCGGGACTCGGAGGGCTACGATATGGTTGAATCTATTCTCCGGGATGTGTGGTGGAAATGACCATGCAGGAACAGCAACGGGACGAGCAGTTTAATGCCATCGGGCGGGAACTGTTCGAGGGTTCCCAAGCCGAAACCCTTGATTTTGAGATGTTCCAGTCGCTCCTCCAACGCGCCATTGCGGCTGTCGGCTCGGATAACGAGCACCTGGAGATCTTCTGCCACTACTCCACCGGCGAAGGGTGGTGGGACTGGATGATGCAGGAGTTCCGGAAGCCGCCTTCCCGGCGCATCGCCTGAACGATCTGATTTTCTTGCTCGATGACCCCGCTCTGCCCTGATCGCCGCGCCGGCGGCCTCCGGCGCCGCCTCTGCTTCGCCCCCGTATCACGTCGTGATGAATTGGACCGGGCTGATAAAGCGATGACCGGCGATCCAGGGCATCGTTGCTCCCTGACACCGTCCAACTGATCGGTAACCAGATAGCGGCCGAGAGACTCAATGCCCAAAACTCACCAGCCCTGCTCCACCAGGGCGATGATCCACCCGATCTTCCGGGACCGCCAGGCCAGACGCGCTCGCCATTGAGAAACTTGAGAAATCCTTGGGGCGTGGCGCACCTCTACGTGTGGGGCATCAAAGGACAACCTCACGTCGTGACCCGACGAACAGACCGAAACAGGCTCACGGTCCAGTTTCTCCGTGACCGGCGTGTCACGGCACATCTGGGAGCCCGGCAAGGAAGCGAGCGCCGTAGGCGCTTTGGCGTGCAATAGAGTATTCCAAGATCCCAAGGTAGAAATCCTAAGGCGATATCCCTGGCAGCTCCGGCCAGAATGGCATATCAAATGATAGAAATCTTTTTAACAGCCTATGACCGCTCCGATCTGCCAGGATCCAGTATCGATCCTCTCGGCTTTGAACGCGGATATTTGCTCCTTGCCGACAAAATTCTGCCTGGTCTTACCAATGCTGCATCTCACCCTCGTTACTTTGCCCTTATTTGTGCCGGAATAGACCTCAGCGGTGACACCGTCGATCCCAATCGACGCGAGCTGGTTCGCAAGCATCGCCAGGAGACAATTCTCCGCTTGGAGCGTTTCTGGGGTTTGGCCAACGTGCTCGCCCGGCCAGACAATTCAGGTGGCGTTCGCGGCGTCACCTATGCGCAGGCCTGGGCCGAAGAACTTCTGCGCTCGGGAGCCACTCGGACGACCGCGAAATACCCGCTCCTGTCTCGCCAAAGCCAATACGGCGCGATCGGCATGTATGCCAACGTCGCCAGCGGCATGCGCTTTCTGAATCGAGAAGATTTCACCTTGACCCCTGCCCTCGGCGAAATCGCAGCCGAGGCCTTTCAAGACGAAACCAAACTACCACCAACGTTGCGGCGCGCAATTCTGGATGACGGTGATGTGTCTCTGGCAACTCTGAAAGCATGGGGCGAGCAGGCTCACGTCGAAGCCGAAGTCAAGATCGGCGAGGCTAGGTGTCTCTTCGATGCTCAACATTCTAATCCGATCCGGTCCCGTACAACTGGACTTCTTCGCCGCCATCCACGGAAGAACGATCAGGAAACCGAACTCAGCCGTCTCGCCAGAGTGGTGCAGTTCCTGAGAGGAACAAGTCAAAACCAGGATCTTCGGGAGGCCATTGAGTGCATCCTCGAATTTGAATCTTGTTACCAGATCGTCACACTAGCCATGGAGCGCCTCCTCTGGCTCTGTCGCCACCATGCTGCCGCTGCGGTCACGTTTCGCGAACTGAACAGTGACCCTATTCTGGCAACCGTCATGAAAGAGATACCCACCCGCACGGAAAGGTTCCTGAACACCATCAACAACGGAACCGAAGCTGCCTTTCGCCATGACCTCGACCGCCTATCTGATGTGCGCAGATTTCTGGAAGATGCCAGCATCGCCTGCGGCAACGCAAGGGAATTCATCGAGGTAGTGATCAATCGCCACACCGACATCCAACGCGGGAAATTTGATAGGGGCCGGCGGAAGATGCCGTGGCTTGAGTGCGATGATACGCGGATCAATCTGACGATGACTCGCGCTGGAGGAAGAAACTCGGAGACCACTTTGCCCGAACAGATCGAGCCACACCCCTATCGGGTTCAGGCTGCCGACGCACTCAGCTTCGCGTCCGCCAAGGCGGCACAGCTATGAAGGACGATCGGGACGTCAGCTCTCGCAAGCTTATCGACCGGCTGGTCCCCGATCCAACCTGGGGCCAAATCCAAGGTCTTTTCGGCACGACGTACGAACTGGACCCGGATTTCCTCGACATGGACTTCCTTCCCTCGGTCTTCGGCCTCGGTGCATGGGACGACCGCACTTGGTCCACACGCGTCGCCCTCCAAAAACAGCTCCTCGAAGTCGCTCCGGCTGCCATCCTGACCGAAGCCCGCCGTTATCGTGGCCGGCCCCGCTCTCTTCCGCTCCAAGTGCGGCCCGCGGTGAGCCCTCGGGGCTCGGCCTTGCACGCCAAGGTTACGCTCCTTCTTTTCGATCATGCCGTGCGCTTGATGGTCGGTAGTGCCAACCTGACGGATTGGGGTTATCGCCGAAACCGCGAGGCCGTCGCCGTGCTGACAGCATCGCAAGCGTCCAGGAAAAATGCAGCCCTCATTTCTGAGGCTCTTGCCGGCGCTGACGCCGCGCTAGACCCATGGCTCACCGCCGAAGATCGCAAACTGATTCGCCGCTCTCTTGATACTCTCCGTCCGTGGGTAAACGGAGCTTCCGACCTGGACACTACTTTCGTCTGGTCCTATGGACAGAAGAAGCTGTGGCGCGTGTTCCTTGACCGGTGGCCGGCCGGAGAGGTCGTCAAGCGCGTGTCTATTGTTTCCCCCTTTTGGTCCGGAGACGCCGGCCTCACCCTCACCGCCCTGCTGACAGAGATGAGGAGGACCGGCTCCCTGGCTGTTGACGCTGAAGTTCGGCTTATCACTGACGCCTTCGAGGGACCAGACGGACAAGTCTTGCCAATCCTGCCGCCCGCATACGCCATCCACGACTGGGCCGCTCTCGGGGTGAAAGCCACTGCTCAGGCAGCGAGCTCAAAAGTCCATCCGGCAGAATTGGGTGGGATGGAAGGCTTCACCGGCACCCGGGCCCTCCACGCCAAGGTAGTTATCATGGAAGGTTCAAGAAACGGCCTGGCATACCTCGGTTCAGCTAATTTCACGGCGCATGGCTGGGGCTTCCTAGACAATCAAACTGCCGCTAACGTCGAGGCGGGGTTGGTCCTCAGGCGTTCCTTGAAGGATGCCGTCTTCGACAGTTTGATGCCCGATCTTGTTGGCGAACCGATCCTTCTTACCAATGGCAACTTCCATGACCTCCGAGCGCCTGAGAACGGCCCCGGCGACGACCCATGGCCCGCATTCATCCGGAACGTTCTCCTTGCGCCTGCGGCCATAGATGAAAATGCGCTGGAGCTTCTCATAGAAGTTGAGTCAGCAGGCGCACCTCTCCCATGGTCCGCTAAGCTACGGGATAAGGCAGGAGTCCTGCCCGAAACTCTTGTTGTCGTCGAAAGCGCGCCGGAGGCCTCAAAAGCGTCTCTTCGCCTTCCTCTGGCGCCGCAAACGCTCACGCGATTATTGACCGAGCAGGAAGTGCTGATTTGCTGGAGCGAATGTCCGTCCGGCAGAGCCGTTCCGCTCAACGTCGAATCCTCTGCGCGCTTGCTGTTGCCCATTTTCCCCGGTAATCAGCGTATCGAAGAAACCCACCTGCTCCTCTACTACCAAGGCAAGATTCCGTGGGGGCCGGCCGATCCCGACGCTGCCGCCGGCCGACCTGATAGCCAGCCGGTTCAAGCAACCACCGCCGCTGCAGTGGACAAGTCGCGAATCCAGTCCTATCAAATCCGCGAATTTGTCGAAGCTCTAACCGGCATCAGCCAGGACCTTTTGGCAGCCGCGCGGTCGGAGCCATGTATGCGTTTGGCCCTGCTCGGCCCCGTCAGTCCTTTCGCACTCGCTCAGACTGTGATCGAAGCCGTGAAGTCCGGACGCCGAACGCCAACGGCGGCGGCTTTTCAACTCGTAGAAATCCTTGCTTGCCTCAACTCTGCTCGTTCTTTCGCGGTCCCGGAAAAACTCATCCCGATATGGGAGCAACTCCTGGAAGTTACCGCCAAGAAGATCGCACACATTCTAAGACAGCTTGTCGCATCGCACGGCGAGGACCTCGCTACGGACAGGGCCTTCGGCCACTATCAAAGAGCGGTGCTGACAGCCAGCCCCGAGGCGTAAACAATGATCATATGCTCCAAAGATTTCGATCTCGGCCGCGACCGCACTCGCATCAGCGACCCCAAAGACGCCGCTCGCCAGCAGTGCACCGTGGATGCCCTGCTCGACCGCTTCTTTAACCCCAGATCTACTCAGCGATTCGAAATCCAAATCCTCGCAGACGAGGTCGGGATGGGCAAGACATTTGTTGCCCTCGGCTTGGCCTACTCCATACTGGCCCACCTGAAACAGGGGCGGATCGAGGCGGATCTGGAAGGCTGTTACCAGCGCGTTCTGGTTCTGACACCGAACAACCACGCTCTTTACCGTAAGTGGGTCCGCGAAGTGGACGAATTTAAACGTCGCTGTGTACTTCCGGAGTCCCAGTCCAATAATCTTAGCTTCGCCCCTCTAGAGGTTGACCGCTTGGACGACCTGGCCGTCGCCCTGCGCAAGCCAGGGCGGCAGCCTCAGATCGTTGTGGCCCGTATGGGACTCTTCGGCGGCGGTAAACTCCTGAATTACAAACTAAAACGGCGTCTCCTTCTCGGAGTCCTGTTCCGTTTCTGGGGCGTAAGGTTCAATTATGAATGCCGCCACCGCCTGCTCAAAGGCGCACCGCCGGATTGGCCGAATAATCACGAAGGGCTTACCGTGCTCACAGAACAGGAGGACCAGATCCTCCCGTTTACCGAAGACCAGCTTCTCAGCATCCTGAATTCACTTCGAGCGGCAGACAGCGAGACTCTGGACTCTCTGCTCGCCGTCTGCCACAAAATAGCCGAACCTTTTTATCGTGACCGAGCGGGCGCCTTCGCAATCATAGAACGAAAGCTGATCGATATTTACCGCCTCGCCGTCCATCGCAGTATCCAGCGCGATTTCCCGCTCCTCATTGTGGACGAGGCCCACAATTGGAAAAACGGTCCGCTTGCCGGGACAAACGGCTTCGAAAATTTCAGCAAACACATCGCCCCTCACGTCCGTCGCGCCTTGCTTTTAACTGCTACCCCGTTTCAGCTTCGGCCCGAAGAGATGATCGAGATCCTCAAAGTCGCGGATTTCATCGAGCCCTGCCCCACCCAGGTCGAATCGTCCATTCGACGTGAGCGCCTCACCACCTTCCGTGAGGAGACCTTACGCCCCGCACTTCATAATTCTGAAATTCAGAGTGGCACTTTCAGTCGGGCCTGGGTCCGAATCCCCCACGGTGTCACCGCGGAAGCCCTCGTCGACGCCTGGAATTCTCCCGATTTGGCGGCAGCCCGGAAGAAGGTGCGGGCCCAGGTCAACGCAGAAGGGGACACCACCTCTCTCACGGCGGAGATGACAAGACTAATCTCCGGTGCCATCGCCGGAGCCGACCCGGACATCCGTCAGTTCCTGAAAGAGGCTCTATACCTTGACGCGTACAATGCTGGCCTTTCTCGCGAACTGGGCAAGCTCGTGGTTCGGCACCGCCGCCAGACCGAACACCGCTTTTTTCGCGTCGGTCTCGAATACGGACAGACGCCCCAATCCTTCCTTTCACGACCGGACGGCCACATCCTCCACGCAGCGCCGGGCCTGGACATCCGTGGCGAAGCCGAGTTGCCGCAGTTTCTCCTGATGCGCTGCGTTTCTGAAATGAAACAGGGCAAAGGCCGCTCCTCACTCGGTAGCGATCTCACCGGCTGTTATTCCACCCTCCACGAAAGTGCCGAAGGACGCCGCGTAAAACAGTCACTGAAGGAATCGCCCACAGGTCGCCTCTATCTGGATCTTCTGTTTGGAATGGTGAACAAACGCCATGACCCCAAACACCCAAAACTGTCCTGTGTCGTTAGTGAAGTGCTCCAGCACTGGAATGCCGGAGAGAAAGTCCTCATCTTCTGTTTCCGCATCAATACCGCTGAACGCCTCCGAGATATTATCAGCAATAAGATCCGCCGTGAACTGGAGGCCCGCAAGAGGAAATGCCTTGGCGGCGAGGGCCAGATTAAAACCCTGCGCGCTCGACTTACTGGGCGCGACCGCGACCTCATCGTCCTCGGCTTGGATCGCATACTATGGTCCTTTGTCTGGGCTAGGCGCGGACAGCTCCCTCTCGATCCCCGGCAGTTCATTCTCGAAGATAACGAACTGTCAGAACTAGCATACCTGTCCATTGTTTTCGGAGTCGACGTAACAGGTGAGCGCGTAGACCGCGTGTTCCTTAATCGCGTGACCGAGCACCTCCTCGCCACGCGCTTACTGAAACTCGACACCCATGATCCGGACCTATGCCGGCTACTCAAACGCATGAGCCAACGAGAGTGGATCGCCGATCCTTACGGCCTTCAGTACCGCGGCGAGCAGGACGACCAGAGCGAAGAAACGTCGTCCTTCGATGAGCGTGGCTGCCACACCAAATACATAGCCAGTGAGAATGAGCCAGATGCCGCTGAAGTTAGTGGGCGTGCAGATGCGCTCAGGTCCACGCGCCAACGAGCCCGGACCCAGAAGCAGATCCCACTGCTGGACTCCTATGCCCTGTCTCCCAGCCTCTGGCTCGGTGCAGATCCACAGGGCCTTTGGCAGGAACCCGCCTCGACAAGATCCACGGCCACACTCCGGATGCTCCACACGTATCTGTGGCAACTCACCGATCCAGGCGAACTCGACGAACGATCCAATGATTCGGAGCAGGGCGGACTCGATTGCAGAACCAGGGCGCTGGTTTTTCAGGCGCTGAGACGCGCGCTACTCCGCGAGTCTGTTCTCCTGCGCCTCCTACCACAGCGCAGCGATCTCGATGAAACCGGCTGGGGGGAGCTCCTGGCTAGGTCATTTTTGGCCGACCTTCCCAACCAGCACGAAAGTATGGCTCACCGCGTTGCCATCTTCCTGGAAGACGTCAAAGCCTGCAGTGGTAACATTGCCGTCCCCAGTTCCGCCAGAGGTGCCCTCTATGAGGCGACCCGGCTGCGCGATCAGCAATTCGTCGCGCTTGTCAAGGGCGGCGGGGGCAACATGCTTGCCACCCGTGACCGTATATTCAACGGGTTTAACACCCCACTTCTACCAGAGATCCTGATCTGTACTCAAGTTGGCCAGGAGGGCATTGATCTCCACCGCCACTGCCGTCACGTGGTCCATTACGACCTTGCATGGAATCCCGCCGTGCTTGAACAGCGCACCGGTCGGGCCGACCGCATCGGCAGCAAGACATTTCGTGAACGAGATGCCGCCGCTGATCCAAGCACGGTTGTCCTTGAAATCGGCGTGCCGTTCGTGGCCGGCACCTATGACGAACGAATGTATGAAGAACTCCGCCTCCGCGCCCAAACTTTTGAAGTCCTAACAGGTGGCGATTTTGCCGCCGACCATGCTGACGGACAGGACGACACAATGGGAACCCAAGGCAAAGAGCTGGGCCTTTCAGTCCTTCCGCTCCCGCCTAAGATGATTAGTGACCTTAGAGTCAAACTCCACGTCTGGGCGCCTCCCGAGTCCCCCGAACCTCGGCCAGACCTTGCCGTCCCGGCACTAATAAGCGCTGCTACAGATTAGTCCGCGAGGTGCCCTCCACGTCACCTGGTCGAAAGACGCACTCTGGTCCGTCTGAGGTTCATCCCGCAGATCTGCCTGAAAAAGAAAGAGTTCTCCTTCTGCCCTCGCCTCCCGATAAATGTCCAAAATCACGGTCACAGCACTTCGGAGGAATTTTCAAAAAAATCGAGCCAATGTTTTCAGCCATTTACGCGACTTTCCCGCCAAACCGCCACGAAAACCCCACATGTCGTGCTGTTACCCTTTAATTGGAAGGAGGAACTGCGGCCATTCGGGCCGCCAAGGACCCCAATGAACATCCCTTTCGCAAGGATCGGTCGGCACAAAACGCGTAAGTGCTTTGCTTCCCGCATTGCATACCGGAAAAACCGACCGATACTGCCGGAATCGATCAATCGCCTGGAAAACCAGCCCACCCGCCCAGGGTCGGGTGACAGGTGGTGTCCAAAAAACGCTCCCCACCTGTCACCCGATTTTGCCTCGTCTCCGCATCCTGCACAAACAAAAGAGTTTAGCAAGGTGCAAAATAATGCGTGCGGAAAGGGCCAAATTACCGTCTCCACTGTCACCCGGCGCGCGAATCCACCCCTACTGGTACCGCAGCGCCACCACCGGGTCGATCCGCACCGCCCTCCGCGCCGGCAGATAGCTTGCCAGGAACGCCACCGCTCCCAGCAGGCAGGCCACCCCTCCAAACACCACAGGATCGGTCGGCTTTACCCCATAAAGCATGGTGGCCAACAGGCGCGTGAGCCCGTACGCCGCGGCCAGGCCAACCACAATTCCGGCCGCGGCGAGCAGCATGGCCTGCCGCACGATCATGTTGCGCAGCGAGGGAGAATCCGCCCCCAGCGCCAGGCGAATGCCGAATTCCAGCGTGCGCTGTTCCACCGAGTAGGCCATCAGCCCGTACAGCCCGATGGACGCCAGCAGGATGGCCACAAAAGCGAAGATGCCGAGCAGCACGGTATTGAACTGCTCGCGCGATGTGGACCGCACCACCACCTCGTCCATGGAGCGCACGTGTGCCACCGGCAGATCGGCCAGATCCTGGAAGACGCGCTGGATGGGCGCGGAAAGCGAGAACGGCGAAACATTGGTGCGGACCACCCACGTGAGCGGCATGAAACCGTTGTTGAGGGCCATCACGCCGTCGCGCACCTGCGCGAGCGGGGTGAACATCTGCGGTTGGGGGTCGGCGTTGAGGCCGCCATCGCGGGCATCCCCCACGATGCCGACGATTTCACGCGCCGGTTCGGCGAACGCCGGGCCCATGCCGGGGCCGATGCGCAGACGCTGCCCGATAGGGTCCTGCTTCGGCCAATACTGCCGCGCAAAGGCCTCGTTGATCAGTACCACGCCGGGGGCCGCCCCGTCGTCGCGCACTGTGAAGGCGCGGCCGCGGACGATCGGCACCTTGAAGACGTCGAAGAAGCGGTAAGTCACGTAGGCCCATCCGGCGCCGCCGTGCGCCGGCCCGTTGGTGAGCGGCCGGCCTTCGATGAGGAAGGGCAGTCCCAGACCGCCCTCCAGCGGCAGATAGCAACTCGCGGCTGCCGCCTGCACCCCGGGCAGCCCCTCGATGCGCTCCGTCGCCTGGCGCGCCAGGTCGGCAATCGGCGCGGTCCGCTCGAAGCGCGTGCCGGTCATCGAGGTGTCCATGGTGAGCACGTTGTGCGGGTCGAACCCCGGGTCCACCTGGTGCAGCGCGGCAAACGTGCGGATGAGCAGGCCCGCGCCCGCCAGCAGCACGATGGCGAGGGCCATTTCGGTAACCACCAGCAGGCTTCGCGTCTTGTTCTGGCGCAGCCCGGAGCCGCCGCGCGAGCCGGTTTCTTTGAGGGTGCAGTTGAGGTCCGCCCGCGAAGCGTCCAGCGCCGGGATCAGCCCGAAGACCATGCCGGTGAGCAACGAAACGAGCACGGTGAAGGAGAGCACCCGCCAATCCAGCGTGACCGCCGAGCCGTCGATGCCGATGCGCGGGATGTTGCCGGGATTGAGGGCCAGCAGGCCGCGCACGCCGGCGGCGCCGAGGGCCAGCCCCAGCACGCCGCCGATGAGCGCGAGCAGCACGCTCTCGGTGAGCAGTTGCCGGACGATGCGGCCGCGGCTGGCGCCGATGGCGGCGCGCACCGCGATCTCGCGCGAGCGCACGCCGGCGCGGGCCAGCAGCAGGTTGGCGACATTGGCGCAGGCGATCAGCAGCACGCACCCCACCGCGCCGAGCAGGATCAGCAGCGCCTGCCGCACATTGCGTACGATGATCTGCTGCAGCGGCTCCACCGTGAAGCTGCCGTTGGGACCCATCGTGCCGGGGAATTTGCGCTTGTACTCCTCGGCGGCCAGCGCCAGCGCGGCCTTGGCCGCCTGCAGGGAGACGCCCGGTTTCAGGCGTGCCGCTGCGGTGAAGAAGTGGGCCTGCTGGGTGCTGTTGGGGTCGGCCTGGAAGGGCAGGTAAAGATCGGCGGGCACGTCGAAAGTAAACCCGGCGCCGATCACGCCCACGATGGTGTAGGGCTCGCCTCCCAGGGCGAGGGACTTGCCGATAACCGCAGGGTCGGAGCCGAAGCGGCGCTGCCACAGGCCGTTGCTGAGCATCACCACGTGGCCGCCGCGCGGCCGGTCTTCCTCGGCGAGAAAGGTCCGGCCGAGCGCAATAGGCGCACCGAAGAGATGGAAGAATTCGTACGAGACGTGGATGCCCTTGACCTGTTCCGGCCGGTCGCCGCCGCCCAGATTGACCCCCGGACCGCCGGTATCGTACGCGGTTACATCCTCGAGCACCTGGGTCTGCGCGCGCCAGATATTGTACTTGGGCACATTGGCGCCTGGGAACGTGCCCTGCGGCGAGCTGTTCATCAGCAGCACCATGCGGTCCGGCTGCGGATAGGGCAAGGGCTTCAACAGCACCGTGTTGACCACCGAGAAAATGGCGGTGTTGGCCCCGATTCCCAGCGCCAGAGCGGAAATGGCGGTGGCCGCGAACCCCGGACTCTGCCGCAGCAGCCGGAAGGCATGCTTGAGGTCTTGCACAAATGTTCCCACTGCGTTTTCGACGCTCTCGCAGCCAAAACGTTCCTACACCACCGCAATCTCCGCCTTGGGGAAGGCCGATCGCAGCTTCTGCTGCAGCAGCTCCAGATCCCGTCCCGAGCCCGCCGACAGGGGGACCGATCGGTGAAAGTAGGGCCGGCTGCTATAGGTCAAACTGGGACTCACGCGGAAGCGGAGTACCAGGCGCGCCGGTGCGGCCGATTGGACCGCCGCGCGCTCCAGGCGGAACTCGGAGCTCACCCACGGAGTGAACTGGCTGCCCAGCAGCAGCCCGTCGGGTCCCAGCCACACCTTGGTGGGAGCGGCCATCATGCGGCGGTGCTGCGCGCGCATATCGCGGCCGAAAAACCAATTGCAAGCGATCGGGCAGAGGGCGAAGAATACGAACGCACCGAGGATCACCGGCGGGCTGCCGCCGAAAATCCATGCGCCGAAAGTGCCCGCGGCCACAGTGGTCAGCCCCACCGGCCACTGGCGTCTCCACGTGAATGGCTTGGACCGTTGCGGGAACTGGACGTCCGCCACGGCTTGCCACTCGGCGTGAGTGAACTCCCAATGGACCCACGGATTGGCCATCAGGGCCGCAACGCCGCGGTCGGCGCGGACCGCGTTGCGATGCAGACCGTAAAGAAACGGCGCGGCGCAGAACGCCAGGATCCCGGCGAAGGCCGACCCTATCGGGCGCATCGGCCGATAGAGGTCGCATGCAGCCATCAGCAGCAGAGCAATGCCGATGCCCTTCGCGATGCGAAAAAATCTGCGGCGGTAGAAATCGCCCAGCATCCTCGTCCTCTCCAGAAGCCCCTGGACAACCCACCGATTCAAAATGCCTTGTGGGGCAGGATTCCATCCTGCAGGCCGATTTGCAATCGGCCCGCTTCGAGCCCCCAAGTTTCCGCCGCCAGAGACGTTCCCGCCCGCGATCGTCCCGCGCTCGTGTCGACGCTTCCTTGGCGCCCTCTACAGGCTGGAGGCCCGCGCCTACTGCCGCACGTGCTCCAGAGCGTGCCAGTTGCCTTTGATCGCGGTGTTCGGATCCCAGCCTTCCTGGTCGGACAGCACAAACTCGTTGCGGTCGTTCACCCAGGCGTGGCTATAAGTGTTGCTGAAATCAAAGGTCTCTCCGGAGGCCGGATTGCGATAGGTCTCGACCCCCAGCGTGGTCTGGCTCATCTGCCCGAAGACGTGATCCTCGCTCTTCTGCTTGTAGTCCCACGATTGCCTGCGGATGTTGGACAGGTCTTCCCCCAGCTTGGTGTTGATCTCGGTACGTTTGGCAATCTCTTTATGCTCGGAATTGAATATGTTGGCGGACACCCCGTTGATGCGCGCCTGCCACTCCGGATTGATCCGCGTGCTGGCGACCACCATTTCGTAGAACTTCAGGGAGGCGTCCAGTTGACCCTGCGGCGCCCGCACGGCATACGACATTGCATCGCAATTGTAGGTGAACCCGAAAGGACCTTGCGTGCCCGTGGCAGTCGTGATGACCACCAGCCATTCCTCTACCGACTGGCCATTGAGGCTGTAGCGCAGGCGCGCCCGCGCCACATCGCTGCGGACGCGCTGCACCAGTCTATACTGCATGGCCTGCTGCTCGGTCTGGCGCGCCTGCTGCTGCAGCGTCTCCATGAGCTTCGGCATCGGCTCGAAACCCACGATCTGTGCGTTCGGCCGGACCCGGGAAACGTTCTGCCGGAGAAAGTCCGCCGCGCTCATGGGCGGCATGACGTCGCAGGCATGGGTTCCCATCCGCGCCTTCTGCTGGTAGTCCTGTTGCAGGAACGCGGGTTTGTCCGCCCATGCCCAGGCGTGATGGGGAAAGATCTCGATACCACGTCCATCCGGACCGCTGGCGGCCAGATGGGTCTGGATCGTGTTGCAGTTGTCCTTCATGTTCCACTGGGTCGCCCCCTGGGACTGCCAGTCCACGGGCACCAGCACGCTGAGGGTCGGCATGGGCCGCTCAAAGCCGCTCTGGTCGATGGCCACGGCCTTCTTCATGACGAGGTAGCCGGTATGGGCAGCGGCCGGTGCGACCGGCGCGGATGCGGGCGCCACGGGAGTGTAGGCCGCGGGCGTGGCCGGCCCGGGTCCAGTCACCTCGGGTCCAGTCACCCCGGGTCCGGTCACCCCTGGAGCGGAAGCGGCGGGTGCGGACGCAGCGGGTGCGGCCACCCCGGGAGTGTAGGCAGCGGGTCCAGTCACCCCGGGTGCGGACGCCGCGGGAGTGTATGCCGCCGCCGCGGCCGGAGCGGCCGAACCCGCGAGCGCGGCCCGCTTGGCATCGTACTCGGCCTTGGTCAGCACGCCCGATTTGTAAGCATCGTCCAGCGCCGCCATCTGTCCGGGCGCCACCAAGGCAGCCCGCTTGGCATCGTATTCCGCCTTCGTGAGAACGCCCGATTTGTAGGCATCGTCCAGCGCTGCCAACTTATCCCTGCCGCAGGCTGCTCCCAGAACCGCCCCCAGAAACGCGACTGTCACCGCGAATGCGATCGGCCATGTGCCTCGATTCCTCATGGTTCCCTCTCACTGATAGACAGCGTAACCCGGAAGAAAAATGCCTCAACCGCGCCACCACCGTTTCTTCCGCGCCGGGACTCCCAGGAGCGTCCGGAACGGTTTGGCCTCTTCCTCCGAGAGCGGCTGCGTCCCGCGCAGCAGCTCCACCACCTCCAGCATGCGGCAGAAGTGATCGATGCAGTGCCAGCAGCCGGTCACGTGACGCTCCAACTCCTCGCGCCCCCGCCACGTCATGCGGCCATCGATGATATCGAGGAAAGTCTTGACCGTCAGGCAATCCTGGCCGCCCGATGCGGCCGCGGCGCGACCCAACTGCGGGCCGTTCTCCGCCAGCAGGCTCCGCCGCCAGGCGTCCACTTTCTGGCGAACCAGCTCCGCCGCCCGGTCGCGGATCTTCTCGACCGTCTGAGGGGCCACCCGCAGCATGGCGCCCGTCTCCGGCGCGGAGTAACGCATGGTCTCGATCCAGGCAGCCTGCTTCTCGACCATGGTCAGCGGCTGCAGGGCGTCGGCCACTGTTTCCAGGTCGATCGCGATTTCCGGGTCCGGCGCCGCAAGCTGGGCCAGCGCCTTCTGCCGCAATTCGGCCACCAACCATCTTTCGGGCGCGGGCTCGATGGATTGGAACAGGCTGGATTGCGGATCGCGAATCGTCAACAGCAGCCGCTCCAGCAGCGCCGGATCGTCCGAGCCATAGTGCGCCAGCAGTTTGCGGATCGCCGGCACGTAGTTCGCCGCAAAATAGGACCAGCCCTCGGGCAGGTCGGCCCGGCAGTCGCGGACCATTTCGTAGCAGGTGTAAATCACCGCCGCTCAAACCTTCCCATGTACCGGGCCTCGGCGAGTACGTGTCCCTGGAGGGCCTTCAGCAGCTCCGCGCGCTTCACGCCAGCGGGGAGTCCCAGCGTGTGCGTAGCGAGAGCATGCAGTTTGAAGAAGTACCGGTGCGGGCCGCCCTTAGGGGGGCACGGGCCGCCATATCCCGGTTTCCCGAAGTCGTTGGTCCCGCTGGTGCCGAGCGACCCGGGCTTGTAGCCCTGCGCCAGGCCTTGCACCTTGGCGCCGAGATCGTAGAGCAGCCAATGACACCACGTGCCGGCGGGGGCGTCCGGATCTTCCAGAATCAGGGCGTAGCTGAGCGTCTCGGGGGGCGCGCCGCTCCATTCCAACGAGGGGGAGAGGTCCGCACCCTGGCACGAATGCAGCTCCGGTATCCAGCCGCCCTCGGAGAACGCATTGGAGAACAGTTTGAAAGCCATAGATCGACCGTTTCTGATCGTAGCGCAATGGCGGGCTTGCGGCGGTGAGCCATCGGGAGTAAGCTGCGGTTAGGAGTATTCCATGAGGTTCCTTCTGCAAATATCTCTATGTGTTCTACTGGCCGGCCCCGCTGTGGCGCAACGTGGCGGCCACGGCGGCGGAGGCGGCGGTTTTCACGGCGGGGGCGGCATCGGAGGAGGCGGCTTCCGGGGTGGCGGCGGTATTGGCGGTGGCTTTCGCGGCGGTTTTGGCGGCGGGTACGGCGGCTTCCGCGGAGGCTACGGTGGTTTTGGATACGGTTATCGCGGCTATGGCTACGGTCTCGGCCTCGGCTTTTACGGCGGCTATTACCCGTATGGGGGCTATGGCTACGGCGGCTATTGGCCCGGCTACTACGGTTATTCTCCGTACGATTCCTATTCTCCCTACGGTTACGGTTACTCGTCTTACAACACCTCGCCCAATGTGACGGTGGTCTATCCGCAACAAGCCCAGGCGTCCGCTCCGGTGTATGTGGAGCGGGCAGCTCCGGTGACTCACCAGTACGATCAGTATGGTCAGGAAGTGGCGCCGGCGGGCGGCGGGGGTGGTGGCGGCGGCTCTCCCATCTACCTGATCGCTTTCCAGGACCACGCGATTCGCGCCGCCGCATCCTATTGGGTGGAGGGCAGGACGCTGCACTATGTGACCATGCAGCACGAAGAGAAGCAGGCGCCGCTCGATTCGGTGGATCGGAATTTCAGCATGCAACTGAACCGCGAGCGGCACGTGCAGCTTCAATTACCGCAGTGATCAGCCCGGCAGCATGGTTTGAGCGACATAGATCGCCGCGAGAGACTCGCAGCCGATGCGGTCGGTTTCGTCGAAGCGCGCGGGCGAGGGACTGTCGAGGTCCAGGACGCCGAGCAGCGACTGCTGCTTGAGGAGCGGCACCACCAACTCGGAGCGGGATGCCGTGTCGCAGGCGATGTGGCCGGGGAATGCATGGACATCCGGCACCACCACCGATACGCGGCGCGCTGCGGCGGCGCCGCAGACTCCCTTTCCCAGCGGAATGCGGACGCAGGCCGGCTTGCCCTGGATGGGGCCGAGAACCAGCTCGCCATCCTTCAGGAAATAGAATCCGACCCAATTGACGTCGGGCAGAGTGTGATACAGCAGTGCGGCGGTGTTGGCGGCGTTGGCGATGGCATCGTGCT
Source organism: Candidatus Sulfopaludibacter sp. SbA4 (assembly GCA_900290305.1). Classification (GTDB taxonomy): domain Bacteria; phylum Acidobacteriota; class Terriglobia; order Bryobacterales; family Bryobacteraceae; genus OMOG01. Next base: position 25,359 of record OMOG01000275.1, read on the forward strand.
CGCCATCGAGAACACTGGCTAATTGCACGAGCAGGTCAGGGTAGAGATCGTCTTTGTGCGGCATGGCGGTTCTTTTTATCGTATCGCTGCGGGCTCCCAGAACACGTGGCAGTATCCGGCGGCCGCGCTGTGCCGGAACAGGCGCGGAAGCTGCAGTTCGTCGATCTGCTCCTGTTCCTCGCACGTCTCGACGGTGAGGAACTTTCCGGCGGCCGCTCGGCGGTCCAGTTCGTCGAGCGGAACGATGTGCAGTGAGGCAGCCAGGACGGGGGGCAGATCGATTATCTCGGCGTAATCCACTTCCGTGCCTTCGGCGGGCGAACGGCGAGTAAGAAAGTAGATGTGCTCATCGGCCCACAGGGGCGCGCCCGGCGGGGTCACGTCGTCGACTTTTCGCGCGACTGCTTCCAAACCCCGCCACGTATACCGGATGCGATCGGCGTAGAGCGACCTGGCCGATCCCAGGGAAACGACCAGCAGAAGCACCGCGACGGGCCACCACGGCGACGCGCGAGGGCACAATCGGGAAGAGATGGCATATAGGCCGGCCGCGGCGGGAATCGCGAGAAAGGGAACCACCAGGACGAAATACCACTCGAAGGTGGGATGCGTGACACATAGTTCGGCCCCGATGGCCGGCGCCAGCCAGCCGCAGAGAGAGTACTCCGCGCGCCGGGCGTAAAACCAGAGGCCGGCCGCGGCGAGCAGGCCGAGCACGATGGCTTGCGGAGCAGTCACCCATAAGGTAAGCACTTCCCAGTCATGCGGGGTGGCATCCTCCCAGTTCGTGCGGCGGTAGAACAGATGGTATTCGAAGAGGTTGAAGAACACTTGCCGGGGCCCCCGGGCGAACAACCAAAGCACCGGGAGGAATGGGACCGCCGCGCCCGCAAGGAAGGCGGCAAGCCTGCGCAGCCGGGGTTGGGAGTGCCACAGGATCCAGATCAGCAGAACCACCGGCGCACCCGACACCAGAAGAGTACACGCGACGGCCGCGGACGCAAGCGAACCTGCCGCAGCAGTGGCCACCAGGTCTTTGCGCTCGACCGCCAGAACCGAGACGCGAAACGCCGCGGCGATGAGAAACAGGCACAGCGCGTAAGGCTGTCCGGTGGTAGTGTGCTCGATGACGTTGGCCTGGAGGCCGATCAGCAGGGCGGCCGCGATGGCGCCGGG
>OMOG01000720.1 GCA_900290305.1 Candidatus Sulfopaludibacter sp. SbA4
GTATGCCAACGAGGCGGAGCTGGTGGTCAATACCACCTGGGACTCCGAGAAACTGGCCGACAAGATCCGCAAGATGAAGCCGGGCGGGGGATCGGCGCTCTTCGACGCCATCTATACGTCCTGCACCAACCGCAGCCTGATTCCGGGCGAGCCGTACGAGCCGCGGCGCGTCATCATCGTGGTGGGCGACGGCCATGACAATGCCAGCAAGAAGACGCTGGACGAGGTGCTGGAGCTGGCGCAGCGCAACCTGGTGACCATCTACGGTATCAGCACCATGGCATTCGGGTTCGCCAACGAAGACCAGGACGTGCTGGAGCGCCTGGCCACGGAGACCGGCGGTAAGGTGGAATATCCGCTGAACAAAGACCTGTACAAGGACGTTTCCGGCTACCTGTCGAACCCGTCGGATGCGGGAAATTATGCGCTGACGGTGGGGACCGGCGGATACGCCTCCGAGATTTCGCGCGGCATATTTTCGGCGATTGCGGGCATTCAGGGCGAGGTCACAACGCAGTACGTGCTGCGCTACAACCCGGATGTGGATCCGGAAGTGAGGCCGAAAGTGTTCCGCAAGATCAAGGTGGAAGTACCGACACTTCCGACCGTCACCATCCGCGCGCGCAAGGGCTACTTCCCCAACGGCGTGCCGGGGGCTCCGCCGAGCGGGCAGTGAGCGGGTACATGCTAGGTTTATCATAAAGTTGTGAAGCGACGAGTTTTAGCCACGACTCCGAAGAATGGCGCGAGCGACGGCACCATGGTGTCGCCGCTGGGGCGCGACCTCAGCAAGATCGCACAGAGAATTGCTTCGAGCGGGATAAAGCCATTGAACCGAAGAGAGGTCGCCAGAGAGGTTTCCGAGCGCCGGGGCGGCCGCTGATTGTCACGAGCGCGAACCCGGACGTTTCTTGACAGCGGCGTCCTCATCACAGCGGCTCGGTCCAAGGGCGCCGACCAGGAGATCGCCTTGTCAATTCTCGGAGACTCGAACCGTATTTTTCTGACGACGCCTTTCCTGGCGCTAGAGGTTGTTCCGAAAGCGGCTTTCAATCGGCAAAAGCTTGAACTGTCATTTTACGAGCGATATATGGCCTCAGCCACCACCTATCGCGGGCTGAACCGAATTGAGAAGGTTGCCCGCGCGGAGGCGGCGCGCTGTGGACTGGCCGCCATGGACGCCTTGCATGTGGCTTCGGCATTCCTCCTAAAGGCAGACGAACTCATCACGACCGCAAAACCGAGTAAGCCGATGTATCGGACCGCTCTGGTCAAGGTCTGCTGGTTGTACAGCTACTAGCAACTAGCCTCCGCTTTCGGGGATTCCTGCGTGGCCGCACAGGGGGCCCTGGGATGGGACAAAAGCCGGCTCCCCAGTCTGGACAACGTTTCGAACTCTGGCGGTTTGTCCGCCGCCGGGCGCTCGGGTGGCTTTCCAACGAATTCAACAGCCTCTGGTTACCTGAGGACGTCTGGGGAGACCCGGATCTTTTCGTCAGCTTATTTCCGGGCTGACGGCATGAATGGGAAGGGCCGCGCCTGCTTGACACGCCAGGCGCGCCGGAATAACATTGTTATCACTATGCGGGCTGTACACATAAGCATTCGACAGATAGGCAACTCCCGAGGGGTTGTCATCCCCAAACCGGTACTTGCGCAACTGGGTCTGGATAGCAAGGCGGGAGTGGAAATGACGATCGAGGATGGTGCACTTGTGTTGCGCAGGCCCGCGAGTCCGGCGCGCACCGGTTGGGCCGAGGCTGCCAGAAGAATCGCCGAGGCTGGCGACGACGAACTCGTGATGGGCGAATTTGGTAATGCGGAGGATTCGGAGTTGGTCTGGTGACGCGCGGAGAGATTTGGCTCGTGAATCTTGATCCTACTGTCGGGAGTGAAATCCGGAAGACTCGCCTGTGTGTGGTAGTGTCTCCGGCCGAAATGCACGATTATCTGCGCACAGTAGTCGTGGCACCCATGACTACGGCGGGCCGCGAGGCACCCTTTCGGATCGGCGTCACTCATGGTGGCCGAAAAGGCTTGATCCTGCTCGATCAGGTTCGTGCTGTGGACAAGACCCGACTGGCGAAGAAACTGGGAGTAGTCTCGGCAAAGACGCTCACCGCCACGTTGAGGACGCTGCAAGAGGTATTCACAGAATGAGCTTCCTCCACTGGAGTTGGCTCCCCAGTCTGGACGACTTTCGAACTTCACATTAGTGCAATCTAGCCGCTGTTTGCCCAAACTAGGTTTGGCGCATATGGCTGCGTCCTGACACGCAAGTCAGAATTGTTTCGCGATACCGGCCTGTCTCAGCACCGCCGTTGGCGGTGTGCCGGGACAGGATTTTCCGGTCTACAGGAAAACGCCGTTGCGTGATCGGGCTGTACCAGATTTCATGGTCTCCTCGGCCCGGTCGCTCAAAGTAACATCCCTGTGCACGGAGAACCTCCTTCACCTTTGGCGTGTAACTGGCCATCAGAAAGCCGGGACATCGCTATCTTCGTGTTGGTACCGTACGTGAAACCTGGCGGTCCGGTCGCTCGGGACGCCGTTCAGTTCCAGCAACTCGGGAATAAGGATTCTCAGCTTCTGAGCCAGAACGTTGGGTGAATCGGCCTCAGCAACAAGGCCGGGGACATCCTACTTTCTGCCACCCAGACGCCGGCCTCCTTGTCCCATTGCGCCAGAATCTCATAAACGCCGTGCGAGGTCGGTCTTTCCATCGCTGGCCACATTTTAACACGACGCCGGCATGCGGGCTCCCCAGGCAGGACTCGAACCTGCGGCCCTTTTGTAAACCGCCGAATTCTGACATCGCGGGGAGCGAGCGGAGCGCCGGTGCGCTACGCGCTCACACGAGATCGCGCGAGTAGATGGTGTCGCCGCCGGGGGCATGGACGGATTCGCTGAGCCGGCCGTCGTTGAAATCCAGGCGCATGTAGCCATGAGGCGTGAACTGCTGCTCGAATCCGGGGATGTAGAGGTTGGGCGTGTCGAGGACCAGCGCGCCGGGACTGTTCTGGCCGGCGGCGAGTTTTTTCCATTGGGATCCGAGATCGTCGGAGGGGGTGGCGGCGCTGAGATCGGCGCGCGCTTCGGGAAATCCGCCGTGGCCTACGCAGCGGCCGCGAAGGCCGTAGCCGGGGTGCGGGTCGTACAACACCGAGCGATGCTCGTGGCCCCAATACCAGGCGAAAATCTTCTGGGCATCGAGGAGCGGCTGGAGCCATTTGACCAGCATGGGTCCCTGGTTCACGTCGAGCAGGGAGAAGGGCTGGTGGTGGCTGAAGAGCACGAGCTTGCGGTCGCCGGCGCCCGCCACGATCTTGTTCAGCCAGTCGGCCTCCCGCCACGATCTTGTTCAGCCAGTCGGCCTGCTGCTGGTTGAGGTTGCCTTCCTGCCCTCCGAGAGGCTGGGTATAGGCGGTGTCGAGGGCCGCCAGCGTCCAGAAATCGTTCTGAAACGCAAAGTAGCTGGAGGACTGGTTTAACTTCGGCAACAGATCCTCGAAGTAGGCATGACCGCCGGTGTACATTTCGTGATTGCCGTTGAGGGAGCGGCTGATGGCGGTGGACTCGAACGGCCATAAGTCGACGAAGCGGTCGGTTACTTCATCGGGCAGGCCGGAATAGTAGATATCGCCCAGGTGCAGGAGGAGATTGTAACCGTCGGGGTCGTTGCGAATGCTGGAGGCGCAGTAGGGAGCGCCGTAGAGTCCGGTGCCCCAATCGCCGATGACGGCCATGCTGAAATCGTTGGGGATGGCGGCCGGCTCGCCGGGGGCGGCGAGGAAGGCGGCGGGGTCGATGCCCTCGATCCAGGTGAAGAAGCTGAGCATCCAGCCGAACCAGTCCTGGGAGCTGAACTTCACGTCGAAGGCCTCGAGGACGTGTTCGAGGCCTTTGAGTACGAAGGATTCGACCTTGTTTTGGCGGACGGCATTTTGAGCTACGTGGCTCTGGAGAAGCGCCGCGGTGGAGTCGCGCGGGGTGTGCATGACTTTGGGGAACTTGCCCTGCGACTGCTGCATGGCGGCGAGTCCGGTCTTGACCTGGGCCATGCGGGCATTGGCCCGGGCGGGATCGGGGATGACCTTGGCGGCGGCTTCGCTGGTGTTACCTAATAAGGTATTCAGGTCGGGAAAGGGCTTAGTTATACTGTCGTAACTTACGAGGGTGTTGATGAGTGCCACTTACTCCTCCATGTGAGGAGGTTGTCAGAAGTGGGGGGGAATGTCAATCGGCGGGGGGAAAAAG
>OMOG01000057.1:0-4125 GCA_900290305.1 Candidatus Sulfopaludibacter sp. SbA4
GCACGCAGGGTGTGGCTGGTGCTGGATGGCAAAGAAGTGGCGTCGCAAACCTATTCCGCTCCGGGGGATTATGTACTGGGATCGTCACCGGTGCTTCCCGCCGGTCCCTCCACGACGGTAGAGATCCACGTCGACCAGACGTTCAGCGCACCCCCGGACACCCGCGAGTTGGGGATCGTGCTGCTGGGAGTGGGGTTTCGGTAGTATCCTAGGTTCAGGCACTCAATGGACGTCGAAAGGACAATGGAGTTCATTCTCGACCAGTTGGCCCAGACGGCTGCGCTGCAGGCCAAGATGGAGGTGGACCTCGACCGAAGGGAGAAGCTCGGCGAGCGTACCGATCGCCGCCTGGATCGCGCTATCCGGCTCGCCGTGCGCGAAGCGCGCGCCGAACGCAAGCGGCGCCAGGAATTGGATGCCAGGCTCACTGCTTCACATCGCCACTTGGAGGAAACCGTCGATCGCTTCCTTGATTCCATGCGGCGCGGCGGCAACGGCAGTCAAGGGAACGGCAAGGAACAGGAGACTTAACCATGGGATGTGGAAATAGCGGACTCAGCAGCATACAGAACGCCATTCGTCCAGGCGCGCACAAGGTCTTTTGCGTGAAGTTCCAGCGCGAGATGGAGGGCCTCGACGAGACGCCGTTCGAAGGCCATCCGCTGGGGCAGAAGATCTACGAGAGCGTCTCCAAGGAAGCCTGGAAAATGTGGGTCGAGCACATGAAGATGCTCATGAACGAGTATCGCCTCAATCTCGGCACCAAGGAGGCTCAGGAGTTCCTGCTGCAGCAGATGGATGCCTACTTCTTCGGCGAGGGCGCGGCCCTGCCGCCGGATTTCGTGCCGCCCCGGGCGAAGGCCTAAGCATTTGACGGCCTGAGCGTTTCGAGCGCGGTGGCGATGTGGAATCGCAGTTCCGCGTGCGCTTGGCGCAACGACCGCTCCACTTCTTCGGGCGAATCCGCGCGCGCGAACAGGAAGCCCAGGTAGCTGGAACCCTCGGGCAGCGGAATGAGGTGCTGCCCTTCCTTGGCGGTGATGATCACGTCCACCACACCGGGCACGGCCGCGGCGCGATCCGTGCCCTCCACCGATTGATAGATGCCGCCCTTCGGAATCGGCATCATCATTACGCCCGAGGCCGGTCCGTCCAGATGTGCCTGCGAGACGTCTTCCCCGACCGCGTGCCGCAGGATCAGCTCTTCGAGCGGCATGGCGGCGCCAAACCTCAGAGACCTCGCGCACAGCCCCCCGATGGGGCGCGCGTGCGTCTCCAGCATCCAGGCGCCCTCCTGGTTGTAGCGCAACTCGGCGTGCACCGGCCCGTGGCGCAAGCCGAGCGCTCGCACCGCGCGCGCGGTGGTCGAGATCAGCGCCTCCTGCACGTCGGCCGGTTCCCGCGACGGCGTCACGTAGATGGTCTCCTCGAAGAACGGGCCCTCTAGCGGATCGGGCTTGTCGAAGATCGCGAGCGGCTGGAACTCCCCCGCGGTGACCAGCCCTTCCACCGCGAATTCGCGCCCAGGAATGTAGCTCTCCACCTGCACGTAATGCTCGCCGATCCTGACGATGCGCCGGAAGGCGGCGGCGAATTCCTCGCGGTTGTCCGCGCGGATCACGCCGCGGCTGCCCGAGAGCCCCAGCGGCTTGAGCACGCACGGATAGCTCGCGCGGGCGGCCAGCGCGTGCGGATCTTGGGCGAGCGTGGCGCGGAAGAATTCGGGCACCCGCATGCCCGCCGCCCGGTAGAGTTGCCGCGCGAGGTACTTATCCTGGCAGGCGCGCGCGGCGGCCGGCGGATGGAACGGCACGCCAATACGGCGGGCTGGTCCCCCACCGCCGCCACACCATCGACATGCAAACCGCGCAAGCCCTCCAGCGATTCCGGAACGCGGTCGAACTTCACGGCCACCGCGCGATCGCCCCAGGGATCGTCGAGCACATGGCAGCGGTTGGTGGCCAGCGTGAGGTCCATCCCCAGCCGCCGCGCCGCATCGGCGAAGACGCGGATCTGGTAGCCGGTAGTGGCGGCGAAGAGAAGTAGATTGGGCACTGCTTCTATTCTCAGGTTATCGTAGTGTATGTGAAGGCGCTGGTGAAGAGCAGGCGCGAGCCCGGCTTGTGGCTCGAAGACGTGGACGTGCCCACGGTGGGGATCAACGACGTGCTGATTCAGGTGCTGCGGACGGGGATCTGCGGCACCGATGTGCACATTTACAAGTGGGACGATTGGGCGCAAAAGACGATCCCGGTGCCCATGGCGATCGGCCACGAATTCGTCGGCAAGATCGTGGAGGTCGGTTCGAACGTGACGGATTTCTTCCCCGGCGAAATCGTCAGCGGCGAGGGGCACGTGGTGTGCGGGCGCTGCCGCAACTGCCTGGCGGGACGCCGCCACCTGTGCGCCCACACCATGGGGGTCGGGGTCAACCGGCCGGGTGCGTTCGCCGAATACATCGCGCTGCCGATGACCAACGTGTGGCATCACCACGAATCGATTCCGCTGGACGTGGCCGCCATTTTCGACCCGTTCGGCAACGCCGTGCACACCGCGCTTTCCTTTCCGGTGCTGGGCGAGGACGTGCTGATCACCGGCGCCGGGCCTATCGGCATCATGGCCGCGGCGGTGGTGAGGCACGCCGGGGCGCGCTTCACGGTGATCACCGACATGAACCCGTACCGCCTGGAACTGGCGCGCAAGATGGGGGTCACGCGCGCGGTGAACGTGGCCGGGACCAGGCTGCGGGACGTGCAGAAAGAACTGGGCATGACGGAAGGTTTCGACGTCGGGCTCGAAATGTCCGGCAGCCCCGCCGCCTTCCGCGACATGATTGCCAACATGAGCCACGGCGCCCGCATCGCCATGCTGGGGATTCCCTCCGAAGAGATGACCATCGACTGGCGCACCGTGATCTTCAACATGCTCACCATCAAGGGCATTTACGGCCGTGAGATGTACGAGACGTGGTACAAGATGACGGTCATGCTGGAGACGGGCCTGGACATCACGCCGGTGATCACGCACCGGTACCACTACACCGAATTCGAGAAGGGCTTCGCGGCCATGATCTCGGGCAATTCCGGCAAGGTGGTTTTGAGCTGGGATTAACCTACAGCAGATCGCGAAGTTCCAGAAGGCGGGCCTGTACCTCGGCCCAGGGCGGATAGGGGCCGTAGCAAAGCATGCGGCATTGCCGTTCGTACTCGGCGCCGATGGCGGCGGCCAGGTCCGGCGGAGGAAAAGAGCGCGTCGCTGTTCCGAAAAGTCATGCCGTCGGGATGGAAATAGCTCCGCGGGAAGTGGGCTCGGCTGATGCGATCGTAGTCCGCCTTGATCTCGCCGTACTCGGCAGACTTCAGCATGGTGACCACTTCCGCCTGCCCGGCCAGTTGAAACAGGTCGTAGTAGTGTCTGGCGTAGGTTCCCAAGCCCTGTCCCTGGCGCTTGAGGAGTTCCACCTTGCCGTGGACGGCAAACATCTTCTCGACAAACGTGCGCCGGAAGTGCAGCAGCCGCAGGGGGAACGGCCCCTCGTCGTCGGCGTCGAGAGTCAGAGCCGTCTCTTCCAGAAACTGTCCCAGGCAGGAACGCAGTTGGCGGACCGTGGTCGGCTCGCGGCCACTGGCGGTACCGGCCTCGACCAGGACGCGGTTGGCGACTTCCCCAGGACCGCCGAACCGCTGGTGGTACGAGAAACGGTCGCTGCGTCCGAATCCGCCGATGGTTTGCCCCTCGTTCCGGACCAGTTCCAGGGCGGGGTGCGCGCCAACGGCATCGCGCAATCTCCTGAGCTCCCGATCGACCCCTCTCCTGCTCAGGGGAGGCTCGGAAGCCAGCGGGTCCAGGAAAATGTCGATATCTTCGGAAAACCGCTGGATGAGGTTCCAGCCCTTTGCCAGGCTGGTGCCGCCTTTGAAGATGACTCCGGCCGTGGCCGAGACGATGCGCAGGGCTTCGGTTACGTAGTAGTCCTTCTCGACGATCGCCGGCCGCAATCCCTGAGTGCGAAAATGCTCCGCCGCGCGAAGGATCGCCTGTTCGAAATCGGGATGTTCAAACAGCTTCACGCGAGCGGCGCTCCTTGGCCTGCCATTGGCGGGCGTGCGTCATTCCGGCGAACAG
>OMOG01000057.1:4135-10885 GCA_900290305.1 Candidatus Sulfopaludibacter sp. SbA4
TGAGCGGCGCTCCTTGGCCTGCCATTGGCGGGCGTGCGTCATTCCGGCGAACAGTCCGAAATCGAATCGGGAGAGCGGATTCAACGAGGCCCGCAACGGCCGAAGCGCGGCGGGTTTCCGTCCGAGCTGTTCTCCGATGGCGCCGAGAATCGCGCGCACCCGCGGAGGCTCCGAGCCGGCAACCTGGAGCAAGTGCCGGAAACGGCCCCGCCCGGACAACAGCGCCACGGTTCGGGCGATGGTCGCTTCGGGCGACAGTTCGCTAGTCCGGCCCCCTTGCCGCAGGAAGTCGAGCAGCGCTGCATCGCGCTCGGAGAGGCCGGCCCAGGCCTCCGGCCGCCGCGCATGGACCACGGTGTCCTGGCCGATGAGCTTTCTGGGCAGGCTGAGGGCGCTGGTCGCGACCTCGGACCGCCGCGCGGTCTGAGTAGTGAACCCGAGGAGATTGGCGGCCGCGATGCCGGAGGGAAAGACTGTACTTCGCCGCGAAGCGAGCTGGCGGATCGCGGCAGGACTCGGCAGGCTCTTTCCAAACGCCGTTTTCCGGGGAGTGTAATATACCCCCTTGCTGAGGCGTTCGAGCGCTCCCTGGCGCGTCAGGCGCGAGAGCGTTTGGGCGACCGCAGTGGCGGGAAGGCGGCGGAAGTCATCCACCAGCCGCCACAGACGCTCGCCGCCGCGGGCGATCCGGCGGCGGACCGAATCCGCGATATGGATTGAAAAGGTCGAACGTAGGGCGCGCGTGGCCACATGCCAAGTATCCAATGAATCGCTTAAAGTGTCAAGTTTTTGTCAAGTTTTATCGCAAAAAAACTTGACATATTTCACTTACTCTCGTCCCGCCGGGATCACCGGCAGCACGATGTGCGACGCGTGCCGCGGATCTGCGTACACCGTGTTCGCCGCGATCCGCCAACGGCGGTTGTCATTCAGCGGCTCGCCGGTATTCGGATTGACGTCGAAGCGCGGGAAGTTGCTGCTGGAGATGTCGATCCGGATGCGATGCCCGCGCGCAAACACCAGCGACGTGGGGTACATTTCGATGGTCAGCTCGTAGGGCTGTCCGGGCTTCAGGAACTCGGCTTTGCCCGGTCCGTTGCGATAGCGCGCGCGCACGATGCTGTCCCCTACGTTCAGATCCACGCCGGCGGGGAAATCGCGGCTGGGCGGGTAGACGTCGATCAGCTTGGCGGTGAAATCGGTGTCCGGCCCGTCCGAGGCCGCCCAGAGTTTCACGATCAGGCGGCCGGTGACCTCTATATCCGCGGCCAGCGGCGGCGTCTGGAAGACCAGCACATCGTTGCGCGTGGAGAGCGGCTTGCCATCCGTGCACAGCCAGAAGTCCGGACGGCAGCGCTGGTCCGCGGCGCCCATGTAGGTCAGGGTTCCCACGGAAGAGACGTTGCCCCCCAGGGTCGGGACGGGGTTGCGCGGATCGAATAGGAAGGTGATCGGAGCGTGGTCCGAAGGCTTGTCGGGTGACAGCAGGCCGCCCGCGTGCAGGTAATATGGGGTCGCCGCGGCCCGCGCCAGCGGCCACTCCTGCTCATCGCGCCAATGCCCGCCGACGAAGAGGCGGCCCGCGCCCGTTTTGTGCGCGTCGCCTCCGCCCATCACGTAGATCCGCACCGGCGGCTCGCGGTCCACGCCGTTGTCCTGGCCCTTCAGCCAGTGGTCGAACCAGCGCAGCCGCCAGGCGTTCACGTTGAGGGCGGCGTCATCGGTGAACTGCGCCTCCCCGGCGTAGCGGAGCGCCTGGCCGCTATGCGTCCAGGGTCCCACGATCAGCCGCTGCAGGCTCTTCTTGGCCTTGCGCAGCTCGACAAAATTCAGGTTGGCGACCTGGGTGCCCCACGAGTCGTACCAGCCGGTGACGTGATACACGGGGATGTCTTTGTATTCCGCCAGGTGGTCCACGACGCTCGATCCGTGGTCTTTCCAGAAATCGTCGTAGTCGCCGTGTTTCATGGCCTCGATCAGCCAGGCTTCGTAGTCGGGAGCGAACTTGAGGGGTGTGGTGCCGGGGCGCAGGGGCAGGGCACGCACGTAATCGCGGACGGTTTTGCCGATCTCCATGAGCGCGGCCGCCGCCGCGGGATCGGCCGCCGCGCGCCGGGCCGCGGCCTCGGCGGTCTGGGTGTCGATGGAATTCCCCATGGTGAACACCCAGTTGAACCAGCGCAGCTCAAACGCGCCGTTGTGGCGCACGCCGTAGCGGCCGAAGTTGGACATGGCGTCCACCGGAATCATGGCCTTCACCCCGGGAGCGTTGGCGATCGCCAGGGCGCGCTGCGTGGCGCCCGCATAGGACGTGCCGATGGTGCCGATCGTGCCGTCCGACCAGGGCTGCGCGACGATCCACTGCGCGGTGTCGAATCCGTCGTGGGGATCGTCACGAATGGGCACCCAGCGGCCCTCGGACTGGTAGCGGCCGCGCACGTCCTGGTAGACCACCACGTAGCCGCGCGGGACGAAGTAATTGGCCACTGCGGCGGCGCCCCGCTCTTTGCCGTAGGGCGTGCGCTCCATGAGGGCGGGGAACTTGCCGGCGGCAGGAGAGCCGTTGCGGGAGGGGTAGTGGATGTCGGTAGCGAGCTTGACTCCGTCGCGCATGGGGATCATCACGTTCTTCGAGACTCCGATTTCGTAGCGGGGCTCGGGCTGCGCGGCGGCAGGGGGAGCGGCGAGCGAGAGCAGAAGAAGGAGAGAGATGCGCGGCTTGGTCATGGGCATACTCCTGGACTTGCAGTCTAGTGCAGTATTTCGCGAGAGGCCGGCCGGGGAGCCGGCCCCAGAGGGGACCCCAGGACCAGGGGGTCCGCCCAGGGGGCCCGCCCCACCTGTCCAAAACAATAGGTAACTCTTTTGTTTTGGTAGCCCCCGGCCCCGGATGTGCGAAAACCGCCCGAAACTTGCTCAATTTCCGCTACGTCTTTTCATTGGAAACCCGCGTCTATGTGATAGATTTGAGATAGGAGACGAGTTGAGTTTCGAAGCTCCGGCGGCCTTCCTTCTACAAACCGATATTTGGGAACTGATGTCACACAGCGGGATGGTGATCGCTGTGATTGGCATCCTTTTGGGCTTTTCGGTCTATTCCTGGACGGTGATACTTTCCAAGTGGCAATCGTTCCGCGGCGCGCGCAAGGCCAACGCCCGTTTTCTGCGCGCGTTTCGCAAGGCCCCCGGGTTCGAAGCGGTGGTGGTGGCCAGCGAGCAGTTCCGCCCGTCGCCGCTGGTGGCGGTCTTCGATTTCGGGTACGAGGAAGTGGAGCGGCAGGTGAAGTCGCGCGGTAGCGTGAGCAACCGGGTCGCGCTGGAGCGCACCATCCAACTCGGCATCAGCGAAGAACTCGCCAAGCTCGAACGCAATATGAACTGGCTGGCCACCACGGCTTCGGTCTGCCCCTTTATCGGGCTCTTCGGCACGGTGCTGGGCATCATCAGCGCATTTTGGGAGCTGGCGCAGAGCCAGGGCAGCGCCAGCCTGAAGAGCGTGGGGCCGGGCATTGCCGAAGCGCTCATCACCACAGCGGTGGGCCTGGCGGCGGCGATTCCGGCGGCCATTTTCTACAACCTCTTCAGCCACAAGATCCGCGAGATGGGCGCGCGCATGGACGACTTCGCCCTTGAATTTCTCAACATGACCGAACGCAGCTTCGGAGAATAGCTATGGCATTTTCGGTGAACGGCGGCGGCTTGAATTCGCGCCGGCAGCGCGGCGGGGGAGCCCTGGCGGAAATCAACGTCACCCCTTTCGTGGACGTGGTGCTGGTGCTGCTGATCATCTTCATGATCACGGCGCACGTCATGGAATTCGGCCTGGAAGTGGATGTCCCCAAGGTGCGGCCGGTGTCCAAAGAGGCCACCAAGGATCTGCCGGTGGTCAGCATTCCCAAGACCGGGTTGCTCTACCTGAACGGCAAGGAAACCAACCTCGACGAGTTGAAGCCCGCCATTCAGCGGCAATTCGGCAAGAGCACCAAGGCCGTGTATGTGATGGCCGACAAGCAGACCGTGTGGGAGGTGATGGCGCAGGTGGTGGCCGAACTGGGCGTCGCGGGATTCCAGGTCAACCTGGTGACGCAACCCGAGGATTCCGCGGCCAAGGGCGGTAAGCGATGACCGCGCACGTCGACATCCTGGATCAGCCGGAGCGCCTGTCGCGGCCCTTCGTGGGCTCGCTGGTCCTGCACGTGTCGATCGCGGCGGCGCTGCTCTCCTACACGTGGGTGGCGAATCGGACTCCCGCGAACTGGGGCGACGCCAACGGCGGCGGGATGGGCTCCGTGGCGGTGAACACCGTAGCCTCCATCAAACTGCCTCCGAAGAATGGCCCAACGAACCCCGTGGCCAGTGACACTGAATCCCTCGCGCCCGAAGCGCCCGCCAAGAAGAAGGTCCAGCCGAAGGCCAAGGCTCCGGACCCGGACGCCATCCCCATCAAGAGCCGCAACGCCCGTAAGCGGGCCATGGAAGCCGCCGTCTCGCCGCCCAACCGATGGCGCGACCAGCAGAAGGATGCCCCCAACCAGGTCTACAGCAGCGGGCAGGCGGTCAGCTCTCCTATGTACAATATCCCGGGCGGCGGGGGCGTGGGTCTCGGCAGCGACTCGCCCCTGGGGACCCAGTTCGGCTATTATGCCAAACTCCTCCGCGACCAGGTAGCGTCGAAATGGCGAACCGGCGATATCGACCCGCGCATCACGTCGGCGCCACAGGCCGCGGTAACGTTCACGCTGCTGCGCAATGGCTCGCTGGCGCCCGGTTCCGTGAAGGTGTCGCAATCCAGCGGTAACGCCGCCTTGGACCTTTCCGCCCAGCGCGCCATTCTGGACGCGGCCCCGTTTCCGCCATTGCCGCCGCAGTACGCGCAGAACCAGGCGGTGCTCGAATTACGTTTTGAATTGAGGCGCTAATATGAACAGGATGGTTTCGGCGGCGGTCATTCTGACCGCGTTTCTGTTGGTGCTGGGCGCCCAGCCACCAAATAAAATTGGCATCATCACCAAGGGTGACCGCGCGGTCATCGCCATTCCCGATCTCAGGGGAACGGGCGACGCGCAGAAGTTCATGGGTGCGTTCAACGATACCCTGCGGGCGGACGTGGCCGCATCGGGGATGGTCAAGGTCGCCCCCAAGACCATGTATCCCCTCTTCGTCCCACAGCAGCCGTCGGACATCGTGGTGCCGCCGGCGCCAGCTCCGCAGCCGGCTCGCGGCCGGAAAAGCGAGGCGATTCCGCAGCCCACCAACGGCGGCGGGCGCTGGATGGCCGACTGGTCCGGCCCTCCGGTGCAGGCCAACTACCTGGCCTTCGGGTACACGGCGCCGCAAAATGGCGTCCTGGTGCTCTACGGCTGGATGTACGACCTGGGCCAGGGACCCGCCCCCTCGTCCAACGCCCAGGTGATCGGCCAGCGCTACCTGGGCAGCCTGGACGAGGCCGGCGCGCGCAAGGTGGCGCACGAGTTCGCGGCCGATATCATCGCGCGCTTCGGCGGCGAGTCGCTCTTCGGCACCCATATCTACTTCACCAGCGACCGCTCCGGCCACAAGGAAGTCTGGATGATGGACCCGGACGGCAAAAACCAGAAGCAAATCACCCACTTCAACTCCATTTCCGTCGAAGGGTCGCCCTCGCCCGACGGCACAAAAGTCGCGTTTACTAGCTTCGTCCACGGCAATCCTGGTATATTTGTGTTTTCGGTGGATCCGGTCCGGGATTTGCGGTTCTACAACCAGGGCGCATCGGTCAATTCGTCGCCCTCGTTCACACCCGATGGGAAGCAGATCGTGTACTCGTCGTCGGCCGGGCGCTGTTGCCGGATCTTCATCGCGAATTTGGACGGAACGGGCTTTCGGCCGATCACGTCGTTGGTCTCGATCGATACGGAGCCCAAGGTCAATCCCAAAACCGGCAATGAGATCTTGTTCACATCGGGCCGCTCCGGTCCGCAGCAGGTCTATCGGATGAATATGGACGGAGCGGACGTCGAGCGGCTCACGGATGGCACCGGCGACGCAGGCAACCCGTCATGGCGTCCCGACGGGCAGGGGCTGGCGTTCGCGTGGACGCGTGGCTACGCCATCGGGGGCTGGAACATATTTGTCATGGACGTTGCATCGCGCCAGTACCTCCAGTTGACGCATGCCGAGGGAAAGAACGAGCATCCCAGTTGGGCGCCCGACGGCCGCCACCTGGCGTTCTCCTCGACGCGCGGCGGAGGATCGAGGTACCAGGTTTACACCATGCTGGCGGACGGAACGCAGGTGCAGGCTTTGACCACGCAGGGCAGCAACGAGAGGCCCTTTTGGGGAAAATAGTTTTGAGAATTCAGGAGGCGAAGTTCATGTTCAGCAAACGGAAGATCGGAGTCATCTGGATCGCGCTCTCACTGGCGATGTTCGCCGCAGGCTGCAAGAAGAAGGCGCCGCCGCCACCGCCGCCGCCACCGCCGGCCCCGGTAGTAGTGCCCCCGCCGGCGCCGGCGCCCAGGGCGCCCACGGTGGCCCAGTTTACGGCGGCCAGTCCTCGACCTTGCGCTGGGAAGTCACCGGCAACGTGACTAGCGTTTCCATCGACCAGACTATCGGCACCGTGCAGAATACCGGCAACCGCCGGGTGTCCCCGAGCGATTCCACCACTTACACCCTGACGGCCACCGGACCGGGCGGCAGTACTACCGCTTCGGCCACTGTTTCCGTGACCTCTCCGCCGCCGCCGCCAACGCCTGTGGCTCCATCGCC
>OMOG01000709.1:0-178 GCA_900290305.1 Candidatus Sulfopaludibacter sp. SbA4
CCTCTCGACACTCTCATCGACCCGCCGGTTCGACGGCCTCCCCCGCAGCCCGTGGACCACGGCTTCATCGCCGCGCTTCTTCATGGCGTACAGCAGCCGCTTCACCTGCCGCACACTTATCCCCAATTCCTCGGCCGCCTCGCGATGCTTGATCAGCCGCTTCTTCACCTTCCGTAGT
>OMOG01000709.1:183-2401 GCA_900290305.1 Candidatus Sulfopaludibacter sp. SbA4
TGGGGCTGTCAAGAGGACATTTCTACTTTGCCAAAAGGGGACATTATCACTTTGCCGCCACAACGGTAAAACCAACAGGCTGTATGTTGTTGTAAACTAATCCGAGTTAGTAAGTGATAAAAATGTGCCGGTTCGTAACCACTTTTGTTACAGTTGTAGCCCCTGGCCGCGGCCGCTCTGCCGTGCGCGGCGAAAGGCCAGATCGGCGGCCACCAGATCTTCGATGGCCTGCCCCAGCGATTTGAAGAGCGTGATTTCACTCTCGTTGCGGCGGCCGGGTTTGAGGCCGGACACGATCTCACCCAACTCCGCGCGGACGTGGTCCGGGGTGAAGCGGCCCTCGCGAATGGGCTGCACGATATCGCCCGATTCTACCAGCGCGGCGGCTTTGGAATCGACCACGAGGTTGGCGCGGGCCACCAGCGCGGGATCGATTTCCTGCTGCGACGGCCGGCAGGCGCCGATGGCGATGACGTGCGTTCCGGCGCCGACCCATCGGTCCTCGATGGCAGGGGTTACCGCGTTGGTGGCGAGCACGACCACATCCGCGCCGTCGACGGCCTCTTCCGCGGTGCGGGCCGCGCGTACCGAGGCGGGCGCTTCCGCGACGAAGCGTTCGAGGTTGGCCGCGGTGGGACTCCAGGCGCGGATCTCGGTGAAATTTCGCACGCACGGCAGCGCCGCCAGGTGGCTGCGGGCCTGCACGCCGGCGCCCAGGATGGCGAGCACCACGGCATCGGCGCGCGCCAGGTGGCGGACGGAGACGGCAGAAGCGGCCGCGGTTCGGACCTCCGTGATGTAGCGGCCGTCCATGACCGCGGTGAGCTCGCCGGTTTCGGGATCGAAGAGCGAGATGGATGCCAGGTGGGTGTGCAGGCCTTTGGCGAAGTTGGCCGGAGTGACGGTGACCAGCTTGGCGCCCAGAATCGCGTGGGCCTTGTCGAAGGCGGGCATCAGGGCGAAGAAGGTGCGGTCGGCGGTCTCGATGGCGGTGCGGACCGGCTGCGCGACGCGGCCGGTGGAGAGCGCGGCCAGCGCGGATTCCATGGCGTCAATCAGCTCCATGGTGGCGAGCTCGGTGGTGGAAAGGACCGCGCGGACGTCGGATTCGGTGAGCCAGAGAGGCATGGATCTAGTAAGTGAGCTTGGAGAGGAAGGCGAAGCTCTGGCGGAGGCTTTCGACGGGGTCGCTGGGAGTTTGATCCTGCTCGACGAAGTAGTGCTGGACGCCCGCGGACGCGGCGGCACGCAGGACCTTGGGCCAGTCGATGACACCGTTGCCGGCTTCCTTGAACGCAGTGCGCGGAACCGACTCGTTGTACATGACGGGCGTGCCGCTGGCCTTGTCTTTGACGTGCAGCAGCGGGACTCGCCCCGAAAGCTTGCCGAGCAGGGCGACCGGGTCGTTGCCGGCCACGCTGACCCAGAAGACGTCCATTTCGAGTGAGACAAGCTTCGAGTCGGTTCTGTCCATCAGTACCTGGAAGGGCGTGGTCCCCTCGGTTGGCTGGAATTCGAAGGCGTGGTTGTGGTAGCAGAAGGTCAGGCCGGCCGCGCGGGCCTTGGCGCCGGCGGCGTTCAGCCTGGCGGCGAGAGTTTTGATGGCATCCAGGCCGCCGCGTTCGGCGGGTGGAAGATACGGGTAGACGGCGTAGGAGAATCCCTTCTGCTTGAGCTGGTCCATGGTGCGCGCGATTTCGTCGTCTTGGCCTTTGGTGATCATCGCGGAATCGAGATGGATGCTGACGGGCTTCAGCCGGGTAGCCTGGAGCGCGGGCCAGATTTTGTCGAGACCCGCGAAAGTGGCTTCGGCCTCGCGGTAGCCAATGGCATCGATGGCGCGCAAGGTCTCGGCGGGCTTGTCGGGGAGCACGGTGCGGACGGTATAGAGCTGCACGCCGATGGACCGCAATTGCGCCGCGGAGGAGGTGGCAGAGAGCGTGGCGGCCAGCGATCCGGCCTGGAGGAACTCACGTCGGGAGGTCATGAGTCCCATTATGTCGCGGCGGGCGGCGTAGTGTGTCATAAATACGCTAACGTGTTTTTCGGGGGCCGAGCAGGCGTCGACACGAGTGTCCGGCCCAGAGGGCACCCCGGCACGCATGAGTGCGTGCGCCACGGTTGGGTACGAGAGAGTATTTATGAAACGGTGTATTTAGTGTCCTGAGTTAGAAATTCGTTGCAAAAGTCGCCGGCTTGGCGCATACTGGGCTTGAGC
>OMOG01000022.1:0-5355 GCA_900290305.1 Candidatus Sulfopaludibacter sp. SbA4
CGTCGCTGATGGCGCGCCTGGTAGCGCTGACGACGCCCATCGAAACCGAGTTCCGCAACCCCAGCGGGCTGCCGACCGCCAACACCAGGTCTCCCTGTTGCAACTTGTCGGAGTCACCCAATTCCAGGACGGGAAGGTCTTTCTCGTCGATGCGGACCAGTGCCAGGTCGGATTCGCGGTCGATCCCGATCAAGCGGGCGTCCTTGCCGCGAGAGGGGTTCCGCGCCATGAGCACGCGAATCTTCACGGCGCCTTGAACCACGTGGGCATTGGTGACGATGTAGCCGCCCGGGTCGAGGATCACTCCCGAGCCGCTCGATGTTTGGCGGGAAACCTGGCTGAGCACCAGGCCTTTCTCGTCTTCCGTGGCGGAGTATCCGGTCACTTGCAACTCGACGACCGCCGGTGAAACGCGATTGGTCAGGCTGCGGATGGTGCCGCTCAAGGCGCTCAGCGGGTCCTCGACGCGGGCGGTTTGAGCTGGGAGCAATCCCAGGGATGCGAAGGCAACCGAGATGACCGCGGTGGTGCTCATACGTCCCCTTTACTGGCCTTATTCCGCGCGGCTACTGTGTCCGGAGTATGGAATCCGGAGCCGGCGGCGGCTATTCTCAAACCGGCATGCAATGTGTCTATCTCACTTGCTTCCAGTCGGAATTCTCGATGCTCGCCCTGATCCTGCAATACTCCAATATCCGCATGCACCGGGCGGACACATTGGAAGAGGCGGATTTCCTGCTGACCGTCACCGGGAGCACCGTGCTGCTCTCCGACATCGCCTTCCTGGATGGCTCGTGGCGGGATGCGCTGCGCATGGCGGAGGACGCGCATCCGCTGGTAGCTTCCTCGATCGTGGCCGATCCGGCCGATCTGCCCTCCCTGGCGGACGCCTATGACCGCGGCGCCTG
The DNA here is from genome assembly GCA_900290305.1 of Candidatus Sulfopaludibacter sp. SbA4. Lineage (GTDB taxonomy): Bacteria > Acidobacteriota > Terriglobia > Bryobacterales > Bryobacteraceae > OMOG01. Next base: position 909 of record OMOG01000022.1, read on the forward strand.
CGGGACGCTGCTGAAGCCCATCGATTCGGGCCGGGCCATCCAACTGATTCGCGTCCTTCATGAAGCGGTGTGCGATCGTACGAGCGTATTGCGCGACGATTCGCTGGAGACAGCCTTGCCCGGCCGCCCGTCCGCCCATTGCCGGTAAGCGGTATCCAGGACCGCTGAGACGTCGTCCCGGTGGAGGGGACGCATCAGTACATCAAAGCCGCCCTGTTGCAGCAGGCCTTCCCAGAGATCGGAATCCCACCGGTCCGTAAGCAAGATCACGGACGCAGTCCTCCACCCGCCGGCCAACCCGCGGACAGCCGTGTGGCCGTCCGGCCCCCGAAGATTGCAGTCGCAGACGATCACCGGGAAGACCAGGCTGCGGGAAAGACTCAGCGCCGCGGCCCAGTCGCGCGCTGCCACTACCAGCCAACGGTCTTTATCCAGCGACTCCCGCACCTGCTGATAATCTTCGCTGCGTGGGGAGGCTACCAGGACGGGAACGAAGGTCGCGCCACGTGCGATAGTTGCTCGATCTTCCCCGCCGATTCTGCCGGATCTCATGGGACCCTCCAAACGTTCCGCCGGGCGGGTTCGCTGCCGGTCGGGAAGAAAAATACCGGCAGCCAGCGCAGCATCCCACCCAGCGGACGCTTCTCTATGAATGTAGTGCGGTTCCCCTGGGACCGCCATCCTATGTACGGGGTATTGCGAGCACCAGAGAGCAGTAGAGCTCGACCTCTTTGGGTTGGCAGGCGGACCCAGAGGGTACCCCGCCTGCCCCAGCCGATGCTACGGTTTTTGCCGAAATATCCTTCGTTTAGGGGATTCCTCGGCAGCCGCCGGGCAGCTTAAGATAGCTCTCAGCAGTGGGCCAAACCAGATGGCGGAAGTTCGTATTCTGATCGCCGACGACCACGCGATCATTCGCAGGGGCCTGAAGGCACTGCTCGCGCACGAACCCGATTTTGAGATCGTGGCGGAAGCCGTGGACGGCCGCGAGGCGGTGGAGATGGCCCAACGTACGCATCCGCACGTCGCCGTGCTGGACATCGCCATGCCGGTGTTGAACGGCATCGAGGCCGCCCGCCAGATCGCGGCGCATGTGCGGGACGTGCAAGTGGTCATGCTCACGGTCCACTCCGACGAGTGCTACCTGCTGAGCGCGTTGAAAGCCGGGGTGCGCGGCTATGTGTTGAAGAGCTCGGCGGAGTCCGAGACGGTCGAAGCCGTGCGGGCAGTCAGTCGAGGAAAGGCGTTCTTCAGCCCGAAAGTCAGCCGGATCCTGGCCGACGATTATGTCCGCTATCTCGGCAGGCAGAACGTGCAGGACAGCTACGACCTGCTGACCGATCGGGAGAGACAGATTCTGCGGATGCTGGCGGAGGGCCAGTCCAACAAGGATGTGGCCACGGTCCTCAACCTCAGCCCGACCACCGTGGTGTGTCACCGCCAGCACATCTTCCAGAAGCTCAACTTCCACAGTCTTGCGGACCTGATCCTGTACTCGATCCGCAAGGGCGTGATCCCGACGGGCACGGAGGCGGCGGTCCATGGCGGCTGAAGCTCCCGGGGTTACACAAGTGGCACGAAGCTTTCTTACCACCAGAACGGTGCTGGCTTTCGGATTCGGCGTGTTGCTGATCCTGCTGGCGCTTTCCGGTGTGAACGCCGTTCGAGTGCTCTCCAAGCTGCAGTCCAGCGACGAGGTCACCCTGCGGGAATTCCTCAGCGGCGCGCGGCAGTTGGACGAAGTTCGGACGGCCGTATATCTTTCCGGAACCTACGTGCGGGACTACTTGCTGGAGCCCGACCTGGAGCGCGCCGAGCAGAGCCGCCTGGCCTTGTCCGGCATGCGCTTCAAGATGGATGCGATGCTGGCCGATCCGAACGCCTTCCCCCGGCTGCCGGATCAAAGGATGTACCAATCCCTCAAACAGGAACTGCGCGAGTACTGGGAAGCGCTCGATCCGGTTCTGCGATGGACCGCCGGACAGCGGCGCCGTGAAGGCTACCGGTTCCTGCGCGATGTGGTTCTTCCACGCCGCTCCAGCACCTTGAACATTGCGGACACCATTGCGGCGGTAAATCAGCAGCAACTCATGGAGCAGGATCACCGGCTGCTGGATATGTTCTCGATCCTGCGCAACCGGTTGATCGGCGCACTGGTGTTGATGTTCTGCTTTGGATTTGCCCTGGCGTGCGCCAGCACGGTTCATCTTCTTCGCCTGGAGCGGCAGACTCTGGCCCACCTTTCGGAAGTGACTATGGCGCGCCAGGAACTGAGGAGCCTGTCGGCCAAGCTGGTGGATACCCAGGAGAATGAGCGCAAGAGCATCTCGCGGGAGCTGCACGACGCCGTGGGGCAATCGATGTCGGCGGTGCAGTTCGAGTTGCACGACCTGGCGGTGGCGTTAGCCCCTTATCCAGAAGCGCTGCGCACGCGGGTCGACCGCATCCGGGAACTGGTCGAGAGCAACCTGGCGATGACCCGGAACATGGCGCTATTGCTGCGCCCTTCCATGCTCGACGACCTGGGCCTTTCGGCGGCGTTGCAATGGCAGGCGCACCAGGTAGCGAGGTCCACCGGGACCGAGATCAGGGTGGAAGCGGAAGACCTGCCGCCGGAGATTCCGGACGAGCACAAGACGTGCATCTTTCGCCTGGTCCAGGAGGCCCTGAACAACGTGTGCCGCCACGCCAACGCGGACGTCGTCTTGATCGGGCTGCGGGCCGACGATGCCAAGATCACGGTGACCGTGCAAGACAATGGGCGGGGTTTCTCGCGCAACGGGACCAAGGGGCTCGGCCTCATCGGAATGCAGGAACGCGTGGATGGCCTGGGCGGAACGCTGAAGATCCAATCCGGGCCGGGCAAGGGTACGGTTGTGGAAGCTTCTCTGCCGCTGCCGCGGTCCTTCGCCAAGTCAGTTGCGCCAGGCGACGTCGAGGAGCACGAACATAATGAGATTCGGGCGACCTCGTTGTGAGTCAGTGCTCCAGAGGGAGGCCCGGAACTTGACACGGAGCCGCGGAGCGCGCGGAGGAAGACGCGGAGCAAACCAAGAGAAAGTCAAAACCCGAGGTCGCTGAGGAAGCGGAGAGCGCTGAGAAAAGCGCGCACGTTGGCCCGACTCCGGTCAACGAGACGGCGATGCCACTCTGAGCTTGCGCAGGAACGTCATCATGGGGCACCAATCGGTGAACGCGGATTGGAACAGGTTCAAGCCTACGAAGGCAGTGAAGGCAAACCACCCGGGGTGTACCCAGTAGCCCAGGGCCACACTGAGCATTACAAAGAAACCGGCGATGAGACGTAGATATCTTTCGATGGACACAGTCCTTTTCTCCTTCGATTGACGATGTAGTAAACGATCGGGACAGTCATGCGGGAAAGCGCCAGGGAGGCGACTTCGCCGGCCATCAGCGCAATCGCGAGCCCCTGGAAGATGGGGTCGAAGAGGATGACTCCGGCTCCGACAACGACAGCCGCGGCGGTGAGCATCATGGGTCGGAAACGCACCGCACCGGCATCGATGACGGCTGCATCAAGCGCCATGCCTTCCGCCAGGCGCAGCTCGATGAAGTCCACCAGGATGATGGAATTCCGCACTACGATTCCGGCGCCGGCGATGAAGCCGATCATGGAGGTGGCGGTAAAGAACGCGTGCAGCATGCCATGCGCGGGCAGAATGCCGACCAGCGAGAACGGAATCGCGGCCATGATCACCAGCGGGGTGAGGAACGATTGGAACCAGCCCACCACCAGGGCGTAGATCAGGATCAGCACCGCGGCGAAGGCGATGCCCAGGTCGCGGAACACTTCGTAGGTGATGTGCCATTCGCCGTCCCATTTCATGGAGTAGCGGTCGGAATCCGTGGGCAAGGCGGCCATGTGCTGCTCGATGGCGTATCCTTCCGGCGCCTTGATCTGCTCCATCTCCGGGCCCAGCTTGAGAATGGCGTACACGGGGCTTTCCATGGCGCCGGCCACGTCGCCCGTGACGTAGGTCACCGGGAGCAGGTTCTTGTGATAGATGCTCTTGTCGGCGACTTCCGATTCGGCATGCACCAGTTCGCCGATGGCGACCAGGTTGCCGCTGCGGCCGGCGACCTTGAGGTCCTGGATCCGCTCCAGGCCGGAGCGGGTAGCGCGGTCCAGACGGATGGTCAACGGCACGTCTTCTTTTTCGGTATCGGAATGCAGCAGGCCGGCCTCGTATCCGGCGGAGGCCACCTGCATGGTGCGCGCGATGTCATCCTCGGAGATGCCGTTGAGCGCGGCCTTTTCCTTGTCCACCAGCAGGCGGTATTGCGGCTGGTCGTCTTCCACGTACCAATCGACATCCACCACGCCATCGGTGCGCTTCCACAGATCGCGAATGCGGCGCGCGATCCCGAGGCGCCCGTCCAGTCGCGGACCGTAGACTTCGGCCACCAGGGTCTGGAGCACGGGCGG
>OMOG01000022.1:5365-7226 GCA_900290305.1 Candidatus Sulfopaludibacter sp. SbA4
GGCGCACCTGCTTGGCGATTTCGTGGCTCTGCAGCTTGCGCTCGCTCTTGGGCAGAAGGTTGACCTGGATATCGGCGACATTGGAGCCGCGCCGCAGGTAGTAGTGGCGCACCAGGCCATTGAAGTTGAAGGGTGAAGCGGTTCCGACGTAGGTCTGCAAATTGACCACCTCGGGCTGGCCCAGCGCGGCCCTGGCGAGCGCGTTGGCGGCGCGGGCGGTCTCCTCGAGAGTAGTGCCGTTGGGCATGTCGACGATCACCTGGAACTCGCTCTTGTTGTCGAAGGGCAGCATCTTCACCTTCACGAATTGGAAATAGAAGAGCGAGACCGAGCCGAGCAGCAGGCAGACTACCGCCGCGAGAAATCCCCAGCGCACAGGAGTGCGGTGCAGAATCGCGCCCATGACGCGGCGATAGAGGCGGGTCACGAAGTCCTCGCGCTCGCCGTGGGCAATGGCGTCGCTGGGCTTTAGGATGCGGACCGCGGCCCACGGGGTCACCATGAATGCTACGAGCAGCGAAAACACCATGGCGGCAGTGGCGCCGATGGGGATGGGCCGCATGTACGGGCCCATCAGGCCGCCGACGAATGCCATCGGCAGGATGGCGGCGACCACCGTGAGGGTGGCCAGAATGGTCGGATTCCCGACCTCGTCCACGGCCTCGATGGCTACGTCGTACGGAGGACGCTTGCGGTTGGAGGGCATACGCCAGTGGCGTACGATGTTCTCCACCACCACGATGGCATCGTCCACCAGGATGCCGATGGAGAAGATGAGCGCGAACAGCGTGATGCGGTTCAGCGTGTAGCCGTAGAGGTAGAACACGGCCAGGGTGAGGGCCAGGGTCACCGGAATCGCGAGGAACACGATGAGGGATTCGCGCCGGCCCAGCGTGATGGCGATGAGCAGGCTCACCGAGATCACCGCGATGAACATGTGGAGGAGCAACTCGTTGGATTTCTCGGCCGCGGTCTCGCCGTAGTTGCGCGTGACGGCGACCTTCACATCGGAGGGAATTACCGCGCCTTGGAGCGGCTGGATGCGGCGCAGCACGTTGTCCGCGACCTCGATGGCGTTGGTTCCCTTGCGCTTGGAGACGGCGATGGTGACGGCCGGCAGGAACTGCGGGTCGCCGGCGGTGGCCATGCGGACGTATTCGGTTGGCTCGGCGCCGCCATCGGTCACCTCCGCCACGTTCCGCACGTAGACCGGGTTGGCGTTGGCCACTCCGACGACCACGCTGCGGACGTCCTCGGCGGTGCGCAGAAACTCGCCGGTTTCGAGCAGGTACTCGCGGTTTGACGAATCGAACTGGCCGGACGGCAGGCGCCGGTTCGACAGCCCCAGGGCGCCGACCACCTGTAACGGTGCGAGATGGTACTCCGCCAGGCGGGCGGAATCGAGCGCGACGCGGACCTCGCGGCGCTGGCCGCCCAGGAGGGTGACCGCCGACACGTCAGGCACCTGCTTGATGGTATCGTGCACCTGCGCGGCGATGCGGCGCAGCTCGAAATCGCCATAGCGGCGGCTCGAGAGCGTGAGCGCGAGGATGGGAACATCGTCGATGGAGCGCGGCTTGACCAGCGGTTGCGAGGCGCCCGGCGGAATGAGGTCGAAATTCGCGAGCAGTTTCTGGTTGAGCCGGACGATGCTCTTCTCTTCGTCCTGGCCGACCAGGAACCGTACGATGGCCAGCGACGAGCCGGGGCTCGAAGTGGAGTAGATGTACTCAACGCCCGGCACCTCCCAGAGGAGCTTCTCCATGGGCTTGGTGACGCGCTCTTCGACCTCGCGGGCGGAGGCGCCCGGCATCTGCACGAAGACGTCGATCATGGGGACGATGATCTGCGGTTCTTCTTC
>OMOG01000022.1:7236-10024 GCA_900290305.1 Candidatus Sulfopaludibacter sp. SbA4
GGGGTGAGCTTGGAGGAGATCCAGGCGCGGGCGAAGCGGCCGGCCGGACCGAGTCGGCGGGGACTCATTGGCGGGCCTCTAGCTTCGTTCCGTCGGTGAGGCCTTGCGGGATAGGTACAACAATCTTCTCTCCGGCGTTGAGGCCCGAGAGGATTTCGACGTGGTCCTTGGAACGCCGGCCGGCGGTGACCAGGCGCGTGCGGGCGGCGCCTTCCTCGGCGACGAACACGGAGGCAAGCTGCCCGCGCTCTTGAATAGCGGCCTGGGGCACGGATATCGCCTGGCGCGAGCCGAGCGCGAAGGCGGCGCGGCCGAAGGCTCCGGAGCGCAAGCGCGCCACCGGCGGCAGGTCGATCTTGACGGTGTAGGCGCGGGAAGAGGCATCCACCGATGGGACAATCTCGGAGACCCGCGCATCGAGTTTGTGGTCGAGAGCCTCCAACGCCACCTCGACGGGCTGGCCGATGCGCACCGCGGGAATCCGGGATTCTTCGACCGAGACCTCCAGGCGGTACGAGCCTTCCCGTTCGATGGTCAGCAGGGGAACTCCGGGCGACGCCAGGTTTCCGGGCTCGACCGATCGTGCGGTCACGATGCCGGCGAAGGGCGCGGAGATCTTTGCGTAGTCGCGGGTGATCGATGCGGCGCGGACCTCCTGTTCGGCCTGCGCGATTTTCGAATCGAGCTGGACGCGGCGGGCGCGTGCCATCTCGTAGTTGGCCTGCGCCGATTTCAGGCGGGCGGAAGCCTCGTCGAACTCCTGGCTGGAGATGGATTTCCTGGATGCGAGATCCTGCATGCGGTTGAAGGTAGTCTGGGCGAGACCCAGGTTGGCGCGGGCGCCGGCTATTCCCTGCTCGGCTTCGGGAATCGCGCTTTGGACCTCGGCGCGGGCGGCTTCGGCGCGCCGCACATTGCTATCGAGGTCGCGGGCGTCGAGGGTGATGAGCGGCTGGCCCTCACGCACCTGGTCGCCCACGCGGACATGCACCTGGTCCACGTATGCCATCACTTTGCTGGAGATGGTGGCGGCCGTACGGGCGCGCACGGTGCCGGTAGCTTCGTAAAGCTCGGGCCAATCTTCAACGGCGACGGCGGCGGTCTGGACCGGCACCGGCGTGGGGTTCGACGCCGCAACATGGCGCGGTTCGTTACTCCCGCAGGAAGTCAGAAGAGGAAGAGAGAGCAGTGCGGTGATGAGGAGGGGTTTCATCAGTTCAGTACCTCCGAATCCGCGGTGAGCCTTCCCGCGGCAAATTCGAGCATGGTGGCAGCCACTCGCTGGTCGTGGACCGCGGCGAGGAAGCGCGTCTTACTTTCGAGGACCGCGGTTTCGTTGCGGACTAAGTCAGTGACATTGGACATGCCGGCCTCGTAGCGGTTCTGGGTGATGCGCAGGCTTTCCTCGGCTTCGGCGACGGAGGCTTTGGCCACCTCGATGCGCTGTTGGGCGGCGCGCAGGTCGGCCCAGGCGCGCCTGACCTGGAGGCGGACGGCGGACCCGGTGCGCTGCTCGTCGGCCTTGGCGCGCTCGAGCCAGTGACCGGTCTCCGCGATTCTGGCCTTGTCGGCATTGCCGTTGAAGAGATTCCAATGGAGCGAAACGGAGGCCAGCCAGTCGGCCCCGCCGCGGTTGACGAATCTCTGGCGATCGGCTTCGAACGCTCCACGGAAACTCACGGTGGGCCGCAGCGCTCCGCGCGAGGCATCCGCCTGCTCGCGCGCCAGGCTGGTGGCGAGGGCGGTCTCGCGGGCTTCCGGCCGTTGGTTGGCGGCATCGCGCTCCAGGCTGTCGATCGCCAGGTCGGGAAGGTCCGCGGGGGTCATGGGGGTGGTCAGCGAGTGCGGCGTATCGAGCGGCAGGCCGAGCGCGTCATTCAGGGCCGCCCGGGCGACCTCAAGATCCGCGGAGCTTTTGATGCGCTGCTCGGTGACGGCGGCCAGGTGGACGCGGATGGAGAGCACGTCCACGTCGGTGGACATGCCGGCAGTGCGGATGGATTCGGCGCGGCGAAGGTCGGCTTCGGCGGAGCGCATGGCCTGCTCGGCGGTCTTGAGATTCTCGGCGGCGAGGATCGCGCCGTAGTAGGCGCGGGCAACTCCGGTGATCACTTCCATCTCGGCACGGCGCTGCTCTTCGGCGGTGAGTTGGCGCCCCAGTTCGGCGGATTTCACGGCGTGGCCGGTTTGGCCGGCGTCGTAGAGCACTTGGTCGACGGTGACCTGGGATTGGAAATTGTTGAGTGCATCGGGGCGGTTCAGGGGACCGATGTTGAAGTTATCCGTACCAAACTGGTGCTGCGTCAACAGGGAGCTGAAGACGAACACCGGGTTATCGCTGCGGGCAAAGGTCTCGGAGTAGTTCACCTTCGGGAGCAGGGCGCTGCGCGCCTGGGTGAGCCGTGTGCCGGCGGCGCGCGTGGCGGCGGCCGAGGCGGTGATGGCCTGGTTCTCCCGGAGCGCGACTTTGACGGCGTCTCGAAGGGAGAGGGGCTCCTGCGCGAACGCGGATAGAGCCAGCAGAAGTAGAGGGAACTTACTCATAAAGGAGACTCGGGGCCTCTTGTCCAGGGAGATGCAGAAGTATGTGCGGCGGTGACAGGTGGCGGACTCATGGGCGTGGCCACCCTCGGGGCCAGAAGTGGCAGTTGGTCTGGATCTGGCCGTGATCGGTGCACCAGGCGCACATTTCGATGGGCGGGTGATGGGGGTTGAGGGGGTTGAAGCCGCGCGGCTTTTCAGGGGCCGGCGGCCGGGGGCCAGGGGCTGGCTCGGGGGCGATTTCGGG
>OMOG01000212.1 GCA_900290305.1 Candidatus Sulfopaludibacter sp. SbA4
TTCCATCCAACAAGATTCTGCCCATCGCTGGGCACACTGGGGCAGGCGCTTTCGCCTGCCAACGCTTAGCGTCCCGCCCGGCTTCGATCGGAGCCGCGGCCGTGAGAAGCCGGGAAAAATCGGTTGGCAGGCGAAAGCGCCTGGCGAAAGCGCCTGCCCAACTAAAACGCCAGCCTTCACGCGTCCTCTTCGCCCAGCAGGTCGCGGAAGAAGGGGCTCAGCAGACGGCCTTGCGGATCGTAGCCTCGGCGCGTGTCCGCGAAAGTCTTCCAGCGGTCGCCTAAGGCCTTCTCGATTTGCGCCCGTGTAATCCCCTTGGTCTGGTTCAACAGCGGGATTCCTCCGTGGTCGCTCGAGAATTGGTTGTAGGCCAACAGGAATTCCTCCCACCCCGGATTGGCGGTGGAGACCGGGTCGATGGTGATGGCGTCGCCATCGTAGGAATAGGAGAGCAGCGAGTTCCGATCCTGGGCCACGCGGTATCCGACGAACAGCATGTTGCTGCGGTATCCGGTCTGCTGAAAATAGCTGCGGCAGAAATCGAAACAGTCGGACAAGACCGCAGGGTAGCTATCCTCGGGAAACGCCCACAAGCTGAAGGTATAGCGGCTCGCCCCCGAGACCGCCGGGTAGCGGATCATCTGGTCGGTGGCGATGGTGTAGTCGCTGTGCAGCAGCACCGTGAGCTTGAGCCGCCACAAGGCATTGAATCCATCGATGACGCCCCAGCGGATGTCGGGGTCCGAGATATCGTTGACCGCCTGCGCGCAGACGGCTGGACCGGCGGTGGCCCACAGGTAGTTGCGCAGCGGCCACAGCGCGCGGTCCGGGCTGCCGCCGGCGCCCGGATTGTAGTGGCGGAACTCCACCGTGATCTGGCCGGAGAAAGGGAAGATGTAGAACATCAGGGATTCGCCGCTGGCTTTCATGTCGGGCAGTTTGGCGATGAAATCGGCGAGCGAAAAGTTCTCGTGACGCACGGCCAGCGGCAGAATCGGGCGCACCCGGAAAGTCACTTCGTAGACGATTCCGAAAGTGCCGTAGCTGGATCGTACTTTTTGCATCAGTTCCGGTTGAGCGTCGGTCACTTCCAGCAGTTGGCCGTTCGGAAGGGCCATCTTGATGCCGCTGACGTAGGAGCCGACTTGCCCGAACTCGCCCGGCATGGAGGCGTCCTTGGTTCCCGCGCAGGCCGCGCTGCCGGCGGAGAGGTTGCCGATTTCGGTATTCACGTAGAACTGGAGCTGCTTCTCCTCGAGTGCCTTGGCGATGTCGATGTAGAGGGCTCCGGCTTCGACGGTTACCGAGTCGGAGGCGATGCTCAAGATCCGGTTCATCCCGGACATCTTGATGATGGTGCCGCCATCGGCCGAGCCGCAGGGAGAACAGGAATGACAGGAACCCACCGCGCGAACGGGGGATGGATACCGGTCCGGGTCTTTCAAGACCGCGACGATGTCATCCACCGAGCTGGCTTCGACCACAGCCTGCGGGTGCGAGACCAGGTCTCCGAACCAGTTGGTGATTGTGGTATCCGGCACGAACCCTCCTGTGCGATGTATTGTATACCAGGCCGACCCACGCCCGGTCCCGATCCTTCGTAGAATGGTGTCTTGATTGTCACACTCACCATAAATCCCGCCATCGACCGCATCCTCGGCGTCGATCGCCTGGCCTTCGAGGACCGCTCGTACATCAAGTCCAGCCGCGAGTCGGCCGGTGGACGGGGAATCAACTCCTCCTCGGTGATCCACACGTTCGGAGGAAAGACCTTGGCCGTGCTCACCTCCGGCGGCGAGACGGGCAAGCGTCTGGAAGGTCTTCTGGCCGGCTACGGCTACCCGGTTTCGGTGGTGCCGATCGAACACGACATCCGCATCAACCTCACCGTTACCGACAAACACGGGCTCACGGTGAATCTGAACGAGACGGGGCCGGTGCTCTCCAGTGCGGAGCTGGAGCGAGTGGAGAAGGCCGTGCGCGAGAGCCTGGCCAATGCTTCCTGGCTGCTGGCTTGCGGGAGCCTGCCGCCCGGTGTGCCGCCGTCGTTCTACGGCAAGCTGATCTCCATGGCGCGGCAGAAAAAAGTGAAGACGCTGCTGCATGCCGACGGGCGAGCGCTGGTGGAGGGCATCGAGGCGAAGCCGACGGTGGTCACTCCCAACCAACAGGAGGCCGAGCGCCTGCTCGGCCGGACGCTGCTCACGCGCATGCACTACCTGGAGGCGGCGGAGCGCATCCGCGCGATGGGCGCCGAGTCCGTGGTCTTGTCGCTCGGCAGCCGCGGCGCCGTGGGCGCATTCGCCGGCGGCCTCATAGAAGCGCTGCCGCCGCGGATCGATGCGCTGTGTCCGATCGGCGCGGGGGATGCGCTTTCCGCGGCGTACACGTGGGCCATCCAACGCAAATCCGGCGCCTCAGATGCACTGCGCTGGGGGGTGGCCGCGGGAACCGCCACCGCCCGTCTTCCGGGGATGGGCTTCGCCACCCTGGAGCAGACCCAGGAGATGTACCGCCAGGTGGAAGTCCGGCGCGTTGAGTAGGTGCATGACCGCGAGAATGCGCGCGACTAATGGGTTGGCAGGCGAAAGCGCCTGCCCCACCAAGACACACGGCTTTTTCCGCTCGGCGGGCGTCGTCTCGGCCGCGGTGTCGCTGAGCCGCATCACGGGACTGGTTCGCGAAATGGCGATGGCGCGCCTGTTTGGCGCGGGCGCGGTGTACGATGCGTTTCTGCTGGGCTTCCGCATTCCCAATCTCACGCGCAACCTGTTTGCCGAAGGCGCTCTCTCTTCGGCGTTCATCCCCATCCTGTCGCAATACCTGGCCACCAAGGGGAAACGCGAGGCGGCCGAGCTTTCGAACGTCCTGGCCACGGCATTGTTCGTGGTGGTGGGCGCGGTGTGCATCGTGGGCATGATCGTCAGTCCGGAGCTGGTGCGTTTGATGGCGCCGGGATTCGAGCAGGTGCCGGGCAAATTCCAACTGACCGTCACGCTGACCCGCATCATGTTCCCGTTCCTGGCGATGGTGGCGCTGGCGGCGCAGGCCATGGGAGTGCTCAACGCGTGCGACCGCTACGGCATCCCGGCCATGGCCTCGGCGGTTTTCAACGTGGGGTCGGTGGCGTTCGGACTGGCGCTCGGCTTCACAGTCGGCCGTTCCCTAGGTCTGGATCTGATTCATTCGATGGCCTACGGGGTGTTGGCGGGCGGGATTCTGCAATTGCTGTGGCAGGTACCCAGCCTGCTGCGAGTTGGCTTTTCGTTCCGGCCAAGCTTCGACTTCGGGCATCCCGGCATGCGCCAGATCCTGCGCCTGATGCTGCCCGCCGTGCTGGGAAGCGCCGCCGTGCAGATCAACATGATCGTGAACACGAATCTGGCTTCCAGCATCACGGATGCCTCGGGCCACGTGATCAACGGTCCCGTAAGCTGGCTGGGCTACGCGTTTCGCTTCGTGCAGCTCCCCATCGGCGTTTTCGGCGTGGCCATCGCTTCGGCCACGCTGCCGGCGATTTCGCGCAGCGCCGCAGTCGGGCACATGGACGAGTTCCGCGACACCATAGCCCGCTCGCTGGGCACTGTAATGCTGCTCACCATTCCTTCGTCCGTGGGGCTGGCCGTGCTGGGTGAAAGCATGATCGGCATTGTCTACCAGGGACGCCGCTTCCAGCCATTCGATACGCACCAGACCGCCGTGGCCCTGACGTGCTACAGCGTGGGGCTCGCGGGATACGGCGCCACCAAGATCCTGGCGCCGGCGTTTTACGCGTTGAACGACGCGCGGACTCCCATGCTGGTCAGCCTGGCGTCCATCGCGGTCAACCTGGCCGCCGCGCTGGCGCTGCTGCGATTCGCCGGCATGGGCCACGCCGGCCTGGCGCTGTCCACGTCCGTGGTCGCGCTGTTCGCAGCGGCCGCGCTCTTCGCTATCCTGCGCGTCCGGGTACACGGCCTTCACGGAGGCAGGCTGCGGTCGAGCGCCTTCCGGATCGCGGCGGCCTCCGCCTTGATGGGCGCGGTGTGCCGCGCTTCGAGCTACGGGATCCACCTTGCCGCTGGTGCGGGCAGGCTGGCCCAATTTGCGGACGTGGCGATTTCGATTCCGCTGGGCGTCGCCGTTTTCTACGCCACCGCACGGGCGCTCGGGGTGGAGGAACTGGAGGCGGTAAGGGCCGCGTGCTACACTTCGATAAGAAATGCTCCCCGACCTGAAGTTGGTGATCCGCCTGCAAGAAATAGATAGTCGTCTTACGGACCTCGCGCGCGAGATCGCTGCCCTGCCGAAACACATCGCCGAAATCGAAAAGCGGCTCGTCTCCCACGAGCGCAAACTCGAAGCTGACCGCGCCGCTCTGGTTGCCAATCAGAAAGAACGGAAGAAGTGCGAAACCGACATCCAGGCGCAGGAGCAGAAGATCTCCAAGCTGAAGGACCAGATGCTCCAGGTGAAGACCAACGAGCAATATCGGGCCTTTCAGACCGAGATCGAATTCTGCCAAACCGAAATTCGCAAATCCGAGGATCGCATCCTGGAATTGATGGGAGAATCCGAGCCGCTGGATAAGAACGTGAAGTCCGCGGAGACTGCGTTGAAGGCCGAGAAGGCCGAGGTGGAGGCCGAAAAGACGGTGACGCGCGAGCGCACCGCCGCCGACGAGCAGGCTTCGAGCGAATTGCAGACCGAGCGCGCCGCAATTGTCGCACAGGTCACGCCGGCCGCCTACCAGCGGTACGAGCGCGCACGCAAGGCGCGCCGGGGCATCGGCGTGGCGGAGGCCGTGGACGGGCGCTGCACCGCCTGCAACATGACGGTGCGGCTGCAGTTTTACCAGGACGTGAAGAAGGGCGAGCAGATTCTGGTCTGCGAGAGCTGCCAGCGGATCCTTTATTACAACCCGCCGGTGGCCGCCGAGGACTTGAACGGAGAAACCGCGTCCGCAACCCAGCGATAGCGCCTAATCCCGGTACCAGAGCGGCTTTTTCCCGTTGCGAATCAGGTTCGCCGATTCCAGCAAGTAAGTCTTCTGTGAGATATTCACCTTCGCGAACCGTTCCAGAAACTCGATCACGGAGTCGCGCTCGCCGTACTTGAGAAGCACCTCGGGGAGCTTGAACGTGAAGAACTGCATGTTATAGGCGAGTTCTTCCGACGTGGGCGCACGCGACGCATCCAGCATGTAGCGGACCGCGTCCTTCTGTTTGCCGTTGCGCATCGCGACCATGCCGAGGGTCATGTTGGCTTTGAAGATCGCGGTGCCGTAATCGGGGTTGGCGCGGAATTTCGGCGCCATTTGCAGGGACTCTCGGGCATATTGGGCGGCCCGCTCCCAATCCGCTTTCGCCGCGGGCGGATCGTGCCGGTAATACTCGTCATGTTCGCCCAGGTTGTACATGTTTTCCGCGGCCCTCGCCAAGCTTATGAATTGCTCGGCGGAGGGGGATATTTCCATCTTCACTTCCGGCGGCCGAGGCCGCACTGCGACCAAGCCTCCGCGCGCCCCAGGAAGCAGGCCACCCGGCGGCGTGGGGATCAGCAACTGACTCCGTTGCTCAACTCGCTCCATCACGCGGGCGCGAAGCATCCCCTGGTGCGCCGGGATGGATTGCGGGTCCAGTTGCAGAGCCCGCTCCAGGTACGACTTCCCCAAGGGCATAGGATCGAAATCGAGGTGGTGCGCGCGATATTGCTGCATCCCCCAAGTCACCAGCGAGTCGCCCACGCGACTGAGCAGCTCGGCATCTTGGGACTCGCCCAACTTCCGCCGAACCTCATTCGCGTAAGCGCCGTGCGCATCGCCCAGGCTGACCGAGCGGACCACGCCCATGGGCATGCGCGCGTTGGAACCCACGAGCGCCTCATAGTACAATCGTCCCAGGCTCGAGGACCAGCGGCCCTGGGGTTCAAGCGCTCGGGCGCGAAGCAACAACTTCTCGGCCATCGGTTTGTCAGTCAGGCCCAAAAAGGCCGCGGCGTTGGCGAGGATCTTGGCCGTCGCATCGGGCCGCCCAGCCTGCTCGGTCCATGCCTTCCGGGCTTGGGCATAGCCGATAGGGTCGGGAAGGGCATCGAGCTGCGACGGCGAGAGGAGTGTCTCGGCGGAGCCCGCCATCCGGTCCTCGGGGTGATGCTCGATGAACCAGAGCACGTGCGGGCGCCGCGCCTGAATCGTGGGCAACTCGCCGAGCTTCGCCTGGCCGTGCCTCCGGTAGAAAATCAGCAGCTTCTTCCGCGCGTCGAGATCGTCAGGGTGACGCTTCAACCCCGCTTCCATTTCCGCGACCTGTTCCGTAGTCAGGGTCTCGACAGTGGCGAGCAACGCCTGCTCGCCGGCGTGGTCGGCCGCGATCTTGGGATCGTCCTGCAGCGGGGCAACCGCCGTTTGACGCCGGCACGCGGCCGCCAGCAAAATGGCCGCCGCGCAACCGAGCGCGACCATCGCCTTGCGCGTGCGCGACACGCGGCGCGGAAGATCGCCGCGCAGGATGCGGTCGATTCGTTCGGCGAGAAGGCCGGCGCCATCGATGCCGGCGCCTTGCCACGACACGCGTCCGCCACTGCGGCGCACGGTATCGGCGAGGTCCAGCAGAACTTCGGCGTACTTGCGGCCTTCGCCTATGGCGCGGATGCCGGCATCGTCGCAGGCGTGCTCGGCGGTGGTCGCGAGTTTCCGCTCCAGCCACCAGGCCAGCGGGTGAAACCAGAAGATCGCGCGGTTGACGTGCGCGGCCAAGCTGACCAATGGGTCGCGGCGCCGCACGTGCGCCCGCTCGTGGGCCAGTACGGCGCGCAGTTTCTGGTGGGACCAGTCTTTCCAGGTGGCCGGCAGGATGATCCTGCTGGTGAACACACCGATGGTGAAGGGCGAGCGAATCAACGAAGTTTCGCGGACCGATGCGGATACCGGCCGGCTTTGACCCACGATGCGCTGCGCGGCGCGCCAGCCCGCCAGCAACCGGTACAGCATGGCAGCCAGGCCGGCCGCGTAGACCGCGAGCAGCGCGAACGGCCACGGTGAGCCGTGGGCCTCGCTACGCGCTGGAGCGACGTCGGGAATCGCCCCCGGTATCACGGCCGGCCGCGGAGGAATAGGCGATGGCTCTGGCTGATTCCCCAGGTCCGCGGCAGCCGTCTCCGCGGATGCCAGCGGAACTCGCACCCGCACGGAAGGCACGCAATAAGGCAGGATTGGCATCAGTAGCATGGCGCACATCACAGCCGTCCACGCGGCATGCTGCACCGCGCCCATGCGGACGCGCGCGATCCGCAAGACGACCGCCACCACGGCGGCCACCGCGATCGCCCGTATCGACGAATCCAAAACGGTTTGCAGGAGAGCGATCATTTTTGACTCCTCACTTTCCTGGCCAGGCGTTCGATCTGCTCGACCGAGAGCACCTTCTCGTCGACCATACCGACCAGGAACTGCTCCACCGACCCGGCGCAAAAGCGGTCGATGATGTTCCGCACCGCGCGCGCGGCAACGCTTCGCTGCAGCATCGCAGCCTGGTACACGAAGGCCTTGCCGTCCAGCCGATGGCTCAGGTAGCCCTGCGCTTCCAGGCGCCGGAGCAGCGTCCGCACGCTCGAGTCTTTCAGCGGATGCTTGGGCAGAAGCGCCTCCCGCACCTGGTCCGCGGTGGCGGGGCCCTTCGACCAGAGGAAATTGAGAATGGCCTGCTGGAGCACGGTCAAGGCGCGAGGGGATGCGTTACGCACTGTCACGTTACAGACTGTAGCATGATCCGATCGCCAATGCAAGAGGGGATATCATGAAAGCAGGTTATTCCATGAAAACCAGGCTGGCTACTGTACTGGGGCTCACCAGGGCGCGCCGTTGGGCGCTCGCGCTCTCGATCGCGGCAATTCTCCCACTGACTCCGCGGGCGGTGGATGCGCAGAGGGGCGGTGCAGGCGTCGGCCCGCCGTCGACGGCCGCCGAGCAGGAAGACGCCCGCCTGCCCAACGGCAAACTGCAGCGCGACGAGATCCTCAAGGCCGAGCACGAGCAGAACTTGAAGGATGCGGCCCAGTTGGTGGAGCTGTCCGAGCAGTTGAAGGAAGAGCTGGAAAAGAACGACCGCTACGTGGTGTCCATGTCCACCGTGAAGAAGACGGATGATATCGAAAAACTGGTTCGGAAAATCCGTTCGCGCCTGCGGCACAATTAGCCTGCTGGCGTGCGGTTGGATCACCGCCCAGGCCCAACCCCAGGCCCAAGCAAAGACGCCGGCCATCGCCCTGATCGATGCCGCGGATGCGCCCCAATGGCAGACTTGGGCGCAGGCGGTGGGGTGGCGCGTCGTCACGTTCTCAGGCGCCCCGGCGAACATCGATCTGCGGGTCGAAGCACTGGCCGCCGCGGTGCAGGATGCGATTCAGAACTCCGGAGTGGATGCGGGGCATGTCTACCTGGCGGGCCGGGGCGATGCCGCAGCCGCGGTCTTTTACACCATCTCGCGGGTGCCGGACCTGTGGGCCGCCGCGGTGGCGCTCGGCGGGTCGCCCCAGGCGGCCATCGATACCGGCCGCATCTTCACCGCGAACTTCACGAACGTACCGGTGCTATGGGTGAGCGCGGGGGCGAATGACGAGGCTTTCGCCAGGCAGCTCAAATCGGCGGGGCTCAACGTGGAGTGGCGTGGCGCGGCCGGCGTCTCCAACGGAGCAATTTTCGAGTGGCTCGCCAGCCACCGGCGCGACGAGTTTCCCGCCGAGATCGACTGCGAGACGAACTCACCCAGTTTCGCGCACTGTTACTGGATCCAGATGACCAAATTCGATGTGAACGAGCGCAACGATGTGCTGCCTTCCACTCGCCTGAAGGGCGGGTCGGGCGCGGCGCTCGATCTGGGCGCCTTCGGGTGGAAAGGCGACGATCCGGGTCCCGGCGTGCTGGTGTCGTCTCTCCCGGAGAAGTTCAGCGGCCCGCTGAAGATCGGGGACCGAATCATAGCGCTGGACGGCAAGCCGGTGGAGAATGCGCGCCAGTATGTGGAGACCATGTCGAAGATCGTGGAGGAAAAGCCCATAGTGGCGACCGTACAGCGGGGCAAGGACCGCATCCGCGTGGAAACCCGCATTGTGCTGCCGCGGCGCGACGCGGCGATTACGGCGCGCGTGGAGGCGCAGTATCTGGCGGAGGACAAGGAGATCCAGATCGTGAGCCGCACCATCAAGGAGATGCGCGTGAGCATTCCGCTGCACTGGGCGATGGGTTCAAAGCTTTTCTGGAACGGCCTTTCGCTGGAGAAGATCGACGCCCCGGGATGCCTGGTGCTGACGGTGGAACAGGAACTGCTGCACACCGACAAGTGTCCCTGAGGCGGCCTGCGACCAAAAAAAGAGCCCCGCGCCGGCAGATGGAATCCGGGGCGGGGCCTGCAAAAGCACAGACGAGGCAACGCACCAAAGGCCCAAAGTCCTCTAAAGAACAAACCCACCTGCGCACAAGCACGTCTATGACCAGGCGCAATCCATTGATTCCGTTGGGCTCACCGATTCATTCCTCCCAAATTCCGTAGATCCCGGCTACGGTTTTCCACACTCCGCCCGGTTCAGGGTGCTCAACGGAGCCGCGACCGTCAGGGAGCGGTTTCCTGGACCGGGCCCCGAAATCCCCAAATCGGTTAAGCATCCCCGGCCCCTGGCCCCCGAGGGGTACAATCGGACTCAGTGACTCCCGCGCCCTCCAAAGCCGCAATTGTCCCCGCGGATGCCGAATCCGGAGGCGGACGCGCGCTGGCGGGCTTTCTGCTTTCCGGGTTTTTGCTGGCGCTGCTGGGAGCCATTCTGCCGGCCTGGGGGTACCACCGCGACCCGCCGGACTTCACCGCGGTAGGCAACTACTTCCTGAGCCTGGCGGTGGGAATCGTGGCTGCGGCCCGGCTGGCGCCGCGGATCATGGCAGGGCGGGGCCTGACCTTCCTGCTGGTGTCGGCCTGCGCGCTCTCCTGCGTAGCGTTGGCGTACCTGGCGCTGGTGTCTCCGCCGCTTTCGCAATGGTGGCGGGTGGCCGGCCTCCTGGCACTGGGGATCGGCGCCGGCCTGCTGGACATGGGGCTGTTTTACGCCATCTCCCGAAGCTACCAGGCCGATGCCGCGGGCACCGTGAACCTGGGAGGCATCTGGTACGGCCTGGGCTGCCTGGCCGCTACCCTGCTGGTGGCCGGCACCTTCTCCGCGTACTATGCGGTGCCCAGCATCCTGCTCTTCATGGCGGCGGTCCCGGGAGTTTTTGCGGCCATTTATGCGCGCAGTTCCTACGCCGCACCTCCCGCCGGAACGCAGCCCTCCCTGCGCCAGGCGCTGGCCGATTTCCGCAGCCCGGGCGCCATCCTGTTCGCGCTGCTGCTGTTCTTTCAGTTCGGCAACGAATTTTCGATTGCCGGCTGGCTGCCCCTGCTGCTGATCCGCCGCGTAGGACTGAGCCCCAGTGCGGCCCTGCTGACCCTCGCCCTTTATTGGTTTTGCCTCATGACCGGGCGCCTGGGCGCGGTGGCGATTCTCCCGCGCGTGCGCCACGGCCGCCTGCTGGTGGGAAGCGTGCTGCTGGCGCTGTTCGGCTGCCTGATCCTGTTTTCCACCAATAACGGCTTCGGCGCCGCCATGGGTGCTGTGTTCGTAGGCTGCGGATATGCCCCCATGTATCCCCTGGTGGCCGAGGCGATCGGGAGGCGATTTCCGTATTACCATCCCGGATTCTTCAACGGCATTTTCTCCTTCGCGTTGGTGGGCGGCCTGATCGCCCCGGCAACCCTTGGATACCTGGCGGTGTCCCAGGGGGTGGGAGTGGTGATGGGGATTCCCCTCATTGGAACGTGCACCGTGATGGTGCTCATCCTGCTGATCTGGCTGGAGACCAAGGTGACCGGAAGATGAGGCGGCTCGCCCTCGCGTTCCTGACGGCCGCTCTGGCATCTGCGGCATCCCTGCCGGAGAGCATCGAGCGGCTGCTGGCCACCACGCCCGGCGCGCGGACGGCATTTTGGGGGATCCAAATTGTAGATCTCGCCCACGGCAAGACGCTGTACGAGTTGAACCCGGATCACTTCTTCATCCCGGCATCCAATACCAAGCTCTTCACGACCGCCATGGCCCTGACGCGCCTCGGCCCGGACTTCACCTTCCAGACGCGCGTCCTCGCGGACAGCCCGCCCGATCGCGACGGGAGAATTCACGGCGCGCTGCGCCTGGTGGGCGGCGGAGATCCCAACCTCTCGGCGCGAGCCATCCCTTACCGGATGGGCGCGGTCACCGGCAATCCGCTGGTGGCCATCGAAGACCTGGCGGACCAGGTGGCCGCGCGCGGCGTGAAGCGCGTCGAGGGTGGCGTGGTGGGCGACGACACTTGGTATTTGTGGCAGCCCTACGCATCGGGCTGGGCCATCGAAGATCCGCAGTCCGACGACGGCCCGCCGGTATCGGCCCTCACCATCCACGACAACACTCTCTCGCTCAATGTGGGCCCGGGAGCGCGCGAAGGCGACCTGGCGGCCGTGCTGTTCAATCCGCCGGTGGAATATTACCGCCTCGACAACCGCATCCGGACGGTGGCCGTGGGCGGAGAGCGCAGGATCCATTTTTCGCGGATCCCCGGCAGTCTCGAAGCGCGGCTGTGGGGCACGATTCCGTTGCGCGACCGCGGCCAGGACATGCTGGTGGGGATCGAGGACCCGGCTTTGTATGCGGCACAGGTTTTCCGCCGGGCCCTGGAGGAACGGGGAATCGTAGTCGAAGGGGATTCCACCGCGCGGCACCAGTATCCCAACGAAGTCGCGGACCTCAGGCAAGCGCCATCAGGCACGGTAGCGTCCGGCGCGGAACTGGCGCAGCGGACCTCGGCGCTGTTAATCGAGGACCTGCGCATCACCGATAAAGTGAGCCAGAATCTTCACGCGGAGATGGCCCTGCGCGCCGTAGGCCGGGCGCGCCGGAACCTCGGGAGCTTCGAAGCCGGCCTTGAGGAGTTGAAAGTGTTTCTAGGGGAAGCCGGCATCGCGCAGGAGGATTACAACCTGCACGACGGGTCGGGGCTGGCGCGGCTCAACCTGGTCACGCCCGCCACCGTGGTCAAGCTGCTGCGCTACATGTACGGTTCGCCCTCGCGTGAAAACAGCGCTCGGGAAAACTGGATCTCGCTGCTGCCGGTAGGCGGCCAGGATGGGACTTTGAGCACGCGTTTCGGCGAGGGCGCCGCGGCTGGCCGAGTCCACGCCAAGACCGGGTCGCTTTCGCATGTGAGCGCGCTTTCGGGGTACGTGCAGCGCTTGAATGGCGGGTGGGTCGCATTTTCGATCCTGGTGAACAATTACAACACCCGCAACGGGGACGTGCGCGGCGTCATGGACCGGATTTGTAATCTAATATTGGAGTAGGGTCCTTTATGCCGATATTCGAATACCTTTGCGAAGACTGCGGAACGAAGTTCGAGAAGCTGGTGCGCCGGACGGCGGACGTGCCCGGAGTCGAGTGCCCATCCTGCGGGCAAAAGCATCTGAAGCAGGAGCTGTCCACGTTTGCGGCGCACGCCAACGGGGGAACGAAATCGGCGGAGATGCCGGTCTGCCCCAGCGGGAGATGCAGCAACCCGGGCATGTGCGGGTTCAACTAGATTGGATTTAGGTGGGGCAGGCGCTTCCGCCTGCCAACCTCAGCGACCAATCCCAAACGCCTCGCGCACCTGGGCCGCCACGCCCGGCGCACACCCAGTCGCCGCTGCTTCCAGGCGGGACAGCTCAGGCAGCATCGAGATCAACGCGCACGCGGCAACCCAGCGCCGTCGCGATGTTGACCAGGGCGTCGAGCGAGAAGCGCGAGACCCGGCCGCGCAGCAGATCGTTGATCCGTGGCTGCGTTACGCCGCAGCGTCTTGCCGCTTCGTCCTGTGTCCAGTCATGTTGTTTGAGGCGAGCCGCGATCTTCTGCATCAGTTCGGCCCGTGCTCCCAGATTCGCGGCCTGCTCGGGGGTGTCCGCGATCGCATCCCAAACACTCGCGTAGCTTTCGGGTTTGCTCATATCCTGCCTCCCAACAGTTGCCCAAATCGTCTTCTCGCGATTTCAAGATCCTTCTTCGGCGTCTGTTCTGTCCGCTTGTGGAAAGCGTGCAGGACGTACACAGCCGCCGGGCGTCTGGCGTAGTAAATCACACGGTAGGCGCCGCTCGAGTCCAAGACGCGTATCTCCTCGACACCCTTGCCGATCGAGGGCATCGGTTTGAAATCGTCCGGCTGGTCGCCTCGCTGCACCTTATCAAGTTGATAACCCGCGTCATGCCGCGCGCCCTCAGGAAAGTCTCGCAAGCACTTGAGCGAATCGCCCAGGAAGCGCACTGGCCGCATGGCTCAATTATATCCGATTGGATATAGACAAACGCGAGGCGGCACCCGGACTCAACCAGGTATTCCGAACGCCTCCCGCACCTGGGCCGCCACGCCCGGCGCACACCCGATCGCCGTGCCACGGTCGATGCGCCGCGAGCCATCGACCGCGAAGAACCGGGCGCCCGCCTCTTCCATGATGAGCTTCAGCGCAGCCAGGTCCCAGACCTCGACTTTGGGCTCGAACCAGATCTCCACCTTGCCGGCCGCCACCAGGCACGCGTCCAGCGCCCCTCCATAAGAACGAACCACCCACGAACGCTGCATCAGCTCCGTGATGGTTGGCAGGTACTGGCGAACCTCTCTGAGATGCAGCCCGTTGGGGCTGAATGCACAGGCGCCGATCGAATCGATGGCGGAGGCGTGCAGGCGCTCGCCGTTCCCGTAAGATCCGCCGCCGCACACCGCCCAATAGGTCTCGTCGAGCATGGGAAAATGCGCCACGCCGGCGAGCGATTCGTCCGCCTCCTCGATCGCGATCAACACGCACCAGAATCGGTTGCCGCGAACGAAGTCGCGCGTGCCATCGATGGGATCGATGATCCACCGCCGGCCGCTCGAGCCGGCCTTGCTGGAGCCTTCTTCGCCCAGGATGCCGTCTCCGGGGAACTCGCGCTCGATGGCTTCGCGGATGAGGCGCTCGTTTTCCCGGTCGGCGATGGTGACCGGTGAGGCATCCGCTTTCGTCTCGGCCGTAATACCGCCCGCGCGAATGCGCTTCGCGTTCTCGCCCGCCGCCGCAGCCAGACGGCGGGCGAATTCGAGTTCTCGCTCGTAGTTCATCGAATACTATGATGCCCCAGGGAACCACTACCCGTCTCTTTCGTTCACTGTGATCTGCCCGTCTTTGGGTGTTCGGGATCAACGGAACGGCCAACCGCCCTAAGCTGTCCAGTTTCTGGACAGCACCTAAAAGCTCCGTCTATAGTAGGCAAATGGAAGCGCGTGAGGCGTTCAATGAGCGCGTTAGACGTGAACAACACCTCTTGGACCGCCTGCGAACGGCGACAGTCCATTTCGCGGATGCTCTGATCGAACGGGCCTGAGCCATCGGCTCGGCCCATCAATCCGGACTATTCCATTCCGCGGATCGCCACAGCCACCAACCTGACCCCCAGCCGGGGTGCACCAAGTGCTCAACAGCGCCGAAGCCACGGACATGCCGGCATGGCTCAGCCGTCTCCGCGAGACCGATAGGCTCGCGGTCGTGAATGAAGAGCCCGAACGAGTGGGATCCACTGCCGAAATGCGCAGCCGATTGGCGGCAGAGGTGAAGGTTTTGCTCTGCTGTATCGATTGGCTCGGACGGATGGAACGGGGCGAGAGCGTTGTGGTCAACCTCCGGCTCGACACGGATGCAGAAACCGAATACGTCCCATTTGATCGTGCGCGTGTCACGCGCATCCTGGAGCGCACTGCCTCCGATTTGGAGGACATGGCCACTGGAGGCCAGATCGTCCCCTCTGAAGCGCAAAGGCCGCGGCGCGGCACCATACAGCACAGGAACTGATCGCGCCGCGGCCGTTTTGCGCGAGTTCCTCAAGAAGGGCAGGACGGTCCAGCAGCTCGCCATCCGCGCCAGTTGGCCGAACCACAAAAGCAACCGCAGAAACTGTCCACGCGCGAGGAGCGGAATGCCTTGCGGGCCAGGCTGAAGCTCCCACCCCAATAAGGGCCTTTCATCTTTGCATAAATCCCTGCAAAACGCATCGGTTTGCAAACGACTTCTGCCAGCGGAATTCCCCAAGGTTGCCCATCGGCCGTCACGGTTGCAAGTCTTAGGAGTTCTGCAAAACCGAAGTTTCCGATATCGCCGTGTTTCGTTCACAATGCGGCGGAACGTCTGGTCATTCGTCCTTCGGCAGTGGTTTACCGTTATCTCCGAGCTTGTGAACTTCGCTTGGCTCGGCGATTATGATCAACGGGGCGTCATCTCTACCACAGCCTGCAACACCACAATTCTCGTCAAGACGAGGCGATCTCACAATCCGCCCATACACGACAGCCCATTCATTCGGCACGGCTCCGCTAGCGGTACTCGGGTGCCCATCCGCCTTGAATCGTGGCTCTTGGTGAGAACCCAGTCTTGTGGTCTTACGGACAACCGATAGTTTCGCAGCGAGGACCGCGCCCTGGAGTGTCGGACTGTCGCTCGGCGGCTTCGGCATCCCCTCTTCCCAATCAACCCAGATCTGAATCTTGTTCGACCAGCGGTGCCCGTGCGTGATGACTGGATGGTCGCAGCGATCCTGCGACAAGAACTCATAGTGATCTATCACGCTGACGCTGCGCTCCTTGCGGCCGACAACAGCCACAGCACTATCGGCAAAACGATTCACGCCGCCGAGTACTTCGCAGACGGTCAGCAGCTTTACTTGACTGTCCGATTTCTGCTGCCCAACAGCGATGCTCGCAAAGAACAGGACCTGTAAAGGCACGACTTTTGACATCAACTACACGGTAATGCATATCAATCGTCAGCGCATAACGCGGCTCTGTTTCAACTTCCAGGAATAGTGGGGATATCGGAAACTACGTCGGGCACCGGCAAGGTGTCCAGAAACCTGGACAGTTCTCCGGTCCATTGATCCCCGATACCCTCCTCGGAACCGATACTCACCTTACACCAAAAAGGCAACATGATTCCTTGAAACAGTTAACTCCTTCCTCTGCAATGCAGTACCGGCGATTTCACATTTCTCCGTAGAACCGCCAAATGGTCGGTCACCGATTTTGGGAATTTATTTTTAAGCCGCATCTAAGACATTAAGACACTGACTCTAAATTACTTAATAGCCACCTTGCCACGCTGGGCCATCCCCATTTACCCTTCTCCGAGATATCTGTTTGCTATGCTGAAGCTAGGAGAGGATTAGCGCTTCTCCAAACAGCTCCCGCCGTTCGGGAGCTGTTTCTATTTGGTGCCCCCAAATAGGGATGGCGACACAGATCTGTGTCGCCAAACTGTAGTCAACCCGCTTGTTTTCAATAAATCGACCCTACTTGGCGACACAGATCTGTGTCGCCGCACTGGAGTTCGCTATGGATCAACCCGTCCCTGAGTTGCCGGCCGAGCTTGCCGAAGTGCTCAAACTGGGAGAGGTTCTCGGACAGAACCAATCCTTCACGATCGTGTCCGGCCGCTGTTCAGCAGCCGGCGCCGAAGCCCTCCTGCGCATGCGCGAGAGCCGCCTCTACCTGCGCTGCGCTTCCTCCTGGAAGGAGTTCTGCCCGAAGTACCTGCACATCAGCGGGACTCAGGCCGATCGCATCATTCGTATGTGGCAGCAATACGGCCCCGGCATCTTCGAGCTCTCGCAACTGACTCGCATCTCGCCCGAGTTCTACCGCACCATCGAGCCGCTGATCAAGGACAGCGCGCTTCACTTCAACGACGAAGCCATCGAACTGGACCCGGAGAATGCCGGCAAGGTCGCCGACGCCGTGGCCGAGCTTCGCCGCACCATGCCCCCCGCGCCGCCCAAGGACAAGCCCGCACCGGCCATCCCCGATCGTATGTCCGCACTCCAAAAACTCTGCCAGACCATCGTCTTCGAGTTCCATAGTCTTGCCGGCGTGAATGTCGATGGCGAAGCGCGCCGCAACCTCGGCCTGACGCTGAAGGGCGTTGCCATCGCCTTGCAGGACGTCAACCGGCAGCACGGCCTTTACCCCAATGACCNNCAACCGTGGCGCACGCTCTCAGCGTGCCGCGTCGACACTCGTGTCGACGCTTTCTTCGCACCCCCACCATGCTGCAGCCCGCTCCCGCCCAGTTTCCCTTCTCATTCCGCCACGGGCACCGTGGCCAAGGCTCCGCGCTCCCCTCCGCTCCTCAGCGTCGGGGTACCCTCATAGGGTCCGGTGAAGTCAAAATCTTACGCAATCGTGACTCTTCCCGGGCGGGATCTCCGCATTCGTTCCGTATTCTGTCAATCGGAATGAAATACCTGCCGGCTATCGCGCTCCTGTCTGTCGCCGCCCTGCTCGCCGGCCCGCCCCCGACGGACCAGATTGCCGGCGTCGAAGCGCAACTGGAAGCCGCCATCCACCGCGAGATGGTCGATGGCAACCTGCCGGACGCCATCGCGCAATACCAGGCCATCCTCGCCCAACCCGCAAAGTCGCGGCCCGCCGCCGCCCAATCCCTCTTCCGCATGGCCCAATGCCTCGAGAAACTCGGCCAGCGCAAGGAAGCCCACGCCCTCTACACCCGCGTCGCGTCCGAGTACGCGGACGAGGCCGGCTTCGCCGCCCAGGCGCGCGCCAAGCTCGCCGGATGGACCGACGCCCTGCCCGGCCCGCGCAACCTCCGCTTCGAACAGGGCGAGCCCGGCGAAGTGCCGCCCGGCTGGTTCGTCCCCTCGGTTGTCCCCCCGGCCGCCACCTCCGGAGGCCGCCTGGCCGAACTGCGCCGCAAGGGATGCCGCTCGACCGGCAGTTGCGTGCTGGTCTTCTCGCCCGCCCCCTTCTCGCCCACCAATGCCCCCCAGTCCGTCGGCGACCTCATGCAGAGCTTCAGCGCCGCCGCCTATCGCGGCAAGACCGTCCGCCTGCGCGCCTGGCTGCGCCTCGAAGCCGCCGATCCCCAGGACCGCGCCCAGATCTGGCTCCGCGTCGTCCGCACCAACGGGCAGAGCGGCTTCTTCGACGACATGAACGACCGCCCCGTCCGTTCCCCCTACTGGACCAAGCGCGAGATCGCGAGCCAGATCGACTCCGATGCCCAATTCCTCGATTTCGGCGTCAGCTCCATCGGCAAAGGACGCGTCTGGGCCGACGATGTCTCCTTCGAAATCGTTCCCCAATCGGAGGTCGATTCCGCCCGCGACGCCGTGCAGAAGTTGTACGCCCGCATCGACGCCGCCTACCGCCAGGGCGCCGCGGACGACCCGGCCCTGCGCGACGCTTCGTATCGCCGCTACGAGCAGCGACAGCCGTTTCCGCAGTCGCTGGGCCGAACCACGTTCACCGGTTTTCAAACCGCCATCACCTCCTTCCGCTTCGCCGGCACCGGCGCCATCGCCACGGCGCGCAGCGAATTCACGCGCCCCTCCGCCGAGGGCAGGCTCGCCGGCGTGCGGACCTTTCGCGATACCTGGAGCCTCGCCGCCGAAAGCTGGACGCTCAAGGAGCGCATCTACCTGGGCAACCGCTTCACCCTTCCGCCCACCGATGCCCAAACCACCCGGCTGGTGGCCGCCGACCTGAAACAGCTCGCCGCTCCGCTGGCCACCCCCGAGGCCGGACACACCTTCTACGACCTGGCTCCCTTTGGGAATGCCATAGGAGATGCGCGCCTGGTGGCACTGGGCGCGGCCACCGAGGGCACTCGCGAGTTCCTGCAAATCCAGCATCGCCTGTTCGAATACCTGGTCAAGGAGAAAGGCTTCACCGTGCTGGCGGTCCCCGGCAAGCGGTCCGAAGCGCTGGCCGTCGATCGCTACATTAAGACCGGCGCGGGCGATCCGAAGGCGGCGCTGGCCGCCCTGCAGTCTCCGGCCTGGGATACGCAGGAGGCCCTGGACGTCGTCGAGTGGATGCGCGCCTTTAACCACGCGCTCATCCCCCACCCCACGCTTTCCTTTGCCGGCATAGAGGCTTCGAATGGCACAAACGGGAGTCCGGACGAACGTCCCGGCGAGCGAATCGTCCTCTGGGCCAACAACCGGCAGCTCCGCCAGTCCGACAAGCGGACCTACGCGGTGGGCTTCGCGTTCCGGCGCGGCGAGCTGCGTGCCGCGGGCTTCCGCAGCGGAAACGCCACCGGGCTTGCGAGCTACGCCGTACCCGCTTTACCCGAAGGCGCCGGCGACACGGTGCTCAGCGCCGCCGGCATGCCCCTGTTTTTTCTCGACATCCGCGCCGTAGAGCCCATGACGACGCTGGGACGCTGGCTCGCCGAGCCGCACCTGTTCCTCTCGGTGGGGGCCAGTTGGAATCGGGATGGCCCCGAGAATCACCTGCGGCCATCCGTCCTGTCGAAAACCTACGATGGGCTGATCTTTGTGGAGGAATCCCATGCATCGCACTAAAAGCACCGATTCACGAACACCCTCTTGCACCCAACCGTGGCGCACGCACTCGTGCGTGCCGCGTCGACACTCGTGTCGACGCTTGGTGGGGGCGCTCCTCATCCTGACCATCGCGTTGATCTCCCTCCTCGCTCAGGCCCCCCCAAAAACCTGGAAAAGCCAGGCCGAGTTTGACGCCTACTCCGCCGCCGCCAAAGAGACCGACGCCAAAAAGAAACTCGCGCTGGTCGACGCCTGGAAAGACCAATTCCCCAATACCGACTTCCAGCAGCAGCGCCTGGCCCTCTACGTCGACGCCTACCGCCTGCTCAACGACACTCCCAAAGTGGTCGCCACCCTCAACGACCTGCTGGCGTTAGATCCCAAAGACCTGAACGTCATGAACCTGATCATGGTCTTCAGCCTCCAGCTCGATAGCCGGGCGAATGCGGCCGCCCTCGACAACGCCGCCCGCGTGGCCCAGGCCACACTCGCCGCCCTGGACACCAAACCCGCGGCCGTCTCCGAGGCCGACTGGCCCAAGATGAAAGTCGCCCTGGAAGCTCTGTCGCGCAAAGTACTTGGCTGGACCGCGATGAACCGCAGCGACAATCCGGCCGCCGAGCAGGCGTTTCTCCAGTCCCTCAAAGCCGACCCCGACTCCGCCCAGGTGGACGCCTGGCTGGGCAACGTGGAACGGGCGCAGAAGACTCCGGAGAAGGTCTCGCAGGCGCTGTTCTTCTATGCCCGCGCCGCCGTCCACGATGGTCCCGGAGCGCTGCCGCCGCAGGTCCGCCAGCAGTTCGACGAGTTTCTGCGCAAGGTCTACAACGGATACCACGGTCAGGACGATGCCGGCCTGAACGACCTGAAGCAACTGGCGAAATCGCAGCCCTTCCCGCCCGATGGCTTCACCGTCAAGTCGGAAGCCGAGATCCTGGCCGAAAAGGCCGCCGAGTTCCAGAAGGCCAATCCGCAACTGGCGCTGTGGATGAGCCTGAAGAAGGAGTTGACCTCGCCCAACGCCGCGCAGTACTTCGATGCCAACATGAAGGGCGCCGACGTGCCCGGCGGGGCCGGCGGAGTCGAGACCTTCAAGGGGACAATCGTCGCGGCGAGGCCGGCATTGCGCCCGAAGGAACTGGTGGTGGCGATCGCCGATCCGAAAATCCCCGAGGTCGTTTTGAAGTTGGACACCGCGCTCGCGGCCAAGCCCGAGATCGGATCCGAGATTCAGTTCGACGGAGTGCCCGACTCCTTCACGCCCGACCCTTTTATGGTCACCTTCAACGTGGAGCGCGCCAAGCTCAAAGGCCTGAAGCTACCGCACAAATAAAGGACGCGAGCGAAGCGAGCCACCTTCCCCAACCCACTCGCGCTTTGGCGAGCCTAACCCCCAACCCCCAACCCCCGCTCTGCTTCCCACCGCCTCCTGAAACACCGTGGCGAAGAAGTCGCGCGAAGTCGGCGAGCACCCGATGTGCAGATTGTCCCGGCCATCTTCGACGAAGCCCAGGTAGCCGTCCCAGCCGAGATCGCTCAGCACAAACCGCAGGCACTCCAACTCGCCCGGCGGCAGGCTCGAGTAGTCGATGTCGAAGACCTGCCCGGAGCAGTGGTAAAGGGCCTCGCGCTGGCCCGACTGCCGGACAAAGTCTTCGGGCTCCACCAGCGAGGTCACCAGGAGCGGCTGGAACTTTTCGCCCTTGCGGTTCATCTCCTGGTGCAACCGCCGCGTCTCGAAGGCCACGTAGGTCAGGGTGCCGAGCGCGGATGGCGAGGCCTCCGAGAAGTATTCCAGGTTCGAAGGCAAATCGGAAGCCACGTTAAGCCGGTAGCCGAAGTACTCGGGGAAGTCGAGCGCTTTCACCAGCCGCTTGCCGCTGTCGGCGCGGATGTCGTCGCAGTTCCGAAACACCAGGTCGTCGCGCTTCAGCCAGACCGACAGCCGGTGCGGAGCCCGCCCCGCCGTCACGAACTCGCTGCGGTATTGCTGCGCTAGGGAAGTGAATTCGTCCGGGTCACTCCGATAGAGCGCCAGCAACTGCTCGGCCCGCATGATCCGGAAGTAATAGGTCGGCGAAAAGTCGCGCTGCATCTGCTGCTGGATGGCTTCGTACAATTCGCGGTTCCACGCGGGGTTGGCCGAGAAAAACATGCGCGGCACCGTCACCTGGTCTTTGGGGATGCCGCGGGCGCGCTTCGTCAGTTGCTGCATCTCCGAGACGCAGCCCGGGCCGCAGTGGTAGGCGAATACCGCCCAGTCGCGCCCGCCGAAGCTCCGCTCCAGGGCGGCCAGGTAAACCGCCGCGGCCGGAATGGCCCGCTCCGGTATGAGGCGTTCGTCGCGCACGCTCACCACGTACGGCGTCTTGTGCGTGACCGTTTTGTACTTCGGCTTCTTGCCCTTGGCGGAAACCAGCACCCGTTCGCGCGTCACCTTGTACCGGGTGTTCACGATCACCTTCAGGCCCATGGTGTGGGCCGTGGCCGCGGAGATTTGCATGATCCCCCTCGGCCCGGCTGGACTCTCCGCGTTGGGGTCGCCCCAGCTTTCCAGGTAGGCGATGGCTTCGATCAGGGATGCCGGCCATCCGCTGCGCTGCGCCGCCGCGCGAAACAATTCCCGCAGCTTGGGACTGGTGATGCGCTTGGCCCCCGCCACGGCCATGGGGTCGCGCAGGATGGCGAAGGTCTGCGACTGGATCATGAGGTCCGTGCGGACCGCAAGAAGGTCGTCCGAAAGATCGTCGCGCGCCACTCCGATGCCCGATACGCGATGCGCCGGAACAAAGTACTCCGGCGAGCCGGCCTGACCCAGCGGCGCGAGGCTCAGGAAGAACAATACAGCCAGTTTCATCCTTGTCTCATATTCTATCCCGCAGACGCGCGGTTTGAACCCAACAATCTGTTAGACGCGCGAAAAACTATTACGTAAACAATGCAGACCGCGGAACCAAACCGGGTACCATGGTTTCAGGTCTCCGCCCTGATGCAAACTCTCGGTCTGTCCGATTCCACTCCGCGTTCCGAAAGCCGGCTGAAAAGCCTCTTCTGGCCCACCATCCGTAATGAGGTCGATCTCGATACCGTGACGACTCAGGGCTTCTGGATTTGCTGGCTCGTCGGATTGATCGGCCTCGCCATGAGTATCGTCGGTGGATTCAGCTCCTTATTTTTCGGCTTGGCCGGCGCTTTCGAGTCGGTGTTCTACCTGCTCGCCGGGATCGGCGTCAGGATGCGCAGCCGGGTTGCGGCCGTAAGTGCATTTGCCGCCTACCTGCTGTCCGGTATCGTTCTGCAGAAGTACACCCACAACGGGTTCGGCCTGCCGCGGATACTCTTCCTGGCCCTACTCCTAGCCAATGTCCGCGGCATTCAGCAATCCGCGTCCTGGCCCAAACCGGAACCGGGTGACGCGCCAGTGCGCCTCGACGAAACCCTTCGCGACAAGCTGGTCGATCAGCTACCCGCATTCCTCTGGCCCAAAGCGCGGATACTGTTCTACGTGCTCGCAACGGTGGAGTTGCTGCTCCTGCTTTTGCAATTGCTCCCTCTACGCCCATCGGCAGGCGGCGCGCTGTCGTAGAGCGCTTTACTCCAGCAGATGCCCCATCTTCTCCTTCTTGGTCCGCAGGTAGGCCTCGCTCGTATCCACTACGTCCGCCAGGCAGGGCACCCGCTCCGCCACTTCCACCCCGGCCCTCTCCACGGCTTCCACTTTTTCCGGATTGTTGGACAGCAGCCGCACCGCCTTCAATCCGAAATATTGCAGGATGGCGGCCGGCAGCTCGTAGCTGCGCAGGTCGGAGTCGAAGCCCAGCGCCTCGTTGGCCTCCACGGTGTCGGCGCCCTGGTCCTGCAGCTCGTAGGCCCGCAGCTTGTTCATCAGGCCGATGCCGCGGCCCTCTTGCAGCTCGTAAATCACCAGCCCGCGGCCCTCCTGGGCGATGCTTTCGAGCGCGATCTCGAGCTGGGCGCGGCAGTCGCAGCGCAGGCTGTGAAATACGTCGCCCGTCAGGCACTGCGAATGGATGCGGACCAACGGAGCGTCGCCGCCCGTGAGAGTGCCCATCCGCAGCACTGCTGCCTCCTCGACCCGGCCGCCGGCCACGCCCTCAAACCCATAGATCCGGAAGGCGCCGAATTGGGTCGGAAAGTCCGCTTCGGCCACTTTTTGGAGGCGTAGCGGGAAAGAATTGTTCATGCCTGGATACTGGGACCCTTAATGCTATCTATTATAATGGCTTCCAGAGCCCGATGCTCGAAGACTACCTGGTCCCGCTGCTGTTGAAGCTGGGCGTGATGGCGTCGATCGCGAGTTTGCTGGCGCGATCCAATGCCTTCAAGTCCATGCTGATGCGCGAAAACCGCACCATGAACCAGCGGCTGGCGCTGTCCCTGTGCCTGTCCGTGGTCTTCGGCGCCGGCGTGGCCTTCCGCGTTTTCAGCCGTCCCGACTACCAGGCCGCTTACCAGGCGGCCGATCTGGGCCTGGAGGGCAGCATCATCGCCGGCATCGTCGGTGGTTATGTGACCGGCCTGCTCTCCGGAGTGCTCATTTCCCTGCCCGCCTTCATCCACGGCGAGTACCTGGCCATGCCCCTGCTGGCAGGTGTCGGCGTTCTGGGCGGCCTGTTGCGCGACCTGGCGCCCGACTCGGAGGAGATCTGGCGCTTCTCGCCCTTCTTCGACCTAAACATCTACCGCTTTTTCAAAGAGAGCAAAGACTACCGCCGCACCGCGTTTCACCTGGTCTTCCCCGCCGGCATCCTGGTGGCCGAGGCGTTGCGCCAGGGCGTGCGGCCTCTGCCGGAATGGGTCGCTGCCGACCCCCCGACGGTGCCCACCATCATCGCGATCTACATCTCCACGCTGTTCGCGGTGGCCATTCCCTTGAAGATCTGGAACAGCACGCGCAACGAGAAGAAGCTCGAGGAGAAGGATCGCCTGCTCGTGGAGGCGCGGCTTGCGGCCCTCACCAGCCAGATCAATCCGCATTTCCTGTTCAACACCCTGAACTCGGTTTCTTCGTTGATCCGCACCGACCCGAACCAGGCGCGCATCATGGTGGTGAAGCTCTCCAAGGTGCTGCGGCGGCTGTTGCGCAAGCACGAACACTTCAGCCCGCTCCGCGACGAGCTGAGCTTCATCGAGGATTATCTTTCCATCGAGGTGGTGCGGTTCGGCGACAAGCTGCGCTTCGAACAGGACGTGGAAAGCGATACGCTGGATATGATCGTGCCCAGCATGCTGCTGCAACCCCTCGTCGAAAACTCGATCAAGCACGGGCTGAGCGGCAAGGTGGAAGGTGGTACGATTCGGATTCGCACCCGCCGTATCGATGCGAAACTGCTTTTGCTGGTGGAGGACGACGGCGTCGGCATTCCCGAAGCCCGGCTCGCCACCTTGCTGGACCAAGGCATCGGAGTCAGTAATGTCAACGAGCGGCTGAAGGTGCTGTTCGGAAACCAATATCGCATGTGGATCGACAGCCAGCCCGGACGGGGCACCTCGATACAGATCGAGATGCCCGAGTTGCAGGCCGAGTTGGTACCCGTCTCATGAGAACATAAGTTGACTGAGGAGAAACTTTGAACCGACTGGAAGAGTCCGTCAGCGCCTGGCCCGTGAACGGGCTGCCCGCCACGCTGGCCGAAAGAACACGGCGCGTATACGACCGGATGGCCGCGGTCTATCCCATTTCCACCATGTTGTTTCATTCGCGCGCGCACCGCTGCGCGCTCGAAGTCTCGGGTGTTCGGGATGGCATGAATGTGCTGGAAGTGGCTACCGGCTCGGGTGAAATGTTCCGGCGGCTGGTGCGCGCCAATGCGAGCGGCGCCACCATCGGGGTCGACCTGTCGCCCAACATGGCGGCTCGCACGCAGCGCTCCGCAAGGCGCAAGTTCCCATCCGCCCAGACCCATTGCCAGGCAGTGGACGCCCGCCACATGCCCTTCCGCAACGAATCCTTCGACGCCGTCTTCTGCTGCTACATGCTGGAGTTGCTTTCCGGCGACGACATCGTCGGCATCCTGCGCGAGTTCCGCCGCGTCCTGCGCGACCGTGGCCGCCTGACGCTGGTGTTGATCGGGCAGAACGCGCCCATGTTCAACACGTTTTACAAGCTGGGCGGCAAAGTGGCGCCCGCGTTCTGGGGGCGGCAGGTGGAACGGCGGGTGCCCGACCTGATCGAATCCGCCCGTTTCGCGATTCTCGAAGACCGCACCGTGCGCCAGACCTTCTACCCCTCGCGGGTGCTGGTGGCGCGCAAGTAAGCCTCATTCGCAGCGCAAGCCCTGCCACAGCGGCGGCACGGGCCTTTACTTTTAAATGTAAAGTACTTTATAATCACGCCAGGATGTTTGTCAAATTCATTCTGCCGGCGCTCACCGAAGCCACCAGCCCGCTGTTCCGTCCCATCAAGTACTCGCTGTTTCCACCGCTGGGGCTGGCGACCCTGGCAGCGTATCTGCCGCCTGAAGACCGTGCGGTGTTGACGGACGAGCACGTCGAGAAACTGCGGATGGACGACGCTCCGGACCTGGTGGCCATCGAGGTCTATATCACCAGCGCGCGGCGGTCTTATGAGATTGCCGATCGATACCGGAGCCGCGGCGTCTTTGTGGCGCTCGGCGGGCTGCACGTAACCTCGCTGCCGGAGGAGGCCGCGCCGCATGCCGACGCCATCTTCACGGGGCCGGGCGACGATACGTGGCCGCGCTTCCTGGCGGACTTCCGGGCGGGCCGGCCGGCTCCCCGGTATGACTCCGTTCGGCGGACGCTGCTCGGCGCGCCGCCCATCCGGCGCGACCTGATCCAACGGCATCTCTACCTGGTGCCCAACTCCATCGTGGTCTCGCGCGGATGCCCGTACGTGTGCGACTTCTGTTACAAGGAGGCGTTCTTCCAGGGCGGCCGGTCCTTCTACACGCAGACAGTCGACGATGCGCTGGCGGAGATCGAGCGGCTGCCGGGGCGGCACCTCTACTTTCTGGACGATCACCTGTTGGGCAACCGGCGATTTGCGGCCGCGCTGTTCGAAGGCATGAAAGGCATGGGACGCATCTGGCAGGCGGCGGGAACGGTGAACTCGATCCTGGAGACGGCGGTCGAGCCGAGGCTGCTGGAGAAGGCCGCGGATTGCGGATTGCGCAGCCTGTTCGTGGGCTTCGAGAGCACCAACCGGGCGAGTCTCGAAGAGCAACGCAAGTATCAGAACCTGGATCGAAACTACGGCGCGGCCATCCGGCGGCTGCACGGGCTGGGGATCATGGTAAACGGCAGTTTCGTTTTCGGCATGGATTCGGACGACGCAGGGGTCTTCGACCAGACCGTGGAATGGGCCGTCGGGCAGGGTATCGAGACGGCGACGTTCCACATTCTGACGCCGTATCCGGGCACGGCATTGTACGGCCGGATGGAGGCGCAGGGGCGGCTGCTGCACCGCAACTGGGACCTGTACGACACGCGGCACACGGTGTTCCGGCCGGCGAAAATGACGCCCGCGCAACTGGAGGAGGGATACTGGCGGGCGTACCGCAGTTTCTATCGCTGGCGGGCGATTGTGGAAGGAGCGATGACCAAGCCCGACTGGATCGGGCGCCTGCGGCACTTCGCCTACGCCGCGGGATGGAAGAAATTCGAGCCGCTGTGGGACGCGGTTCTGCGGCTCAAGCGCGTGGCGCAGATGCGGCCGGTGCTGGAAGCGGTGCTGCGGGCCAGCCCTACTGAGTCACTTTCACCACGAAGTAGGTGAACTCCTTGCCGGAGTCGAGCTTCACCTGGTGCGGCAGCTTGGCGGGGATAGTGACCACGTCGCNNAGGGAGCGCGCATTTCGTTGGGGGCGGTGGTCTTTCCATCCACCAGCGAGCCGCCGTAAACCAGTGTTGCTTCGCCGCTCTGGACGACGAAGATGTCGGCCTGGGTGGCATGGAACTCGGCCTCGCCCGAGCCTTCGCGGTGCGCCACCATGAACGAGTAGTTGCCGAAGGCGGTCAACTGCTGGGTGGCGACCTTCTTGGCGTCGATCTTGGGGGCCAGGCTTTTGCTGAAGCCCTTCAGCTCAGCGGATTTCCAGACGAAGAGGCCCGGGGGATCTCCGGCGGGCAGGGCCATAGCGGCGAACAGCAGGGCGGTCGCGATCAGTCTCATGATGTCTCCTCTGGATTCACACAGTAACACGATTGGCATTTGCCCGAATCACTTTCAGAATTAAATGGCGTAGATCCGTCAACATTACT
Organism: Candidatus Sulfopaludibacter sp. SbA4; assembly: GCA_900290305.1. GTDB lineage: Bacteria > Acidobacteriota > Terriglobia > Bryobacterales > Bryobacteraceae > OMOG01. The sequence goes on from OMOG01000212.1 coordinate 27,646, forward strand.
TGGCATACGCGGCCTTCCTTGAGGACGAGCCAGGTGTCCTTGCCAGCAGTTGCGAGACGGTGGCGGGGTGGATTTTGAACACCCGCGCTGCGTCGGCGGCGGTTTTGCCGCCTTTGGAGACCAAGTGGTTGTATCGATGGCTTCGGTCAAGCTGCGAAATCCCGCTTTCGCGCCGGCAAGCCGTTCCATGATGACCAGCACGTCGCGCAGCGAACGGGATAGGCGGTCGAGCTTCCACACCACGAGCACGTCACCCTTGCGGAGTTGATCGAGAAGCCGGTGGAGTTGGGGGCGGTCCCAGCGTCCGCCGGAGGCCTTCTCACGATAGATGCGTTCGCAACCAGCGGCCTTGAGCGCCGCCACCTGGGCGGCGGTGTCCTGTTCGTCAGTGGAGACTCGGGCGTAGCCGATCAACAATCGCCACTTTGCTGCAAAAACCGTTCGTTTGCGCAATGCACTCAATGACGGCCCAACCGCGCGGGGTGCCTCTACACTGCGCCGTCAGGGAGGATCTATCCAAAACCTCCGAAAATTGATATCCTGCGGCGATGAGTACACGCGTGGTAGTGCTCGGCGCCGGCTTCGGCGGCCTCGAGTTGACGACGATTCTTTCCGACGCCTTCGGCGATGGCATCGACATCATGCTCATCGACAAGAGCGATACCTTCGTCTTCGGCTTCTCGAAACTCGACGTGATGT
>OMOG01000214.1:0-24792 GCA_900290305.1 Candidatus Sulfopaludibacter sp. SbA4
CGGCGTGAGGGATCTACTGAACAGACCAGGTTCCCATCGCCTGCCAGCCCGTGTTATTCCCGTCCGCGGTGTCGCGGCCCGCCACATAGATCACGCGATTTCCGGCGAACGCTGCCTTGAAGGTGATGTTCAGGGCCAGCGTCAGCGTGTTCCCGGAGGCCGTTACCGCGGGTCCCGTTACACCCACCTGGCACTGACTGTTTTGGATACTGCCCGGGCTGCCGTTCAGCGCCATGGTTCCGGCAAACGACGAGCCCCCGTCACCCGCATCATCCACCAGGTACAGCGTCCTGGTAGAGACGGCATAGGCAAGATAGCACGCCTGGCGCCCATCGAGGGAGCCGTTGACGAGCACATTCACGATCCCCAAGTCTCCCGCTCCTTTGCTGTCCGTCAAAGTGAAAGTGAACTGGCCCGACAACCCCGTACCGCGCGCCGGGATCGTGCCGGTGACGGCGATGGTTCCCGCCGGGGGCGTTGTGGAAGGCACCTGCCATACACCCATCGCCTGCCAGTTGGAGTTACCGGTACCCAAGTCGCGCGCCGCCACGTAGGTGATCTTATCTCCACAGAAGCCAGGCTGAAACGCGATGTTCAAAGTCAGTGACAGAGTCGTGCCGTTGCCAACCGCGGACGTCAGGCCAACCGTGCACTGGCTGTTCCGGATGGTGCTGCTATTGCCCAGCACCACCGAACCGGCGTACGGTCCACCGGCATCTCCGCCATCATCCACCAGGTAGAGCGTAGAGGACGGCACCGAGTAGGCCAGGTAGCAGGCATGCCTTCCATCCAGGGAACTGTTGATCAGCACATTCACTACTCCCAGATACTGATACCCCGCCGGATGCGAAAACTGGAAGGTGAAGCTCTGCGAGCTTGCCGATCCCGATGGCGGCGAGCCGCCACCCACCGACGGCGTGCCGGTGAGCAGCAGGAAACTGCTGCTCGACCTGCTGGCCAGCAGATCCAGATTCACTGCATCGCTCGCGGCGCTCGCCGGGTTTTCGATCACCGTTCCGGTAAACGACGGGTCCACTTGGGCAACGATGGTCACGGTTCCGCCCTGGTGCGGCCCCAACGTCCCGTAGTTCACCTGGTACTGATTGCCCGATGCGGAGCAGTTCTCGCCTCCCGTAGCCGTACAACTGACCGGATTCAGTCCTGAGGGAAGGATATCGCGCACCACTACATTAGTCGCGGTTTGCGAGGGATCGGACACGTCATTCTCCACAGAAGTGGTGAAGGTCACATGCGATCCCGGAGTCACTGGCCCGGGGGCCTTGACCGCGGGCGCCGGGTCACCCGCTGTCACTGACGTGCCAACCCGCAAGTTAGTCAGTCTCTGCGGCGCCGAGAAGTCCCGGTACCGCGGCACGGGGGCGGTCGCACTGGCTACCCCGACATCGCTCACCGGCGCCAGGCTGCCCGACACCTGCATCTGACTCAGATCGCCGGCCGCGGCATTCACTACCAGCAAGGGAAGAGTCAATGTCTCCACCTTCGTGGCATCGGCCGCCGTTACCAGCCATGTTGCCGTGGCGGCCCCGCCGGTCACGGTCAGTAGTTGATAGGTTCCGCCGGCAAAAGCGCTGCCCGCCACCGGCGACCCGCCCGAGCCGCTAGAGTCCGCCGAGTACAACTGGGCCCGCGAAGGGCCCTCATTGGGATAGACCGGCGCATACACCTGCACGGTCGCGGGCACGTTGGTGAGCACCATGCGCAAGCGCGTGGCGTTCGCTTGAAACGCCGCTGCCGCAGCCTCCTGAAACACCAGCGGGATGAGAGTCTGCCCCGCGCCGGTACCCGCGACTGCCGGATTCCCGGTGAACACCAGGGTCGGACCGGTGTTGGCCATGGTCTGGAGCGCTCCGCTGACCGGCACCTCCGCCTCGGAGCCGACCATCACCTGCCCGGTAATCGCTGTCGGCTGTGGATTCCCCGGGTTTGCGGCGGCCCCTTGAGTCAGAAGCAGAGTCGCATCGGCACGTACCTTGGAGACCCGCACGGCCGCGACGCCATTGCCCGATGGCGCGATAGCAAGTCCCGCCCAGGTCAGGGAATTGTAACCGGCCAGGACGCCATTCTGCGGGCTGCCCCCATTCACAGTCAGTACGGCATCGGTGGCGCCGTTCGCCAGCGCGTTGGTCACGTTAGTGTTGAGCGTCAACGTGATGTCCGTCTGGATCGTGCCGGTCAGCCCGCTGCAAGTCAGGAGATAGTCTCCCAGGACTTCGGTCCGGCCTTCGAGGGCCACTTGCGCCACGGAAGGAACACTGCCCGTGCAAGTCAGAGTATCGGCCGTCCCGGACTGCCTGATCGCCAACGTCTGATAGGCGACGGTAATGGTTCCGGACCGCGGCTCGGTCGACGGGTTTGGCGCGACCGTGTAGTTCATGAAACCGTTGCCCGCGCCGCCGCTACCCCCGGATGTGATGGTCACCCACGGGACGGTGCTGACCGCGGTCCAACTGCAGCCTCCCGGCCCGCCTGCCGGCGCGCGCACGAGTGTGGTCCCGATGCCCCCGCCGGACGGGAATGCCTGGCTGGTGTCGTCGAGCGAGTACAAACACGAGCCGGTCGCCAGAGTCATGCGCCCGATACTGGAGGAGTGCTCGGTGAACCAGATCGCGCCGTCGGGCCCTGCGGCGATGCCCATGGGACTGCTGGAGCTGGGGATAGAGTACTCGGTAATCGCGCCAGCGGTGGTAATCCGCCCGATTTTGGCGCCGGTTTGCTCGGTAAACCACAGAGCGCCATCCGGGCCAGCGGCGATCCCCTGAGGGTAGCTGGCGGGCGTCGGGAGTGCGTACTCCCGGATCGTCCCAGCGGTGGTGATCCGTCCAATATTATTGGTCTCCAACTCGACAAACCATAGAGCGCCATCGGGGCCCAGGACGATGTCCGTGGGCTCGCCGCCGCGGGTCGGAATGAAGTACTCGGTGATTGCGCCGGCGGTCGTAATCCGTCCAATCTGACTGACATTGTACTCGGTAAACCACAGTGCGCCATCGGGTCCGATCGTGATCCCGGATGGGCGGCTGCCAGCCGTGGGAACGGGGTACTCGGTGATGGCCCCGGCAGTGGTGATCCGTCCAATTTTGTTGGCGTTAGGCTCGGTAAACCACAGTGCGCCGTCCGGCCCCGCGGCAATCCCCTCGGAGCCGGTCAAACTTGCCGGTAGGGGATACTCGGTGAGCGCCCCGTCCATGGTGATTCGTCCGATCTTGTTCCCGAGCGGGTCCTCGGTGAACCACATCGCGCCGTCCGGGCCAGTGGTGATGTTCTGGGTGCTGAGTCCTCCGGAGGTGGAGTATTCGGTGATCACTCCGGCAGTGCTGACCCGCCCGACCTTACGGGCGTTGAACTCGGTAAACCATAGCGCGCCATCGGGTCCGGTTGTGATGGATATCGGGAAGATGGGGCTGTTGGGCCCGTGGACGGGGTACTCGCTGAAACTGAACTGCTGCGTCGCCCCGCTGAAATTCGCCTGGACACTATGCGGCGCGTTCATCACCAGCGACTGCGGATTGGCGGCCCCGGCCATGTCGCTGCTCCAGTTGGAGAATTGAAAAAGTGAGTAGTCCATGGCCGTTAGTTGCACCGAGGTGCCGGCGTTGTAGTATCCATCGGGTGAGGCAGGATTAAACGTAATGTAACCGGCGGCTGACGGAGCGACGGTGGTCGTGAGAAGGCACTGCGGGGTCATCGCGGCTGTATACACCGCCGGAGTGGATGGGACCGTAATGTTGTGGGCCAGCGCTCCGCCGTCGCTCCAACCGGCAAAGACATAGCGTGTTCCAGTGGCGCCAGGTTGAGGTGAGGGAACTCCGATCGAGTGAGTCTCACCGGCAGCCCAATTAAACGATACCGACCCGGCGTAGCTGAGGCCGTCCACGGTAAACGTCCGCAATGTCTGGGTGGTGTTCACCATCACGTTCCCCGAAGTGATCAACGCGCGCGCAATCTTGGACGGGTAGCTCTCGGTAAACCAGAGCGCGCCGTCGGGCCCCGTCACGAGGCTGCCGGATCCCCGCGAGGCAGGGATTGGGTACTCGGTAATCAGCCCCCCGGTGGTGATCCTTCCGAGTCCGGTGTTTTCGTTTTCAGGTATTCCAGTGTTTTCGTTGAACCACATTGCGCCGTCCGGACCGTTTACCAAGCTGCCCGGTTTCATGATGTACCACGGCAGGGGATACTCGGTGATGACGCCGGCGGTTGTGATTCTCCCAATGTTCTGACTTTCGATAAACCAGAGCGCGCCGTCCGGACCCGCGGCGATCGCGCCGGGGCTGCTTCCCCATGCCGGGAGAGGGTACTCGGTGAAAGCGCCGGACGCGGTGATTCGACCGATCTTGCCGGTGTTGGCCTCTGTAAACCACAGCGCGTTGTCCGGCCCCATCGCGATAGCGGCAGGACCGCTCTCGGGGGTCGGGATTGCGAACTCCCTGATATACCCCTGCATGCCGATCTGCGCGATCTTGCCGCTGCTCTCGACGAACCACATGTTGTTGTCCGGCCCCATCGTAATACTGGCAGGCGTGGCGCCGGATGTGATGGGATAGCCGGTGACCGAGCCATTCGTGGTGATCCGCCCGATCCCGCCAGCCTCGGTAAACCACAGTGCGCCATCCGGACCACCGGCAATCGAAGTTCCGGCGTTTGGCACCGGATACTCGGTAATCGGCCCGGACAGATTAATTCGCCCAATGTTTGGCGTAGCCTCGGTAAACCACAGCTCGCCATCGCTTCCTTTGGCGATTTGGCCGGCAGAGGAGGTTCCGGGTAGGGGGTACTCGCTGACGCTCATCGACAAGGATGGCCCGGTGAAATTGGCTTGCAGCATGAGCGGGGCGCTCATCGTGAGCGTCAGCGGGTCGGCGGTGGCTGTCAGACTGCCGCTCCAACCCGAGAATGATACGCCAGGAGGCACTGCGGCGGTTAACTGAACTGATGTGCCGCTGTTGTAGTATCCGTCCGCTGACGGCGGATTTGCCGAGATACCGGGGCCGAGTATGAGCCGATACTGCGTGGCGAACGTGGCTGTGAACGTGGATGCCGAGGACGGAACCGTAATGTTGTGAATCTGGGCACCAGCGTCGCTCCACCCGGTAAATGCATAGCGAGTACCGGCGCCGCCATATTGGGGAGTAGCGACTCCGATCGAGTGGCTCTCACCGGCGGCCCAATTGAACGACACCGAACCGATGTAACTGACGCCGTCTACGGTAAACTTCTGCAACCACGGGGAGGTAGTCACCGTCACGTTCCCTGAAGTGACCAGGAAACGCGCGATCCGTCCCGACGGGTCGCCGAACCACAGCGCACCGTCGGGTCCTGTTGTAATGGGCATTGGTTCGCCGCCGGCAGCCGGCATGACCGGGTATTCAGTGACCACTCCGGCCGTGGTGATCCGTCCAATGGACGTTAATGTTTCAGTGAACCACAGTGCGCCATCGGGCCCTGTGGCGATGCTTTGAACATAGCCATGAGACGGCACGGGATACTCGGTGATGGTCCCCGCGGTGGTGATTCTTCCAACCTTGCCGCTCTCGGCAAACCACAGCGCCCCATCCGGTCCTGCTACGATGCTCAGGGACTGGCTGTTGGCGGTCGGGATCGTGTACTCCGTCACCACGCCCGCCGTAGTCATTCTTCCAATCTTGTTGGCACCGTACTCCGTGAACCACAGAGCACCGTCCGGTCCCGCCGCGATGCTGCTCGGAGATGCGCTGGATGCCGGGAGGGCGTACTCGGTGATGGCTCCGGTTGTGTTAATCCGCCCGATGCTGTTTGTCTCGGTGAACCACAGCGCGTTATCCGGCCCCATCGCGATGCCGGAAGGGTACGCGGCAATCGTTGGGACGGAGTACTCGGTGATAGACCCGGAGGTAGTGATCCTGCCAATCCGGTTGGCAACACCCTCGGTGAACCACAGCGCGCCGTCCGGCCCCTTCGCAATGCCCCACGGGCTGCCTCCGGAAGTGACGGGGTACACGGTGATGGTTCCATCCGTGGCGATCCGCCCGATGTTGTTGAGGGCTTGTTCAGTAAACCACAGCGCGCCGTCGCCCCCGGCGGCGATGTTCGAGGGACCATTATTTAACACGACGGGATATTCGGTGATACTGACCGATTGCGCGGACAGGGTGGCCACCGTGCCCGAGAAGATCGCTGCCCATGCCAGTCTGCTGCTCACCTGGGGATCTCCTGAAGTTCTGGTATATTATAACCTGAATATCTGTTAATTCCATGCAAACATTCCCCGGAATTTTCAGGTCTTAATTCGCGGGGCCGCGGGCCTGAAGCAACAGTAACTACATTAAGAACTGATGATCGCTCTCTTGCGCGGCGTGTTGTGGAAGCCGGGGGCGTGGGGTACGACGACTAATACGCTCCGCATGCAAGCATCCTCCGGCGGAGCCGGTGGCTTTTCGGTTGCTCGCCCCTCAAGGGCCTTGATCGCAACCGCCCAAAACAGAGCCCGCGCCCGAAGCTGAGTTTCAGCCGGAAGCTTACGGCGGGGCTGGCAAATCGCTCCTCAATTTACAACCAAGGGCGTTGCGAGACAGCTTCTGGATGCCGGCCACGAGGCCTGTCCTACCACCGGAGTCATCCATCGTGCCGCAGCGTGACCACCGGATCCACCATGGCAGCCCGGCGCGCTGGCAGAAAGCTCGCCGCCAGGGCCACGGCGGCCAACCCGATTCCTACGATCCCGTAAGTGGCGGGATCGGTCGCCCTCACTCCATAAAGCAGAGTGGTCAGATAACGGGTCAGGAACAGCGCTCCCAGCACCCCTGCGAGGATACCCGCCGACGCCGGTACCGCGCCCTCCTTCATCACCAGCGCCAAGACGGCCCGAGGCGTTGCGCCCAAGGCAATGCGGATGCCGATCTCCCCCCGGCGCTCGGTCACCGCGAAGGCCAGCACGCCATACACCCCGACGATGGACATCAGGAACGCCACCGCGGCGAACGCGGAGAGCAGTGCCGTATTGAAGCGCGGGCTGGCGGTCATCTGGCCAATGGTCTGGTCCAGCGTTTCCACCTTGGTGAACAGACCGGGATGGTCCGCGCGCAACCCATCGCGGAGAGCGCGGGCCAGCGCGCCTTCCGCGGCCAGGCTACGAACCAGAATCAGGAGATCCTGCGTGAACGACGGCGAAGTGTCGTTGACGAACACTTCCGGAGCGGCGGGCCGATTCAGTCCCTGGTTCTTGGTGTCGCCAACCACACCCACTACGGTCTTCCACGTCCCTGTGCCTTCACCCAGGATCTCCTTGCCGATCGGACTCTCGCCCGGGAAATACGCGCGGGCGGCGCTTTCGTTGATGACCGCGACACTGCCGGGGTGGTGGTAGTCCTCGGCGGCAAAGAAGCGGCCCTCGACCAGCCGCGTGCCTGCGGCCTTGAGGTAATCGGGACCTACCTTACACACTCCGATGGGATCGCCGCCGTGCTGCGGATCCGGGAGCGTCCGGTCGGAACGCGAGAAGGTGGCTGACTTGATGCCCCCGGTCACCGGCGTGCACTCGGTAAGAGTGGCCGCTACGGTGCCCGGAATCCGGCCGAGCAGCGTCAACACATCGAAAGCCACCCGGTCGCGCGCGGGGCCATTGAAACTCGCGCCCCGCAAGGGGATCGAGACCGTGAGCACATGCTCCGGTTGAAAGCCCAAGTAGTCGTTCTGCATGTGCCAGAGCGTCTGGATCAGCAGGGCCGATCCCGAGAGCAGGACCACCGACAGCGCCACCTCCATTGCAACCAGCACGCGGCGCATCACGCCGTGGCCGCCCGCCGCGCCGCAGCCCGCATGCTGCAAAACCGACTGCGGGTCGACGCTCCCGGCGCGCAACACCGGGATGCCGCCGCAGGTCAGCGCCGTGGCTAAAGAGATCGCCAGCGCGATGCCGAAGACCCGAAGATCGGTGGAGACCTCGCTCAACCGCGGCAGCTCGCCCGCGGCAAAGTGTACGAAGCCTCGCAGGGCGGCAGTGGCCACGATCATGGCGCCCACCGTGCCCGCGGCCACCAGCACCGCGATCTCCGTGAACATCTGGCGTGCCAGCCGCGCGCGTCCGGCGCCGATCGCAGCCCGCACCGCGAATTCGCGCGAGCGCGCCGACCAGCGCGCCAGCAGGAGATTGGCGACGTTGGCGCAGGCGATGGCCAGCAGGCATCCGGCCGCGCCCATCAGAACGAACAGCAGTGTGCGCACGTTGCCCGCGCGATATTCGCGCAGCGTTCGGAGCACGGGGCGCTCCTCGCCGCGAAACAGTTGCGGGGCGTCCGTCTGGCTGACGGCGAAGAGCCGATCCAGATCCGCCCGCCCCTCGGCTGGCGTCACGCCGGCCTTCAGGCGCCCGAAAACCGCGAACATCACGACGCTCCGATCGCGATGGCTGGCGGTGGGACGAATGAGGAGGGTAGTGAGAAGGTCGACCTTCACGTCGCCGGGATAGACGAACGATTCGGGCAGGATGCCAATTATGGTGTATGCCTGTCCGTCGAGGCTGATGACTGCGCCGGCAACGTTGGGCCGCCCGCGGAAATGGTCGCGCCAGAACCGATCAGTCAGCAGCGCCACTCTGGGGCCGTTGGGGAATTCCTCTTCGGGACGGAAGGTGCGTCCCTCCGCCAAGGCAATGCCAAACGCGGCCGGGAAGTTCGCCGAAACGCGCGCCACGTGCACCTCGGCCGGCTCCGGGCCACCCAGCAGAGCGATGTTGCTGCCGTTGGGCTGCGCGGCGGCGAGCGCCTCGAATGCCAGGTTGTCGCGGCGCCAGGCCAGGTAGTCCGGCGCAGGAACGAATTCGCGGCTCGCACTGGGGAACTGGATCGCGACCCACGTAAGCCGCGCGGCATCCGCGTAAGGCAACGGCCGCAGAAAGATGGTGTCGGCGATGCTGAAGACCGCGGTAGTGGCGCCGATTCCCAGTGCCAGCGAGAGCACCGCAGCGGCCGTGAATGCGGGCGCGCGGCGGAGCACTCGGGCGGCATAGCGAAAGTCCTGCCGGAAACGGTCGAGCCCGGCGTACCGGCGAGCTTCGCGCGTGGTTTCCATCACCAACCCACGGTTGCCGAATACCCGGCGGGCTTCCACCTGCGCCTGCTCGCGCGTCAGGCCGCGGTCCATCAGTTGCTTGATTTCGATCTCAAGGTGAGCTTCGATCTCTTCTTCGATCTCGGCGTCCGCGTCCGGTTTACGGAAGAATCTTCGCCACACAGGTTCACTCCTTGACGGGTTTCATGGTGCTGGCCACCGCGCGCACCAGTTGTTTCCACCTGGATTGCTCTTCGAGCAGTTGCCGCCTGCCCTTGGAGGTAAGCTTGTAATAGCGGGCGCGGCGGTTGGCCTCCGACATCCTCCAATCCGATGCCAGCCAGCCCCGCCGCTCCAGCCGGTGCAGCGCGGGATAGAGGGAGCCGTGCTCGACCTGTAACGCGTCCTGCGACCGCAGCCGGATCGCCTGGCCGATGCCGTGGCCGTGCTGCGCCCCCCACTGGAGCACCTGCAAGATGAGCAGGTCGAGCGTGCCCTGCATGAGTTCGATGCGATCGAGCATGCCGCTACTATAGCAGATTGTCTACCAGAGGATGTCTACCAGAGTCTGGGGACTCCACCAGTTTGCCGCCTGGTTGCACAAACTGCCCCCGCGCGCCGGCCGCCGTGCCGAGTGCCGTCACCAACATCGCCAGACGCCGAGGCGTGATGAACGGTAACCGTGCCCGCCGGCCGAAACACGGCGGCCGCAAACACGCTCGCGATGGCAACGCCCGCGCCCAACCGCAAATTAGCGCAATTATTGCCGCCTCTTGCGGCGGCCTGAAATCAGCAGGGATGGAAAAGCCACACAGGCAAGAATGCTTGTGCCACACTACGAACTGATGATCGCTCTCTTGCGCGGCGTGTTGATCGAGAAACATCCCAACCAGGCCATTGTGGAAGCTGGAGGCGTGGGGTACGACGTCACCATTCCGGTCTCGACTTTCACCCACCTGCCCGACCCCGGCGGCGAGGTGCGCCTACGCATCCACACGCATGTTCGCGAAGATGTCCTGGCGCTGTACGGCTTCCTCACGCAGGACGAGAAGGCGCTTTTCGAAAAGCTGATCGGGGTGAGCGGCATCGGCCCCACTCTGGCGGTGAAGATCCTCTCCGGCCTGGCCGCGCCCGACCTGATTAATTCCATACGGCGGGGGGAAGTGGACCAACTGGTGCGCATCCCCGGCATCGGTAAGAAGACTGCGGAGCGCATGGTGCTGGAACTGCGCGACAAGCTGCCCGCGGCCACGGGCGAAGAGCCGGCAGCGCCCGCCGCGGCGCTTTCCGCGATCGACCAGGACGTGCTCTCGGCGCTGCTCAATTTGGGCTGCGCGCGGCCGCAGGCGGAAGCCGCGGTGCGCAAGGCCAAGGCGGCGGGCGCCGCGGCGGAATTCGAGCCCCTCTTCCGGCGCGCGCTGGAGCTGGTGCGGTAGGGCTACGGAAACAGGGGTTAGGGATTGGGGGTTGGGGGTTGGGGGTTGGGGGTTGGGGGTTGGGGCTACGCCATGTAGCGCTGCAGATCGTCCGTGCGGAAGCAGTGCGCGAAAGCCGTGTCGCGGGCGATGCGGCCCGCGCGCACCAACTCGGCGAGGGACTGCTCCATGGTCATCATGCCCTCGGCGCGCCCTACCGAGATCTGCGAGCGCAACTGATGGTCGTCGCCCTTGCGCACCAGCGAGCGCACGGCATCGGTGGCGATCATGATCTCCGTCGCGGGCCAGCGCGAGACGCCATCCACTCCCGGCACCAGTTGCTGCGCGATCACGGCGGCCAGCGCCAGCGAGAACTGCTGGCGGATCTGCGGCTGGTTGGCGGTGGGGAAGGAATCGAGAATGCGCCCCACGGCTTGTACCGCATCGTTGGTATGCAGCGTGGAAAGCACCAGGTGGCCGGTCTCGGCGGCGGTGAGCGCGGTGGCCATGGTTTCGGCGTCGCGCATCTCGCCCACCAGGATGACGTCCGGCGTCTGGCGCATGACGCTGCGCAGGGTGACGGCAAAGTCCGGGGTATCGCGGCCCACTTCGATCTGCTCGATGATGGAACTGCGATTGGCGTGCTGGTATTCGATGGGATCTTCGATGGTGACCACGTGCGCCGAGCGGCGGGTGTTGACGATATCGATGAGCGCGGCCAGCGTGGAGGTCTTGCCGCACCCGGTGGGGCCGGTGACCAGCACGAGCCCCTGGCGGCGTTCGGCCAGCTTGGCGAGCGTGGCCGGGAGGTGCAGCCATTCGAGCGACGGAATGCGCGAAGGGAGCAGACGGATGCTGGCTGCGAGGGTCCCGCGCTGGTGATGGATATTGATGCGGAAGCGGCCCAGGTTTTCGCGCACGAAGCTCAGGTCCACCGATTTCTTCTTCTGCAGCTCCTCCAGTTGCCACGGCTCGAGCAGGGGGAGGACGAGGCTGCGCACGTCTTCGGGTTCGAGTGGCGTGCCCGCGCCCGCGGCCAGCGCGCCATTGATGCGCCACGTGACCGGGGCCCCCACAATCAGCAGCACGTCGGAGGCGCCGCGGCTGGCGGCCGCATGCAGCAACTGATCGAGCGACGCCGTGGACTGCGGCAGACGCGCCGCGGCGGACTTCTGGCTGGGCGCCGCGCGGTTCAGCTCGGCGACGATTTTGGAAAGTTCGCTGTCGTATTCGCTCATGCCTTCCAAGCCCAGTATATCGGGAGGCGGCGGGGGTCCGAACGCTCCCTTGCTCGCCAAGGGCGAGTTGCTCACCAAGGGCGGTTCGCTCGCCAAGGGCGAGTCCCGGTCGCGGCTCGGTCGGGGGACCGTGCTAGCCTCAGATTTGGGCGTAAGAATCCTGATCTTCTCCGACATACACTCTGATTGGAAGACGCTCGAACGCCTGCTAAGCGTGGAGGCTGATTATTACATTGCCGCCGGCGACCAGGTTACGTGGGCCAAAGGCATCGAGCGCGCCGGCGAGATCCTGCGATCGCGCGGCGGCAAAGTCTACGTGCTGCCGGGCAACCACGAATCGGCCGACCAGGTGGCCGGCATGTGCGCGCGCTATGGCCTGCACAACTTCCACGAGCGCCACATGCAGATCGGGCGGTGGCACGTCGCGGGGTTGGGATATTCCAGCCCGACGCCGTTCAACACGCCGGGCGAATACACCGAGCCGCAGCTTGCCCAGCGGCTGGAGCGCTTCGGCGCGCTCGACCCCCTGGTGCTGGTGTGCCATGCTCCGCCGTACGGCACGGCGCTCGACCGCATCCGGGAAGGCCTGCACGCCGGCTCTACGGCGGTCCGCGATTTCATCCAGGAGCACCAGCCGGTATACTTTTTCTGCGGCCACATCCACGAGGCGGAGGGCGTGGAGGCGCGGCTGGGGCAGACGCGGGCATGGAACGTCGGCAAGAAGGGCTATTTGTTACAATTGGAGTAGACACTCCCATGACCTTAGACGAGTTGCAACGCGAATATCAGCCCCTCCGCGAACAGGCCCTAGCCGTGCGGAGGTATCTTTGACGCCCCCGCGCAGAAGCTGAAACTAGCCACCACCGAAGAGCAGATCTCCGCGCCAGACTTCTGGAATCAGCCCGAGAAGAGCCAGAAGGTGATGCAGGACCGCAAGCGGCTGCAGGAAGCCATCGACAACGACGAGCGCGTCCGCGGCATGACCGAGGATCTCGACACGCTGTTCGAGCTGGCGCGCGAGGGCGAAAATGTCCAGGCCGACCTGGAGCGCGACATGAAGACGTACGCCGAGCTGCTGGATCGCCTGGAGACCGCCATGCTGCTTTCGGGCGAGAACGCCGGGCGCAGCGCCATCATGACCATCCATCCGGGCGCGGGCGGCACGGAAAGCCAGGACTGGGCCGAGATGCTGCTGCGCATGTACCTGCGCTGGGCCGAGCGCGAAGGACTGCAGACGGCCATCACGGACCGGCTGGAGGGCGAAGGCGCGGGCATCAAGTCCGTGACCTTCGAGGTGAACGGCGAGAACGCCTACGGCCTGCTGCAATCCGAGATCGGGGTGCATCGGCTGGTGCGCATCTCGCCGTTCGACGCCAACGCGCGCCGCCACACCTCGTTCGCCTCGGTGTTCGTGTACCCGCAAGTGGACGACGAAATCAAGATCGACATCAAGCTCGACGACCTGCGCATCGACACGTTCCGCTCCTCGGGCGCGGGCGGCCAGCACGTCAACATGACGGATTCGGCGGTGCGCATCACGCACTTTCCCAGCGGCATCGTGGTGCAGTGCCAGAACGAGCGGTCGCAGCACAAGAACCGCGACACAGCCATGAAGCAGCTCCGCGCGCGCCTGTACGAAGCGGAGCTGGAGAAGAAGCGCGAGGAGACGCGCAAGACCGAGGACTCCAAACTCGAGATCAACTTCGGCAGCCAGATCCGCAACTACGTGCTGGCGCCCTACCGACTGGTGAAGGACCTGCGCAGCAAGCTCGCGTTGGGCGACGTGGACCGCGTGCTGGAAGGCGACCTCGATCCGCTGATCCACGCCTGGCTGGTGTGGCGCAAGACCGGAAAAATCGCGGGCGACGATAAAGACGAGACTCCGGTGTGAGCTTTGTCAAAGGCGTCAGCGTTGCGGAAGCGGCGGCGGTAATCCGTGCCGGCCGGCTGGTGGCGTTCCCCACCGAGACGGTGTACGGGCTGGGCGCCAACGCACTGGACGGCGCGGCAGTGGAGCGGATCTTCGCGGCGAAGGGGCGGCCGCGCACCAGCCCGCTGATCGTCCACGTGGATTCCGTGGAGATGGCGCACGATCTGGCGGCGCGGTGGCCGGACGCCGCCGAGACGCTGGCGCGCCGCTACTGGCCCGGCCCCCTGACACTGGTGGTGCCGAAGCGCGCGGTGATTCCGGACATCGTAACGGCGGGGCTCGCGACTGTGGGGCTGCGGATGCCGGCGCACCCGCTGGCGCTGGAGCTGATCCGCGCGGCGGGCGTGCCGATTGCGGCGCCCAGCGCCAATCGGTTTAGCGAGCTTTCGCCGACTACTGCCGGCCATGTGCCGGAATCGCTGGCCGACTACGTGCTGGATGGCGGACCGGCGCGCGTGGGGATCGAGTCGACCGTACTTTCGTTGGTGGACGCGCCTCTACTTCTGCGGCCCGGCGTGATTCCGCTGCCCGAGATGGAAGCGCTGATCGGTCCGATCGCGGTGGCGGCGGCGCCGGGGACGGGTCCGCACGAGTCTCCCGGGATGCACGCGCGGCATTATCGGCCGGCAACGCCGCTGTTTTTGCTGCTTCCCGGTGAGCGTCCGCCCCTAGGTAAGGGCGCATGGATGCGGATGGGGCGTGAAATGCCGGAGAACGCGCTTGATTATGCCGCGGTCCTCTACGAGACGCTGCATCGTCTCGATGCGCAGGGGTTGGATTGGATCGCGGTGGAACGCCCGCCGGACACGCCCGAGTGGGCGGGGGTTTTGGACCGGCTGCGGCGGGCGGCGGGGTAGGGATATATCACCGTATGGTGCGCTTTGATACGATTGCTCCATTGATGGCAAACGACATCGCGAGCTTTTTCGGGAGGCACTGGGGCGATGTAGCGAGCGTGGCTGGATTCATCTACGCCATCATCACTCTGCTACGGACAAAGAAGGCGGCCGAGCAGGCGAAAATGGTCGCCATTCAGATTCGCGAGCAAACTCGCTCGTGTCAACGCCGTCGCCGAGTTGGCTGCTGTTTTGGAGATCATCGAGGAGATCGTGCGGCTTCATCGGATTAAGGCTTGGGAGGTTTCGCTCGAGAGGTATCCGGCGGTGCGGCGGCGGCTGGTCTCGATTCAGGAATCTCCGTCGAAGGTCACCGGCGAGCAGAAGGCCGTTCTCGCGCAGTCCGTCGAAAAATTCAGGCTCATGCAGCAAAAAGTGGAACGGGCAAGGAGCCGAAACGCCCAAGAAGGCCTCGACTGGGCCCGGCTCAACAGTGATGCATCAAGGATCCTGGACGACTTGAATCGCGTTATGATCTCTATTAGACAGGCGGCTGATTGACCATGGCAGTTTCCAATCTCCTTACGACGCTGATAGAAAGACTGCTGGACCTCACGACCGAGGGCAAGATCAAATGGGAGGAAACCGCGGATGAGAACGTCTTCCTGGCGAGCGTGTCGCATAACGTCGTGACGATCGGCAGGAGGAGAAGTCCGGAGGACTACGATTCTTGGGACTACGAGATCCAGGTTTCCGACCGGCAAGGAAGGCTCGTAGACGAAACATCGAGCTCCGATACCAGCGTAACGGCGGAAGGAGGCAATCCATACGTGGATCTCGCGCGCCTCTTCGAAGCGGCCCGGCGGAAGGCCTTAGACACAGACAAGGTTCTCGCCGAGCTGATTTCCTCCCTCGATTCAATCGGGCACTCGAAGTAGAGGCAGCACGTTGACTTCCGCCGTACTCTCCCATCCCGGCGCCTTGATTCTGAGGACGTGCACTCCGGGAGTAACGCCCGGGGGTAGCTGCAGAGTGTACTCATACCCGAAGGCATGAGGGTAGTTGCAATAGTACGTAACGTCTCCGATCGCCACGGATCCCAGCTCGAAGGCGACCGCGTCCGGATCCGCGACGTCCCTGAGCAACACCTTCAAGCTGCCGGTAGCGGTGGTCGATTCCACCATAAGGTCGACGCCATCCGTCACCTTGACCAGTTCCGGCTCCGGGACCGGATAGTCCCGGATGTCGACATTGTGCTCTCCCGGCACCGGCACTCCGTTGAAAGACATGCTTACCGGTGTCTCTCCGAGCGGGGCGCCGGCGGGAACCAGGACGTTGAGCTGGTAACCGCCGCTTCCCAGATGCTCGCTGACATAAGCGGGGACGGCTTCGAGACTGCCTAGAGTCACTGAGACTGACTCCAGGGAAAGTGACTCCGGAAAGCCCTCCAGCCAGCAGGCGAATGCGGCGCCGGGGCCGCTCCGCGAGATGATCCCGAACGGATTGTCAGTGGGGGTAACCGCCTTGAAGACCGGATGACTTTGACTGACTCCGGCGCCGGCCGCCGGCATTCGCCCCACCATCCACATCTCCTGCCTGTCGATGCCTGAGATTTGAAGTAGATGCAAACCGCACTTGCGGCTGACTTCGAAGACCTTTTGGTAAGGAAAGAGGCAGCCCACCCAGGTGGGGTCATGGCGGGTGTGGTCTTCCGGGCGCAACTCACCGCCGCGCACCTGGCAACACAGCACACCCCCCGGCTTCAGCACGCGGGCCGATTCCTCGAGGTAGCGCGAGACAACTTCGACGCTCGGAATGTGCTGGAAGACTGCATAGGAATAAACGAAATCGAAGTAGCGGGACGGGAAGGCGGCAAGATCGGAGCCGGAGTTTCGCGACAGGCGGGCGTTCGGGACATCGCGCAGGTTCTGGCGGGCAAGCGCCAGCATCTCATCCGAGACGTCCACCCCGTGAATCTCGTCGAAGAACCGGCTCATCGGCAGCATCAGACGCCCCGGCCCGCAGCCGATCTCGAGGGCTCTCCGGGGACCCTCGGTGCCGAGGCGCGAAAGACCGGATTGTAAAGCCGGGAAGACCAGATCGGCACTTGCCAGGAATTCCGCGGCATCCTGGTGGCGCCGCCCGGTGATCGCGTAGTAATACGCGTCTGACCGTGCGCGCGCATTCCAGTCTGTCCGCATCCTCTCCTCAATGGGCGTGGCCATAGATGGATTTTACCGGGGTGCGCACCGGCATGGCTACCTACCGCGACAGGCGCACCCGATCGTGGCCGCGACCGGCGTTTTCAGCGGGGCCTGCGCTGCTGCGGTTATTGTTTGACCGGTTGGGGATATGCTCCGGTCGGCGTGTTCGGATCCGCGGCACGCGCCTTCGCCTCCGCGTACGCCTGCAGCACCTGCTCGGGAAAGTCCTTGATCATGGCCCCGATCTTCGCCTGGATCTGCTCGACTACATCCGGATGGCCGGGCGCCACGTCGTAGCTCTCGTCCGGATCGCTCGCCAGGTTGTAAAGCTCCGGTTTGGGCAGCAGATAGCTCCGGCGGCCACCCGGCGGCGCCGGGGTGTAAGCTGCCGTGTTGTGCCGCGCAATGTGCAGCTTCCAATCCATCCACCGTGCGCACTGAAGGTCCCAATTGTCGAAATAAAGAAGAGGCTGGCGATCGATGGATCGCCTGTCTCCATGCAGCAGCGGCCAGATGTCGATGCCGTCCAGAGGCTTGGACGGCATGGCGCCCCCGCACAGTCTGGTGACGGTTGGGAATACATCCATCATCGACGCCAGGGCGTTCGATACGCGGCCCGGGGGAATCCTGCGGGTCCATCGCGCAATGAACGGCTCGCGCACGCCTCCCTCGTAAGTCGTGTTCTTGCGGCCGCGGAGCTTACCCGGACTTCCCTGGTACCACGGACCATTGTCGCTGGAGAACATGACCAGCGTATTCCCGTCCAGTCCATTCCGCTTCAAGGACTGCAGGACCTCCCCGACACTCCAGTCGATCTCCTGGACTACGTCGCCGTACAAGCCTTCCTTCGATTTGCCGCGGAAGCGCTGCGACGCGGCCAGCGGAATGTGGGGGAACGTGTGGGGCATGTAGAGGAAGAACGGCGATCCCTTCGATTCCGCGATGAATCTCCCCGCCTCCCCGGTGTAGCGCCCCGTGAGTGTCTCGAGATTGGCGGTCTCCTCGATGACTTCGGTATTGTGCATCAATACCCTGGGATTCATGTCGTTGCTGTACGGGATGCCGAAGTACTCGTCAAAGCCGCGGCTGGTCGGCAGGTACTCGGCGGGACGCCCCAAGTGCCACTTGCCGATACACATCGTCTTGTAGCCGCGAGCCTTCAGGACGTTCGCCATCGTGGTTTCGTCCAGCTTCAGCCCGTCCCGGTCCTGCGGAAACAGCACCCGCGGCACACCCACCCGCGTCGGATACCGGCCCGTCAGCAGCGCGGCGCGCGACGGCGAACATACCGGGTCCGCGGAACAGAAGTTCGTGAAGCGCACGCCTTCGGCGGCCAGCCGATCGAGGTTGGGCGTCTCGATCCTGGAACCGTAGCACCCNNGGGAGTCTTCGTTTCAGCGCCCCATAGCCGCGGCCCGGCAGCCGCCGCTGCCGAACCGAGAAAATCTCGCCGTGTCATTGGATTACCTCAGAGACCGATCGTAGCCAATTTCGCGCATCCCGGCCACTGGTACCCCACTGGTACCAAGGTCCGGCCCATAACCCGTACTAACCAGCACCCCCAAATAC
The DNA here is from genome assembly GCA_900290305.1 of Candidatus Sulfopaludibacter sp. SbA4. Taxonomy (GTDB): domain Bacteria; phylum Acidobacteriota; class Terriglobia; order Bryobacterales; family Bryobacteraceae; genus OMOG01. The sequence goes on from OMOG01000214.1 coordinate 18,235, forward strand.
GGGCAACTTGGCACTTACTAACGATATACAGAGGCAGGTTCCCACCTGCAGCGCCCTCAAAGTGCGCCAATTTCCAAGAAACTCACTTTAAAGCAACTACTTACGCTGAAATTGCGCAGTTAACTCAAGATAATATTGCCAAGTACATCGACTTGGGGTAATGTGGGGACAACAGTGCTAGCGGTACCATCGAACACTGAGTTGAGACGCCCCCCTGGAGCGCCTTGCCTGAAGGATTCGATGAGAACGTCTGAGGATTGAAGTGGTCTCTGTCGGCCGGGCTTGCTCGCTCCCAAGTCCGGCCGGCCCGATCACCCCGATTCCCTGGACGCCGCGCGCCGATACGCTTCGAGCGTCCACACATCCTCCGGCGCCGAATGGCGCAGAACGTAAAGATCCCGATCGTCCGCGCGGACGCGAAAGTAAATCGCATCCGGGTCGTACCAGCGGTCGAGCACTTCCTCTACCTGGTACCAGCGGTCTCCCAGTCGAAAACGCAACGGCCGCTCGTCTGCTTTGACGCGCAAAGGCCGCGGCGCGGTACCATCCTGCACCGGAAACGATCGCGCCGCGGCCGTCTTGCGCGAGTTCGTCAAGAAGCCGGAGTAGGCTTCCACCTGGACCGTCATGCGGATGCCGCCTCCCCCGCCATCGCGGCGATTTCCGACCCGATCGCCAGCGATGCCGTCGCCGCCGGGCTCGGCGCATTCAACACGTGAAGCGCATTGGGGCGCGCCACCAGCCGGAAGTCCTGCACCAGATCGCCCTCGCGCGAGATGGCCTGCGCCCGAACCCCGGAACCGCCGGCCGCCAGGTCCCCCGGCTGAATCTCCGGCACCAGCCGCGCCAGCGACCGGCAGAACAGCTCGCGGCTGAACGACCGCCGCAATTCGTACCAGCACATCGAAGGGTACCGTCGCAGAAACCGCCAGAAGCCGCCGTAGCTGAGCGCGTCGAATAAATCGCGCGCGTTGAAATCCGTTTTGCGATAGCCCTCCCGCGCGAATGCCAGAACGGCATTGGGACCGGCTTCGATCCCGCCGTGGATCAGCCGCGTGAAGTGCACGCCCAGGAACGGAAACTGCGGGTCGGGCACCGGGTAAATCAAATTCCGCACAAGCTGCCGGCGCTCGCTGCGGATCTGGTAATACTCGCCGCGGAACGGCACGATCCGCACCTCGCGGCGCTCGCCGGCAAGCTGCGACACGCGGTCGCAGTGCAACCCGGCGCAGTTGATCAGGAAGTCCGCCGCGAATTCGCCAGCGGCCGTTTCCGCCACCCAGCCGGCGCCCGTTTTCCGCAGCCGCATCACCCGCGCCGAGGTCACCACCCGCGATCCGCGCCCGGCCAGCTTGCCCACGAGCGTCTCGCAAACCTTGGCGTAGTCGACGATGCCCTCCTGCGGCACGCGCAACGCCGCCACCCCGCCCACGTGCGGCTCGATCTCGCGCATCTCCTCGCGCCGCAGCCGCCGCAGCCCTTCCAGCCCGTTGGCCGCGCCCCGATCTTTCAGGGCTTCAAGACGGCCCACTTCGCGCTCATCGGCCGCCACCACCAGCTTGCCGCAGATCTCATGCGGGATTCCGTTCTCCTGGCAGAAGGCCACCATCTGGCGGATGCCGGCCACCGCCAGCCGCGCCTTCACGGTGCCCGGCTTGTAGTACAACCCGCAATGCAGTACACCGCTGTTATGGCCCGTCTGGTGGCGGCCCACCGCGCTCTCCTTTTCGAGCAGGGTGATGACGGCGCCGGGAAACCGCTCCCCCAGCCGGTAGGCCGTGGCCAACCCCACGATGCCGCCCCCGACAATGACAACCTTCCGCGAGTTCACGAGATACTTCGAGTGTAGCCCGTGACCGGCTTGGAGGGGCAGGCGCTTCCGCCGGCGCTTCCGCCTGCCAACCCCCAACCCTCGAAGCCCGGGCTAATCCAGCGCCAACTCCATCGTCTTACCTGCATGGGCCCTGTCCGCCGGCATCACAATTCCCGAACTCCGGATGCGGTTTGCTCGTATACCGGAGAGAAGCCGTTCTCCGGCACATCCGATGGGCCCGTTTGTCGGCCATAATAGGTCTTTGAGGTTCTCACCAACTATGTCTTTTGCCAAATCCGTTCTCGCGATCCTGCTTTGCTGCGTAATGGCCCTCCCGGGCTTCGCCCAGACTCCGGAGCTCTCCGGCGGCCAACACCATTTCTTCTCCTGGATCACCAATAATTACGTTGGCCATCCCCTCCCGCGCGTCCCCTTCGAGGATTCGCCGCGCCTGGAGAAACTGATGCGCGCCGGCACCATCTACCTGTCTCTGCGCGACGCCATCGCGCTGGCGCTCGAGAACAACCTCGATCTCGAATACGCCCGCTACAATCCCAAGCTGGCGCAAGCCAACCTGCTGCGCGTCTCCGCAGGCGCGCTGTTGCGCAACATCTCCAGCAGCATCACGTCCGGGCCGTCATCCGCCACGCTCGGCGTTCTGGGGGGCACGCAACTTGGCTCCGGCGGCACCAGCGGCAATAGCGGCGGCGGCAGCGGACAGGGCGGCGTCCTCAGCGGCCTCAATGTCCAGTTGCAGGGAACCGCCGTTCCCAACCTCGATCCGGTCCTGTTCCTCACCGGCACCTTCACCCACAACACCAACATCGAGACCGCCACCAATATCACCGGCACCAACTTCCTGGTGTCCCAGTACAAGTCGTACGTATACGGAGCCCAGGAGGGGTTTCTGACCGGCACCCAGGTCACCGCATACATGAGCAACACCATCGGGGTTTCGCAGAACTCGCCGTTCAACCAGTTCAACCCCTATAGCCAGGCCACTCTCAACCTCTCCGTCACGCAAAACCTATTGCAGGGATTCCGTCCGTCCATCAACAACCGCTACATTCGCGTGGCCAAGAACAGCCTGCGCATTTCCGACCTCACCTTCAAGAACCAGGTCATGGCCACCGTCGTGAGCGTGGTCAGTCTCTATTGGGACCTGGTCTCCGACATCGAAGCCTACAAGGTGTACCAGCAGACGCTCGACCTCAACACCCGCCAATACAACGACAACAAGCGGAAAGCTGACCTCGGCGCCATCGCCCCCATCGACATTATCCAGGCCGAAGCCGAAATGAAAGCCAGCCAGCAGGACGTCACCAATTCCCGAACGCAAGTGCTGAACCAGGAAACGATCCTGAAGAACTATCTGACTCGCGGCGCCATAGACAACCTGGCCGTGATCGAGGCGCACATCGTTCCCACCGACCATTTCGACGTCCCCGGGCAGGAAATCGTCAGCCCCATCCAGGACCTGATCACCGAAGCCATGACCAACCGCCCCGATGTGGAGCAGAGCCAGATCGGCCTGGAGAATTCGCGCATCACCACGCTCGGCGTCAGGGATGCCATGCTGCCGGTGCTGTCCGCGACCGCCAGCACATCCAACAGCGGTCTGGCCGGCCAGGTCAATACCGTCCCCGGGCCCGGCGGCGTCCAGCAGTTCACTCCCTCGACCGTGAACGGGTACTTCCTGGGCGGCTACGGCAACGTCTTGGGCCAGATCTTCGGGCGCAACTTCCCCAACTACAGCGCGGGCATCAGCCTCACCATGACGCTCCGCAACCGTTCCGCCCAGGCCGACCTGATCACCGACCAGTTGAACTATCGCCAGCAGCAGATCCAGGACCGCCAGCTCCACAACAACATCAAGCAGAACGTGGTCAACGCGAGAGTCTCCCTGGAACAGTCGCGCTCCGCTTACGAGACCGCCGTCGAGGCGCGCAGGCTACAGGAGCAGGTGCTGCAGGGCAGCCGCCGCAAGTATGAGCTGGGAACCGCTACCATTCTCGACGTCATCATCGCGCAGCGCGATGCCACCACCCGCGAGCAGTCCGAGGTCGGCGCCCGCAACCAGTACATCCACGCCCGCATCAACATGGAGAACGTGCTCGGCACGGTCCTCAGGGAGCACGAAGTGAATATCGATGACGCCAAGACTGGTGTGGTGGGCCGCCCGCCCGACCTGATTCCCGCGGTGCGCTAGTGGCACAGGCATTCTTGCCTGTGTTTCTTTGCCTGTGTTTCTTTACCCGCTGCCCGGACGGTCCAGCTCGAGCACTGATATCCTGAAACTTGGCCCGCATTTACCCGTTTCACCCGCTTCGCTACAGCGAACAGGCCGGCCCGCTGGAGAATCTGGTCACGCAACCTTATGACAAGATTTCTCCCGCCATGCAGGCCCGCTATCTTTCTTTGAGCCCGTACAACCTCGTCCGCGTGATCCTCGGCGAGCGCGCCCCGTCGGACTCCGCCTCTGACAACCCGTATACCCGCGCCGCGAGTCATCTCCATAGCTGGATTGCCTCCGGCATTCTCGCCCGCGAGCGCGAGCCCGGCATCTTTCCCTGCTTCCAGGAATTCGCCGTCCCCGATACCGGGGAGCGCCTCGTGCGCAAGGGCTTCATCGCACTCGGCGCGGTGGAGGACTACTCCGCCGGCGTCGTCCACCGCCACGAGCAGACCCTCGCCGGCCCCAAGAAGGATCGGCTCGAGTTGCTGCGCCACACGCACGCCCACTTCGGCCAGCTCTTCATGCTGTACCCCGACCCGGAAGGCTGCATCGACGCGCTGCTCGACCGCGCCGCCGCCGGCCCGCCCCTCGCCCAGGTCACCGACGAGTATGGCGCCGTGCATCGCCTCTGGAAGATCGCCGCGTCCGCCGGCATTCCAGACCTGATGCGCGACAAGAAACTGCTGATCGCCGACGGCCATCACCGCTACGAAACGGCACTGGCATTTCGCGGCGAAAATCCCGGCCTCCCCGGCTCCGACCGCGTCATGATGACGTTCGTCAACATGCATTCGCCGGGCCTCAAAATCCTGGCCACGCACCGCCTCGTGAGTGGAATTAGCGCCAGCGGCCTGCCCACAGAAGGATTCCCCGGCGACTTCCTGCGAAAGGCCGCCTTCGATTTCCAGGTGGACGAGATCGATTCGCTCGACCGCCTGCAGCGCTCCTGGGACGAATCCGCCAACCGCACCGTAATTGGGGCCGCCATCGGCGACCGCCTCTTCCGGATGGAGGAACGCAACGCGCGGGACGAGCTGGATGTCCGCATCCTGCACGACCGCATCCTCGGTGGCGTGCTCGGAATCGGCGAGGAAGCCGTGCGGAACGAGCGGCACCTGCGCTACATCCGTGGGCTGGACGCCGCTCGGGACGCGGCGCGACAAGGCTCCGCGCAAATTGCCTTCCTGCTGAAACCGGTGTCCGTCGAGCGTGTGGCGGCCACTTCCTTCGCCGGTGGAGTGATGCCGCAAAAGTCCACTGACTTCTACCCCAAGCTCCTCTCGGGACTGACCATCTACAAGCTGGACTAAAGCCCGGAAAATTTCTTGGAGAATCGGGGCGAGTCAATCTCCCCCGAACGAAGCCTGGCATGGGACAATAGTGATTATGCAAGCCACAGTGGAACTTCCGGAGGAAGTTCTCCGGCAACTCGAGATGCTCGCCAGGCGGGAGGGCGCACCCCAGGCGATCTGATCCGGCGGATTGTCGAGGATCACGTCGCACGCAGCCAGCCCTGCATCGCTCGCAGTCTCATCGCACGTCTGCCCCTTATCCCAGCCTCCGAGACCGGACCGATCCGGCCCTTCACGGGCAAGGATGCGGACGGCTCCTCTCGGGACTGACGATCCACAAGGCTGGACGAATCAACTCACCTTGGTGCCCGGGAACCAGGCTCCCGTAGCGGCTAAGCTGCGCGGCCGGTGGGCCAAGCCATATAATTGCAACAGGTAATGCGACTCCCAAATGGCAACCGGGCCGTTGTCGATATCGAAAAAGTGCGCGACTACTGCCTCAGTTCCCTCCACGAGGATGGCAAGCACAAGGCCCGGGTATTCGCCGCCGCGCTGGGTCTCGGTCGTGCCGATACCGAATGGCTCCGGGAACGGCTCCTCGAAGCCGCCTCCTCCCAGCCAGCCTCTGTCGTGTCCGAGACTCGGTTTGGAGTTCTCTACGTGTTAGACTTTTTGTTGACCACTGCGTCAGGTTCAGCCGTGGTGAGGAGCGGTTGGATTGTACGGCATTCCGAGGACTTCCCGCGGTTGACGACCTGCTACGTAAGAAGGAGTGCCACGCCATGAAGTCGATCCCTCTGCTCACACTAGTCGCACTGACCGAGGATCTCCCCGATCACAGACTTACCCGAGGACAAATCGGGACTGTGGTGGAGCATCTTGAACGGGAGGGCGAGCATGCGCTTTTGGTGGAGTTCTCCGATGAAAACGGGCAAACCTATGCCATGGTCGATATCCGCCCCGACCAGTTGATGGTTCTCCACCGCAAAACCGAGGCCGCTTGACGGAGTGAGCCGGTCGCGCCGGCAGCTATGTGGGACAGGCTGGCAGCCTGCGCGTGACTCCTTAACCAACTCAGAGTTACAGGTGCTAGAATCCTGTTTACTCCCCGGAGTTGACACGCGTGTTCTCTTGCAGGCAGATCGTCGCACTCGTTCTCGTTGCGGCCGGCTCGGTACCGGCTCGTGCGCAGTCTGCCGCCGCCGGCGCGCTGGAAG
>OMOG01000214.1:24802-26933 GCA_900290305.1 Candidatus Sulfopaludibacter sp. SbA4
TCGTTGCGGCCGGCTCGGTACCGGCTCGTGCGCAGTCTGCCGCCGCCGGCGCGCTGGAAGGCTCGGTAACCGACGCCGCCGGCCAGCAGCTCCCCGAGGTCACCGTCAAGCTGCTGAACGCGGCCACCGACGAGCGGCACATTGCCACGGCGGACGCGGCCGGCGCATTCCGTTTTTCGCTGCTGCCGCCGGGCACCTACCAGGTCGAGTTTGAGCGCGAGGGCTTCAAGACCGCGCGCATGGCGCAGCTGACCCTCAACGCCTCGGAACTTCCGGTGCTCGATGCCGTGCTCGAACCGGGAGACTCCACCGTCACCGTGGAGTGTCCCTGCCGTTTGCGCGCGGCAGCGCCTTCCACCGGCACACTGGTGGATCAGAAGACCATCACCGCCGTGCCCCTCAACACGCGCAACTTCACCCAGGTGCTGTCGATGTCTTCGGGCTCGGTGGCCAGCGTGAACAACGCCGGCACGCTCGGCCGCGGCACCCCCAGCGTCAACGTGAACGGCAACACCACCGCCGGCGGCTACACCGTGGATGGAGCCTGGGCGCCCAGCACCGTGCCGAACCCGGATGCCATCTCCGAGTTCAAGATTCAGACCTCGCAGAACGACGCCATGTTCGGCGCCATGGTCCCCAACACCAACCTCATGACCAAGCGCGGTGAGAACAGCTTCCACGGCGGCCTGTGGGAGTTTCTGCGCAACGACATATTCAACGCCAGCGCGTTCTTCCTCAACTCCACAGGGCAGCCGAAGCCCCACCTGAAACAGAACCAGTTCGGCGCTACCACCGGTGGTCCCGTGAAGCACAACAAACTGTTCTTCTTCGCCTCCTGGCAGGCCACCCGCCAGGTCAACGGACTCGACCCCACCTCCGTGTCGAATCTCATCTTGCCGGCGCTCACCGGCGACCGCTCGGCGGCCGCGCTCGCCGCGCAATTCTGTCCGGGCAATCACCCCGGCGACTCCCGCTATCAAACCTATGCCGGCGGCCGGCAACTCGACTGCGCCAACCAAAGCACCAGCGCCACGGCGCCCATCAACCCCGTCGCCCTCGGCCTGCTGCAGATGAAGGACAGCGCCGGCCGCTACCTGATTCCTTCGCCCGAAACCATTCTTCCGGCCGGAACGAATGCCGGGCTTGGATTCTCCGCCTACAGCATGCCGTCCACCTACAACGAGCAGCACTTTCTCGGCAACGGCGATTACGTCGTGTCCCCGCGGAATACGCTCTCGGCGCGCGTGTTTGCGGCCACCGTGGACCAGTTGCGCTCCTTCGGCTCGCCCGGCGGCTACCCGGGCGCTCCCATCGTTCCGGGCTTTGGTGCGTCACAGGCGCTGGCGGCCACCGACGTGGCGTCCAGCCTGCGGCTTACCACGCAGGTGAGCGCGAACACGGCCAACGAGGCGGTGATGGCCTTCACCCGCAACCGCACGGACACTCACGGCGTCGGCACCCCCACCGCATCCCAAGTGGGGATGACGGCGGTGGATCCGCTGCTCCCGCAGCCGCCCGAGATCACCGTGCTCGGACCCATGGGCTCGTTCCGTCTCTTCGGCTCCGATCCCAATGACAACCACTTCGAAACGCGCACCTGGTCGTGGGCCGACAACCTTTCGTGGGTCCACGGCAAGCAGCGCCTGCGCGGCGGCGGCTCCTTCCTCGACCAGTACAACGGCCGCTCCGATACCGGCGGCGCCCGCGGCAAAATTACGTTCCAGACGTTCGAGGATTTCCTGGTCGGCCTGAGCGCCGCCGATAACCTGAGCCCCGCCGGCCGCAGCAACATCCAGACCGTGCAGGCCAACGAAGGCGTGGGACCCAATGGCGAGGTGGAGTATCGCTACCGCCGCTATTATGGCGCGGCCTTCGTGCAGGACGATATCAAGGTGGGCGCCAGATTCTCGGCGAATCTCGGGCTGCGCTGGGAGTACATCGGACCTTCGCTCGATGAATCCGGCACTATCGGCAATGCCTCGCTCGCGCTGCTCCGCCAGGCGGCCATTCCGCCCGCCGGTGGGACGCTCGCCGGCAACACCGTGGCGGCCAATTACGATCCGGCGCTGATCAATCCCTACACGGGCCAGCCGTTCGGACCGCCGCCGGCGGGCGTCCTGGTGCGCCCGTC
>OMOG01000466.1 GCA_900290305.1 Candidatus Sulfopaludibacter sp. SbA4
ATGCGCCCAGCATAACACGAAACAAGATCAAATGGATATGTTTTAATGAAACGATATACTAGTGGGGCGGACGCCCTCGTCCGCGCGCGACCCCCTGGTCGCGCTCTTGCCGTCGCCTAGCGGCCGCCGCCCACAGTCACGTCCTCGCCTTCCATTCGCAGCGCCCACTTCAGCGCCGCGAGATACATCTTCTGCACCTGCGGATTGTCCCAGGCCTCGTCCGCATGGCCGAAGGTCGAGTAGAACACGCGGCCCTTGCCGTACATCTTGGTCCACGCCACCGGGAAATCGCGGTCGGTGCGGTGGACCTTGGGATTGGTAAGGTCCAGCTTGGAGGCATCCAGCCGCGCCAGCACGTGCACCTTCTCTCGTGAGAAGTCCTTGTGCTGGTAGATTTCGTCGCGGATGCTGAAGGTCGCCGGGAACATCTTCATCGCCGGAAAGTTGGGGTCCTCCACGATGACCGGGGCGTCGAAAACTCCCCACGGGTGATCGTCGAAATAGCCGCCGATCATCTCGCCGAATTCCGGCCAGTCGAAGAACGCATCGTCGCCCGTGTGCGCGCCCACGAAGCCTTTGCCATCCTCTTTGATGAACGACATCAGGTCCTTCTTTTGCTGCGCGTCAAGGTTGTCGCCGGTGCCCATGAAGAAGATGGCATCGAAGTAATTCAGGTTCCGGGTATTGCGCGCCGGAGCCGGGATGGCCTGCTTGCTGATCAACTGCGAATCGGTGCGGATGTATGTGTCGTAGGCGCCCGACTCGCGGCCCAGGCGTTCGATGGTGGCCATGGCATGCGAGATCGAATCGTGCTGGTAAGCGGTGAGCGTGTCTCCCCAGGCCAGGATCCGTTTCGGGCGGGCAGGCCCCTGCGGCGAAGCCTGTGATACGAGCATCGCTCCCAGAAGGACGGCAGCGAAGCACGCAACGTGCGGGCGTGACATGCCACCTATGGTAACTCGTTAAATGACGAGCTGTACTGCGGCTCACCGCGACATCTCGCGGGTCGTAAGCGCCGCCGGCATGTTCCCGGTGAGCGGTTATCAAACCGACGCCTACTCCGCGGGGCCTGCATGGCGGCCGGGCTACGAGCGTCATTTTTGGTTTTGGCCGACGGCCGTAACCTTACCGCAGGTTCCCGTTGAACCACTCGATCATGCGCACCAGCACATCGCGCTGGTGCTCGGGCTCGTGGAACAGGTGGCCTTCGTTGGGATACACCACCATCTGGGTCTTCACGCCCAGCGTCTTGAGGGCGTGCCAGAATTCGTAGGATTGCGGCGGCGGGCACTCGCCATCGCCGCTGCCCACCAGCACCAGCGTGGGCGTCTTCACCCGCTTGATGAAGGTGATCGGCGAGCTCTTCGCATAGACTGCCGGATCGTCATAGACCGAGGCGCCGAAGTAGGGAATCATCCACTGGTCGATGGCGTTCTCGCCGTAATAGCTCTGCCAGTTGGCGAGTCCGGCGCCGGCCACGGCCGCGCGGAACCGCGTGGTCTGGGTCACCGCCCACATGGTCATGAAGCCGCCGTAGCTCCAGCCGGTGATGCCTATGCGGTTGGCATCGATGGGCGCCGTCTTGACGGTCTCGTCGACGCCGGCCAGGATGTCGCGCAGGTCGCCGCCCCCGAAATCCTTGACGTTGGCGAGGGTGAACTTCTCACCCTGCCCGTAGCTGCCGCGCGGATTCGGCATCAGGACGAAGTACCCCTGCTGCGAAAGCAGCGCCGGATTGAATCCGGGCCGCGGCCAGAAGGGCTTCAACGACGATGCCGGCCCGCCGTGCACCGCGACCACTAGCGGGTACTTGCGGCTTGGGTTGAAGTTCACCGGGTAAAGCAGCCAGCCCTGCACGCGGAAGCCGTCGCTCGTCCAGTGGAGGCTCTTGGCTTCGCCCCACAGCGGCTTGCGCTGGGAATTCGCCCGGGTCCTCTGGCTCCAGTTGCCGATGGCGCCGGCCCACACCTCGGGCGGCTGCCGCCACGAGCTGCGAATCAGGGCGGAGACCTTGCCGTCGTCCGAAAGCGAAATGCCGATGTCTTCGAACGACGGGTTGGTGCTCTCGTCGCCCTGCGACAGCCGCTCGACCTTGCCGGTCGCGGGATCCCATTGGGAGATCGCGCTGCCGCCGTCGGCATGTTCGGTGAAGTAGAGATGGGCGGACTGCCTGGGCCAGGCGAGGTGGCTCACCGAGGACGCGATTCCCGGCGTGAGGTTGCGCGCCGCCCCGCCGCCGACCGGCACTTGCAGGATCTCGCCGCCGTTCACGCCTTCGTCGCTCATCAGCCCGGCGATCAGGACGATGGATTTTCCGTCGGGCGACCAGCGCGGCACGGCAATCTGCTGTTGCACGCCGGGCTTGAAGATGGCCCGCATCTGGCCGCTGTCGGCGGCGATCGTGTAGAGCTGGGCGATCCACCAGTTGTCGTCACCGGCGCCGCGCGCAGCCGTCGCGGCAAAGCTCCGGCCATCGGGCGACCAGTCGTATTCATAGATGTAGAAGTCCGCCGGAGAGACCTGGCGCGCGGCGCCTCCGGCCGCGTCCACGATGGCGATGCGCTGCTCGTAGACCTTCGACTCGACCACGCCCGAATCGGGAAGGACCGGATCGAGGGGCCCGGCGGCGCGCGGCAGATTCTCGGTGAAGAGAATCGCAATCCGCCGGCCGTCGGGCGACCAGCGCGGGTCGGCCAGCAGGCCCGTGAGATGGGTCAATTGCCGGGGCCGGCCGCCGGCCGCGGGCGCCACGTAGAGCTGAAGCTGGCCGAACTTCTCGCGGTCCGACAGGAAGGCGATCTGCTTGCTGTCGGGCGACCACGCCACGCTGCTCTCGGCCGAAGTCGATTCGCCCGCCCAAATGCGCGCCGGCTTCGAGTCGCCGCCGGCCAGGCTCACGGTGAAGATTTCCGACTTGCCCGGACTGGCCGACTGCACGTACGCCAGCCGCGAGCCATCGGGCGACACCACCGCCTGCTGGTACCAAATCGTGGCGGAAATTTCGGTCAGCGCCGGATCTACCGGAGCCGCGGGCTGCGCGGAGGCAGTGGTTGCGGCCAACAGGAAGAAGAGGAGGTGGGAGCTTCGCACTCGGGTTACTCTATCACGTCTTCCACTTGTTCCGGGAGCGGGCCGGCCATGTCGCGGAGTTTTTCGAACAGGTCGTCGTAGAGGCTGGCGTAAGCTTCAAGGGAGGGATCGCTCTTGCGCGGCTGCGTGAAGGTGCGCCGCATTTGCCTCACCGCAACCAGCAGGAGTTTCAATTCGTCTTGGTTGAACCCGAACGCTTTGGCCGACATCTACTCCAGTTTATCGCCCAGTCCGTAGAATCGCGCCGCCGTGCCTCCCAGGAGTTCCTCCCGCACTTCGATGGTCTGCGGACCGATGGCCTGCGTGAACGCGGCCAGCGAGGCCTTCCAGGTGAACTCCGGCAGGCACGCCGGCCAGTCGCTGCCGAACATCAGGCGCCGCGGACCGAAGACCGCGAGCGCATGCTGCACGTAGGGGCGCGGCGACGGTTGAAAGCGGGCCAACCCGCTCAGCTTGCAGAAGACCTGCGGCGACTCGGCGGCCATTTCGAGATCGTGCGCCCAATCGCCTTTGGGCGGGCCGCCGAGGTGATCGATCACGATCCGCAGCGCGGGAAAACGCTCCGCGATTCGGCGGATCAAAATCAATTCGGCGTCCGCGTCGAGGGGGATGCCGCGGCGCTCGAGCTCCCCGAGGGAGTCTGGGATTTCGGAGGTAAAGGAATGGCAGACGCCGCGGAATTTGGGGTGGCGCTGATATTCGTCCAGGAGATGCGGTTCGAATGGCGGGATGATGGCGCGGATGAAGTCCAAAGACAACACAGGCATGAATGCCTGTGCTACCAACACGGAACCTGCGAAGCGGTTACGCGCGAGAATGGACGCCAGATGCTCGAGGGGATAGCGTTCGGAAAAGGAGTGGTGGGAATCGATGCGCAATCAGAAGATGAAGCTGAGGCCGCCGCGGAAGCTGCGCGGGGTTTCGACCAGAAGGACCTGCTGGCCATTGACCATACTGAGCGGCAGGTAGCCCTGCGCCAGCATGTTGCGCAGGTCGGCCGTAGCTTCCATGCGCCAGGGCAGCATGGCGAAACCCGGAATCGGCTGCCGGATGTACAGGTTCAATCCCGGAGTCTGCCGGATGGCCTGCGTGCTGTACAGGTTGCCACCCATGACCCAGCGATGGTCGTTGCTCCACTGGTAGCTGGCCACCATGTGGGTCCCGGTGCGCGGCGCGGTAAACGCTACCCGGCCGGTAGCGGCCTGGCGGCGGCCGGCGCGGATCATGGAGCGTAATTCATCGGGGCTGTTGCTCACCAGTTCCCGGTTATCGGCGGTCAGCACGCCCATCGATCCGTACATCACGGTGGCGCTCACATGCTGGCCCACGGCCTGGGTGACGGCTGCGTTGTACCCGGTGCTCTGGCGATCGCCGACGTTGAAAATCGAATTGCCCGAGAAGAGGTCCGGAAGCAAGTCGCCCGCGGCGTATAGGCCGGCCGGAGCCACAATCGAGAGGGCCGCGTTGCTGATCGATTCGCCGTAGGCGGAGAGGTAATAAGTCCGTGAACCGGCCTTGCGCGAGTACGTCAATTCGTACTCATTGCCGCGCTGCACGCGGGCGCGGCCGCTGAGCAGCGAAACGTTCGGAAAGACCCCCAGCGTGCTGATATCGCGCTGCAGGTCCGCATCGTTACCCCCGGCGGCGGAAGCGGCGAGATCGGGCCGCGCATTGCCGGACGTGTACGCGGCTTCCAACGCGGAGCCGCCTCCCAGGTCGAAGCTGAGCCGCGCATAGTGGCTGAAGTAGCTCAGATGGTCCAGGAAAGTGACGGCGTCCATCGTCATGCCGTATTGCAGCGTGACGTTGTCGGCAAGCTGCAGATGGTCGTCGATGCCGGCGGTCATGGTGCGCAGCATCGGCAGTGCGGCTTCGTTCCCGGCGGCCACCGCGCCCAAGCGCGCCGGCAGGAACAACTGCCGCATGGTGAGGGAGACCTGGGGACTGGTGCCGGCGATGTTGCGGCTATAGCTGGTTCGGAAGGCCGCGGTGGGCGTCCCGGTCTGGGACCCGTATCCCACGTTGCCGCTCACCTGGAGCATGTTGCTGCCGTAGAACGACGTGGCTAGGGCAAAAGCCGTGCCCAAGTCGGCTTCGGTTCCCACGCCTGTCAAGAGGCCGCCTTCGCCCGCCGATACCTTCAGGATGCCCCGCGTATCCGAAAAGACCGAAGTGTGGGGAGCCGGACCGGCCGGCCCACGGCCCAGGGCCACATCCGCGAATCGCATCACCGGCCGGGTGGAAGGAGCGCTGCGCAGCACCCATTTCCAGTCGTCGCTGAAGAGGCCGCTATCGAGCGCCGGGTAGGAGATCTGGATCGTGCTGAACAGGCTGTTCAGGCTGACATTCAACACGCTCCGCATGCCGGGCTGAACCAGGATATCCTTGCGGAGCGCGGGAACGAAGGTGGCCAGGGTGACGCGGATGGAATAGGTGTCGGGGAGAAGGCTGGCGAACAGGAACTCGCCGTGCGAATCGGTGAGCGCTTTCCCCAGAAAGCGATCCTGCCGATTGTATAAGAGGACGCTCGCCCCCATCCGGGGGATGCCAGCCGGATCGCTCACGATTCCGGTGATGGCGCCGGAAAGCTTCAGCAGACTGGCCGCCCGGGCGGCGGAAGGACCGGCCAGACAGGCCATTCCCACCACCAGCGAAGCAACCGTTCTGTGCGTCTTCATGCCGAACATCGACGCTCTTTGCACTGTGCGGGGAATCCCGCGTTAACTTCAGGTTACCGTAAATTTGGCCGACGGGGTGAGCACCTGGTTATTTTTCTTGTCCGTCACCTTTAACTGGATGGTGTATTGGCCTGGCGCTAAGTCCTTGAGTGGAAGGATCTGTTCGATTGTTATCTGGCTCGAAGAGGCGTCCGGCACATGGGAGAGGTCTTCTGTAAAATCTAAGATTGTGTCGTTGCTGCCGCTCTTGACGATGACATATTCCACCTGCCCTTCCGGCTTGTGGGTGTTTTCGTCCGCCCCAAAATTGTAGACCTTGAGATAGATTCCCAGCTTTTCATCGCGCTTAAAAGTACTGTCCAGGCGCGGCCGCACCTTCGAATCGCCGAGCACGAACTGGCCCGCCCCGATGCTGTTGGTCGGCATCTTTTGGAGCACGTCGGCCAGAACCAGGCTGCTGGAAGACAGTTTGTCGGGATCCAGCCGCGGGATGTCGATTCTCAATTCGTACAAAGCGACGGTCCCGGCGACCACATCCTTTGCCACCACGTTGAAACGATAGGTGCCGGGCGCCAGGGGAATGATTTTCTGGTAGATCGACTTTTGCTTGGCGTAATCCTGCAGCATCTCTTTGGGAGACAGCACCTCGACGGTTTCCTCGAAATTGCTGATGGGCCGCCGCGTCATGGAGGTGACGCGGCCCAAAATGTTGACCGCGGCCCGCTGCACGCCCTCCGTGCTCTTGAACTCCAGGTCCTTATTGTTGAACTGAATCGTGAAGGCGGTCAGCACCGAGGCGTCGGTGATGGGGAAATAATCCACCTGCACCCTCATCGGCAGCACATTGAAGGAGACCTTCGAAGTAATGAGCGCTTCCAGGTCATGGAACTTGATGGACGGCGGCTTCTGCAGTTTGGCAAACTGCTCGAGGCGGTTGAACTCGTTCATGCTCTGGGTTTGGCCGCCGAAGGGAACGCCGAGGTGCGTACCGTCCGTGTTGTTGAAACGCTGCGTCTTGTCGGACATCCCCATCTGCTCCATGAGCGTGAGGCCGGCGCCCGGCACGTACAGCAGGGCGTCCTTTTCAGACGGGTCCATGGTCATGCGGTACTCGCCCGACATGGTGGGGTCGACAAACTCGATGATGATATTGTTGCCGAGGTCTTCGATGTAGCGGTAGCGCCACTGCTCGAAGGGGAATGTGGAAGTGGTACCGCCGCCTTCTTCCGGAGGCCGCTCGTAGGTGCCGCCCGAGGGGTGGGACTCGATCTCGTCAGGCGGTCCGAACGTGATGTAAATCCGCCCGCGGTCGCTCTTCCAGCCGGGGATGCCCGAGGCGTAGTGCTCGTTGGCATAAGCGATCCGGCGATAGTGCTCTTCCTTGAACTCGTTCTCCAGGGTGTCGGGGGTGGGATCGCGGCGCAACCAGAACTGCTCGATGAACTGCTCGCGTTCTTCGTCGGTCTGAAGGCGCTTGAATGCGGAGCGCTCCTCGTCCGTGATGATGTAGGCAACGTCCTCGTTGAGCCACTTCCGGTAGGGGGTCTCGAGCTCCTTTTTGAGCTTGGCCGCATTCTTCTTGATCTGCTTTTGGGACAGGGGCTTGGCGATGGTTTCGCGCTGGGCGTTTTCTTGCGCGGGGGCCTTTTTGGCAGGGTCGTCCTGGGTCTGGTCCGATGCCATGAGGCACAGCGCCGCGCATACGGAAACGCATGAAATCGAAAGGCGTGCAGCAGTCATACGGCTCACCGCTTTCAGACAGGCTATATCGGCTGACATTTATTTTAGAACTAATAACTTGGGTGGTCAATCCCGTGAACGGAGGGCACACTGTGACGAAAACCT
>OMOG01000024.1:0-5236 GCA_900290305.1 Candidatus Sulfopaludibacter sp. SbA4
ACCTTCCTCTTCGACGGATCCATTCGCGAAAACGTGGCCTTCGCCCGTCCCGCCGCCACCGAGGAGCAGATCCTCGAAGCCTGCCGCATCGCCCGCGTGGACGAATTTGCCGAGCGCTTCGAAAAGAAGTACGACACCATCGTCGGCGAGCGCGGAGTCAAGCTCTCGGGCGGCCAGCGCCAGCGCGTGTCCATCGCGCGCGCCATCCTGGCCAATCCGCGCATCCTCATCCTCGACGAGGCCACCTCCAGCCTGGATTCCGAATCCGAGGCCGCCATCCAGGAGGGCTTGGCCTACCTTATGAAGGGCCGCACGACGTTCGTGATTGCCCACCGCCTTTCCACCATTCGCCGCGCGGACCAGATCCTGGTGGTGGAAGACGGCCGCATCGTGGAGCGCGGCACGCACCAGTCGCTCTACGATCTCCAGGGCCGCTACTACGACCTGTACACGCGCCAGCACGGCATCGATGCGAATCTCTTCCTGGCCCCCGGCGAAGGCGACATCATCCCCGAAGCTCCCGATCGCCCGCGCCTGGCCGCCGTAGCCGCTCCCACCGCTGCGTCGCTGCTTCGCGGCGGGACGGCGTGACGTGGGGCAGGGCTTCCGCGCAATGCCGCTTACTTTGCGATTCTGCATATCTTGTGGGGCGGACCCCAGGGCGGACCCCGGGCCCGGCCCTTCATAGGCGGTTGAAGGCGCGCCGTAACCCTTGTCCGGCGGAGTATGACGTGGGCCGCCAGGCGCTTTGCCCGGTTGACCACAAACGGATGTACCGCGACAATGGGAGCATGGATCGCGAGCACGTGATCGCCACGTTGCGCAGGCACGAATCGGAACTGAGGGCCGCAGGCATACTTCGCCTCTCGCTGTTCGGTTCGACGGCACGTGGAGACGACCGTCCCGATTCCGATATCGACTTGCTGGCCGCATTCGACGATACCCGCCGCATCTCGCTGCTGGACGTTGTGGGAATGGAGGAGCAGATCTCGCGGATGCTGGGCCGCACGGTCGAACTTGTCGAGGAGGGTACGCTGAAACCGCGGGTGCAGAAGAACGTCGAGGCAGAGGCAGTTCGTGCCTTCTAAAGATCCGATCCAGCGCTTCGCAGATATCCTTGAAAACATCATCCTCATCGAAGAGTTTACGAGGGGAATGGACCTCAACGCTTACGAGGAAGATCTGAAGACGCGCAATGCGACCGAGAGGTGCTTGGAACGGATCAGTGAAGCTGCGAAGAAACTGGGGGAAGCGGCGGAGGAATTGTGTCCCACTGTTCCGTGGCCCAGAGTGCGTGCCCTGGGAAACTTCTTGCGACACGAATACGACAGGGTCGACGCGGGTCGCATATGGGTGATGATCGAGGACGATCTGGGTCCGCTCAAAGACGCCTCGCAACAGGCACTCGACCGGCTCCGTCAAGCCGAGGAAGCGCAATAGGGCAGCCAGGTTCTCGCGGCAATGGTCGATGTGCCGCCAGCTAACATGTTCTGGAAAGTGCTCCGGCGAGCGTGATCTCATCGCGGGCATCGACCAGTCCTGGTCCACGCGGGCAAAGTGCTGAAGGCCGCACTGGCCGAGGCCGGCTGGCGCGGCGGCGGAAGCCCGCGAATCGCCCAGGGAAGCGTCCCCGACGCGGCCTCGCTCGAACGGGTCTTGCAGAAGCTGCCCGCCTGAGCGCGGATGTGCGGCAGGCGCTTCCGCCAGGCGCTTCAGCCTGCCAACGCGCCCCCGCCTCCCAACAGCCGGTGGCACTCCCGCGCCACCTGCCAATCCTCGTCCGCATGGATCACCAGTACCCGCACTGCCGACCCCGCCTCGGCAATATCGCTGTCCATCCGAGGCCGTGCATTCAACCCCGCATCCAGCTTCACTCCGAGGTACGCCATCCGCTCGCATACCGCCGCCCTTAGGGGCGCGCAATTCTCGCCGATCCCCGCCGTAAACAGCAGCACATCCAATCCGCCCAACGCCGCCACCATGCCGCCGATCTCGCGGCAGAGCCGATGCGCATACACGTCGAACGCCAGGCGCGCCCGTGCGTCGCCGCTCTCTATGGCCGCCAGAATCTCGCGCATGTCGGCGGAAATCCCCGAGACCCCCTTCAATCCCGATTCCTGATTCAGCACCCGGTCCAATTCATCCGCGCGGTAATTCAGATGCCGCACCAGGTAAATCAGAATCCCCGGATCGATCGAGCCCGACCGCGTCCCCATCATGAGCCCGTCGAGCGGCGTGAAGCCCATCGTCGTGTCGACGCTCACCCCGCCCAGGATCGCCGCCAGCGAAGCTCCATTCCCCAGATGGCAGCTCACCAGCCGCACCCGCGTCGTATCCCCGCCCAGAATTCTCGCGGCCCTCTGCCACGCGTACTGGTGACTGATGCCGTGGAATCCGTAGCGCCGGATGCCTTTCTCGAACCACTCGTACGGCCCCGCGTACACCTGCGCGGCAAGTGGCAGCGTGGCATGAAAGGCCGTATCGAACACCGCCACTTGAGGCACCGCAGCCCCGAAAATCGCCTCCGCGATTTCGATCGCCTCCAGTTCCAGCCGGTTGTGCTCCGGCGCGAACTCGCAATACTTGCGAATCTCCGCGCGAACCTCCGGCGTGATGCGCGTGGTATCCCGAAACGCCTTGCCCCCGTGGACCACGCGATGCCCCACCACCCGCACCTCTTCCGGCCCGCGCAGCGCCGCCGCCTCCCCGCTCCACATCGTCTCGATCACAGGCCGCAGCACTTCGTCCGGATTCCGAATCGCGGTGTCGCTCTCCCGCGCGGTCTCGCTTCCGCGGCGCACGCGGATCAGCGCCCGCCCGGGATGGCGGCCCCAATCCACGTTCGCCTCCCACAACGGCTGCGGCGCATCGTCCGGCAATGGGCCTTCCGGCAAGTCGCGCAACACGGCCTTCAGCGAGCTCGATCCGCCGTTCAGCACCAGTACCTTCATGGCGTCCCGATCAGGCCGGCCACTGCCAGTCGCGGATTTCCGGCATGTCGTCGCCGTACTTCTTGATGTACAGCTTGTGCTCGATCAGCCGCTCGCGCAACGCCTGCTTCTGGTGCGCCGCCACCGACCGCAGATGCGGCACGCGGTCGATCACGTCCATCGCCAGGTGGAAGCGGTCCAGGTCGTTCATCACCGTCATATCGAACGGCGTGGTGGTGGTGCCTTCCTCCTTATATCCGCGAACGTGCAGGTTGGCGTGGTTGGTGCGCCGGTACGTCAGCCGGTGGATCAGCCACGGATAGCCGTGAAACGCGAACACCACCGGCTTGTCGCTGGTGAAAATCGAATCGAAATCGCGGTCCGAAAGCCCGTGCGGATGCTCGCTCGAGGGCTGCAGCGTCATCAGGTCCACCACGTTCACCACCCTGATCTTCAAGTCCGGCACCGCCCCCCGCAGGAAATCCACCGCCGCCAGCGTCTCCAGCGTCGGTACGTCCCCGCAGCACGCCATCACCACGTCCGGCTCCGCTCCGTGATCGTTGCTGGCCCACTCCCAGATGCCGATTCCCATGGTGCAATGCCGTATCGCCGCGTCCATGTTGAGCCATTGCGGCGCCGGCTGTTTTCCGGCCACGATGACATTCACATAGTGCCGGCTCCTCAGGCAGTGGTCGGCCACCGAGAGCAGGGTGTTGGCATCCGGCGGCAGGTACACCCGCACCACGTCGGCCTTCTTGTTCACCACGTGGTCGATGAAGCCCGGATCCTGGTGGCTGAATCCGTTGTGGTCCTGCCGCCACACGTGCGAGGTCAGCAGGTAATTCAGCGACGCGATCGGCCGCCGCCACTCGATGTGCCGCGTCACCTTCAGCCACTTGGCGTGCTGGTTGAACATCGAATCGATAATGTGGATGAACCCCTCGTAGCACGAAAAGAACCCGTGCCGCCCCGTGAGCAGGTAGCCCTCCAGCCATCCCTGGCACATGTGCTCGCTCAGCACTTCCATCACCCGCCCGTCGCGCGCCACGTGGTCGTCCGAAGCCAGGATCTCGGCCTCCGACATGCGATTGGTCACCTCGAACAGAGCCCCCAAGCGATTGGAGGCCGTCTCGTCCGGCCCCATCACGCGGAAATTCGACGACCCCGCATTCAGCTTCATCACGTCGCGCAGCATGTTCCCCAGCACTCGAGTGGCCTCGCCCTGCACCACGCCGGGCTTGGGCACGTCCACCGCGTAATCGCAGAAATCGGGCATCCGCAGGTCGCGCAGCAACAGTCCGCCGTTGGCGTGCGGATTGGCGCCCATCCTCCGCTCGCCCTTCGGCGCCAACTCGGCCAACTCCGGAATCAGCCGGCCGGTCTTGTCGAACAATTCCTCGGGACGGTAGCTGCGCATCCAGTTTTCGAGGATCGCGATGTGCTCCGGCTTCGACGCGAAATCCGTCACCGGCACCTGGTGCGCGCGAAACGTCCCTTCGATCTGCAGCCCGTCCACCACCTTCGGTCCCGTCCACCCCTTGAGCGATCGCAGCACCACCATCGGCCACCGCGGCCGCGCTGTGTTTCCCTCCTCGCGCGCCCGCTTCTGGATCGTGCGTATCTCCGCCAGCACGGCTTCCAGAGTGGCCGCCATCTGCTGGTGCATGTCTTCCGGATCCTCGCCCTCCACGAAGAACGGCCGGTACCCATACCCCTCGAAAAGGTCCGTCAGCTCCTCTTTCGGGATCCGCGCCAGCACCGTCGGCCCCGCGATCTTGTATCCGTTCAAATGCAGGATCGGGAGCACGGCGCCGTCGCGCGCCGCATTCAGGAACTTGTTGGAATGCCAGCTCGTGGCCAGCGCGCCGGTCTCCGCCTCCCCATCCCCCACCACGCAACAGGCCAGCAGGCCGGGGTTGTCGAACACCGCGCCATACGCGTGCAGGATCGCATATCCCAGTTCGCCGCCCTCGTGGATCGACCCCGGCGTCTCCGGCGCCGCATGGCTCGGAATGCCGCCGGGAAACGAAAACTGCTTGAAGAGCCGCTTCAATCCCTCGGCATCCTGGCTGATGTTGGGATAGATCTCGCTGTACGTCCCTTCCAGGTACGTGTTGGCCACCACCCCCGGCCCGCCGTGCCCCGGCCCCGCCACGTAGATCATGTTCAGGTCGTATTTGCGGATGACCCGGTTGCAGTGCGCGTAGATGAAGTTCAGGCCGGGTGTCGTCCCCCAATGCCCGAGCAGCCGCGGCTTGATATGCGCCAGTTCGAGCGGCTCGGTCAAAAGCGGATTGTCGTAGAGG
>OMOG01000024.1:5246-11572 GCA_900290305.1 Candidatus Sulfopaludibacter sp. SbA4
CCCGCCAGTAGGCATCCAGCTTGCGGACCTCGTCTTTCGATAACACGGCAGCTTGTTCCATCAGGATTCCATGGTAGCTCCGTAGGACGGACGATCGCTTTTTGTCCGTCTGAGCCGCGGATGTTCCTCGAGAATGTCCCCACACAACGTACCGGGACCTCAATGCGAAACTTTGACCGCCGCCCCCCTACAGGAATCCTGCCTACCGCCGATAGTTAGTTTGAGAATCAGATGCCACATCGAGGACCATTCGCTATGAAGTTCATCACGCTGCTATTGCTCTGTGCGCCCTTCGCACTACCCCAGGGCCGCGGAGCCTCCACACCGGAGGCGGCGACCGTCAACCTGCCCGCCCAGAAAATCGGCCCGAGAGACCTGATTGCCATCCAGGTGTATGACTCTCCGGAACTGACCCGCACGGTGCGCATCGGGGCNNTCTGCCCATGCTGAAGCAGCACATCAAGGCGGAAGGCCTGATGCCCAGCGACCTCGAGAGCGCCCTGGCACAGGCGCTCGAGGAGGAAGGCATCCTCGTCGAGCCGCTGGTCACCATCACCGTCGCTGAGTACAGCAGCCGGCCGATCAGCGTCGCTGGGGCTGTCAAAACCCCCTTGACCTTTCAGGCCAGCGCGCCGGTGACGCTTCTCGAGGCCGTGACTCGCGCCGGAGGGCTCACTCCCGAGGCGGGGTCGGAGATCCTCATCAGCAAATCCCAGCCCGGGCCGGATGGTGAGCCAACGTCGCTGATCCAGCGGGTTCCGGTCAAAGCTCTCATCGATTTCGGCGATCCCGAATCCAACCTCAAGCTTACCGGCGGAGAGGAGATCCGTGTCCCCGAGGCCGGCAAGGTCTTCGTCGTAGGAAACGTGAAGAAGCCCGGTTCCTTTCCTGTGCAGGACGGCGCCGAAACCAGCGTTCTCAAAGTGCTCGCGCTGGCCGAGGGCCTCGCGCCCTTCGCCGGAAAGCAGGCTTACATTTACCGGCGGGAAGCTTCCGGCACCAAGAATGAAATTCCCATTGAATTGAGCCGGATCATGGACCGGAAGGCCCCCGATGCTACCCTGCTGGCCAACGATGTGCTCTACATCCCGGACAATCACGGCAAGAGACTGGGCTTGGCCGCCCTGGAAAAAATCCTGATGTTTGGCTCAACCGCGGGTGCAACCGCGCTCATATATGGTCGGTGACAAAGAAATGGTTGAAAACAATCTCACTCCCGCATTGCCGGCGCCGCTCGAGGCCCTGCCGGGGCGGAACCTTCCGGTTCCCATGGAGGTCTATCGCACCTCCAATCTCATGCCTGAGGTCGAGGCCGCACCTTCCTCCGTTCCTCTGTCGCACTATCTGTGGATTCTCAGGCGCAACTGGTGGAAAATGCTGCTGTTCGTGAGCTGCGCGGTCGCGGCCACCCTGATGGTTTCCGCCCGGCTGATCCCGGTCTATGAGTCGACTTCCACGATCGATATCGACCGCCAGATGCCCAGCGCAATTATCGGCCAGGAATCCACGCGCACCGTTGCCAACGACTCGGATCAATTCCTGGCAACGCAGGCCAAGCTCATTCAGTCCGACTCCGTATTGCGGCCGGTGGCCCAACAGTACCGGCTTCTCGATACTGAAGCCGAGGGGTCCGATGCCACCCTGTCGCGAGTCCCTGGCGCCGAGGATGCGCCCGTGCTCTTGAAAAACCTGAAGGTCTCGCGGCCTCCCAACACCTATCTGCTCCTGATCAGCTATCGTTCCACCGACCCGCGTCTGGCGGCCGATGTTGCCAATGGGGTCGCTCGTTCCTACCTCGAGCACACCTACAACATTCGCTTCAAATCCTCGGCAAGCCTTTCCGCCTTCATGGAAAAACAACTCGAGGAACTCAAGGCCAAGATGGAGCGGTCCAGTGGAGCGCTCGTACAGTTCGAACGCGAGCTGAATGTGATCAGCCCGGAAGAGAAGACCAGCATTCTGTCGGCCCGCCTGCTGCAGTTGAACACCGAATACACCAATGCCCAAGCCGACCGCGTCCGCAAAGAGGCGGCTTACAAATCGGTTGCCGGAGGCTCGCTCGAGGCCGCCCAGGTCTCTACCCAAGGCGAGGCTCTCAAGAGGCTGTCGGAGCGGCTAGACGAAGAACAGCAGAAGTTCGCCGAGATCAAGGCCCATTACGGCCCTAATCACCCTGAGTACCGGAAGGCCTCCCTGCAACTGGCGGAATTGGAACGGCAGTTGCAAAGCGGTAAGGAGAACATCGGACAACGGGTGGAAGTGGAGTATCGGGAAGCGCTCAACCGTGAGTCCATGCTGCGCAAAACCGTCTCCGAAACCAAGGCCGAATTCGACGCCCTTAACGCACGTTCCTTCGAGTACCAGTCGCTGAAACGAGAGGCCGAGGCCGACAAGACCCTGTATGAAGAGCTGGTTCGAAAAATCCGGGAAGCCAGCATCAACTCCGGCTTCCAGAACAGCGCGATCCGCATTGCGGATCTGGCCAGGCCCGCGTTCAAAGCCGTGTTCCCGAATATCAAGCTCAACGTGCTGCTGGCGTTCCTGCTTTCGACCCTGCTGGCGATTGGGACGGCCATCTGCGCCGACCTGCTGAACAATGCCGTCCGCGACCCCGAACAGGTGGCGCGCACTCTCTCCACGGAGGTGATCGGCACTCTCCCCTCGGTAAAAGAATGGCATGGCAGAATCACTGCCGCTAGTGAACCCGGCACCGATTTGATTCCGCACGATCCATCCCGCGGTACCAGCCTCAACTCGTTCCAGGAAGCCATCCGTACCCTGCGGAACTCGATTCTGTTGACCGACTTCGACCGCAGGATCCGCAGCCTGATGATCACTAGCTCCGGACCGGCCGAGGGTAAATCCACAACTGCCGCTCACCTCGCCCTGGCTCACGCACAGCAGGGCCGCAAAACCCTGCTGATCGACGGAGACCTGCGGCGGCCCAGCATCCACCGCCGCTTCGAGGTCCCCAGCACACGCGGGCTCTCGAACGTTCTCACTTCGGGCATACCGTGGCGGACCGTTCTGGTGCGCCCGGACGGGCATCCTAACCTGGACATTCTACCCGCCGGCCCGCCATCGCGGCGCGCCGCGGACCTGGTCGGCGCGGAGCTGACCACACTATTGGAAGACGCCTGCGGGGATTACGACCTCGTGGTCCTGGACTCGCCTCCGCTGCTCGGATTCCCCGAGCCGTTGCAAATGGCCGCATCGGTCGACGGCGTGCTGATGGTCGCTCTGGCAGGGCAAACCAACCGCAAAGCCCTCGGATCGGCGGTCAATACCTTGAAGCGCTTGAGAGCCAATACGGTAGGGGTCGTGCTCAATGACGTCCGCGCAGACAGCAGCGACAACTACTACTACTATCACTACCACCCGAAGTACTACAAACACTACAGCGTCGAAGCGGAGAATGAGATCTGAAGGCGGGGGATGTGTCAATCCACATCCCCGGCGCTCCGAAACTCGATCACCAGCACCGTGATGTCGTCCGACTGCGCCGCCCCTTCGGTGAACGCGGCAACCGCCTCCTGAACGGCGTCGTGAATTACCGTGCAGGACTCGGCCGCGCGTGCGGCCACTACCTCCCGCAAGCGCCTCTTGCCGAAGAATTCCGCGGCCGTGTTTTGGGCTTCGGTCACACCGTCGGTATAGATCACGATCTTGTCGCCGGGAGCCAGGAACTGCTCCGCTACGGGGAACTCCGCGGATTCCATCAATCCGACCGGCATGCTGGTTGCATCCAGCGACATTTGCTCGCCGCCCGCGCGCACCAGCAATGGCGGGCAATGCGCGGCGTTCACATAGTGGAAGCGGCCGCTGCGGTCGATCATGCAATAGAACACAGTTGCATACTTCTCGCTCGCCGTGCGGTCGATGAGGAACCGGTTCAGCCGCTCGATCCGGCGGCCCAGCGCATGGGGATCGTGGTTGGCGGTGATCAGCGCCCCCTGTAACAGCGAAGCCAGCAGCGCCGAGCTCACCCCCTTCCCCGAGACGTCCGCTACCACCGCGGACCAGCAGTGCGGCCCGACCTCGGTCATATCATAGTAGTCGCCGCCAACCTCGTGCGATGCCACGCTGCTGCCGCAAGCCCTCAGCCATCCGCCGGCGGGAAGCTTCCCCGGCAGCAGGCTCTGTTGGATGGTCCGTGCGAGCCGGAGTTCTTCCTCCATCTGGTGCTTGGCGCGCTCCTCTTCCAGCAGCCGGGCATTCTCCAGCACCGTCGACGCTTCGATGGCCAGCGTTTGCAGTAATTCGCGATTCCCGCCGGCCAGGTCGGCCGCCATCACCCGCGAATCCATATAGAGCACGCCCACCGTCTCGCTTCCCGAAGACAGGACGCTGGTGGCATCGCCCTGCCCCGTCCGGATGCGGACCAGCGGAACGCAGATCGCGCTGCGCAGCTCCAGGTCCGCGATGCTGTTCTGCGGCCGTGCGTCTCCGGCCCCCATCGGGTCGAAGTTCATGGAGAGCAGCTCCCTCCGGTGTTGCAGCGCCCGGTGGATCACCTCGCGCGGCACGCGCAGGTCGCTGTCGTGGAGGTGGTGCCCGCGGCGGTGCCTCGCGATGCGCGTCTCCAGCCCCTGGCCCGAACGCAACATCAGGAAGCCGCGCTCCGCCCCGGTGATGGCCAGCGCGGTGTCTACCACGGATGCCAGAACGTCGTTCACCGAGAACGAGCTCTGCAGCGTGCGGGCCAGGTCCAGGATCGCCCGCAGCTTGGCCAGGTTGCCGCCCACCCCGGGCGCCGGCCCGCCTTTCTCCGACGCGCCCATCTGATCCATCAGGCGCTTCAATTCCGCACCGTCCAGGGCGAATATGAGCTGGTAGGAATCCTGCGCGCCGAACTCGATCTTGTCGGAATTGCGCAGCCGTTGCCGCGTGATCCGCGCGCCGTTCACGTACGTGCCGTGGCGGCTGCCGCAGTCCTCGATGACGTACTCGCCGTTCTCCGGCAGGATCCGCGCGTGCGTTCGCGAGATGCGGCTGTCGCGGATGATGAGGTGGCTCTCCGGCTGCCGCCCGATATGAAACGGCAGGGGGTCGATGGCCACCCGCGTGCGATGACCGTTAGGATCGGTCACCACCAGCGACGCCGGTGGGGCGGTGGATGAAAGCTCAGCCCCCGGTTGTATTTTAGGGACAGGTTTCATATTAGGGACAGTGTTCATTCAGGAACGCCGCGCACCCCGCCTCGCGGGACCAGGCTCGCGCTTGCCGGGTTCCGGCGGCCGGCTGCGCAATTCTTCGACTTCGCGCGCCCGCAGCGTCTGGCAGTGCGCGCAATAGCCGCCCACTTCCGTACGCGCCAGCAGGACCTGAAAACCGAAGTGGCTCTCGATCTGCTTCCGCAGGCGCTGCAGCGGCTCGCCGAAAAACTCCTCGACCTTGCCGCAGCGGAGGCAGATCACGTGCGCGTGTTCCTGCTTCAGGCGCGTCTCGTAATAGTGCTGGTCGCCGCCGTAATGCATCAGGTCCAACTCGTCCACCAGGCCGCCGGCCTTCAGCATCTTCAGCGTCCGGTATACCGTGACCCGGTTCAGCTTCGGGTCCTTCTCCTTGGCCATTTGGTACAGGCGCTCGGCATCCAGATGCTCGCCGGTCTTGTCGATCAGCTCGAGCAGGATTTGGCGCTGCCGCGTCAGGCGCACGCCTCGCTCCTTGAGCGATCCTTCAATTGAGTCGAGGGCCATAAGGGACTCTCCAATTCTAGCAAGCCCCGGCCGTGCCATCCCTGCCATCCGGCGCACAGCCCTTCCTTCCTGTGTTATTCTGTATGACGTACCTAAACGAGATTAAGAGAAGACAAGGAGCATTACCCCAAGAATGGCACTGGAGACAAGGAGCATTACCCCAAGAATGGCACTGGCGATTGAAACCAAGCGGCAGATTTTCTCCAGCAATCAGCGCCACAAGACCGACACCGGTTCGCCAGAAGTACAGATTGCCCTGTTGAGCAAGCGCATTTCCTTGCTGACAGAGCATTTCGCGACGCACAAGAAGGACCACGGCTCCCGTAAAGGGTTGTTGACCCTGGTAGCCAAGCGCCGCCGGCTTCTGACGTACCTGCGTGACACGGACCCCGAGCGTTACAAGGCAGTTCTGCTACGGTTGGGCATTAGGCGTTAGTTCCATTCGTCGGAAGCCGCCCTGAATGAAGTCTTCAGGGAAGCTTCCGAACTCATGCCAATTCGGCCTTGACGGCTCTGTGGCGCGTGTCCCGGGGAGTCAGAGGCTACTCATCCTGTCAGCTCCAGTCTCAAATAGGCGGGTCGCAAGATCCGCCGGTTGGTGACTGGCCGGAGAGCCCGTTGTTGGGC
>OMOG01000024.1:11582-29988 GCA_900290305.1 Candidatus Sulfopaludibacter sp. SbA4
GATCTGGGCGGCCGTAAAATCACCCTGGAAACCGGGAAGATGGCCAAACAGGCGAACGGCGCCGTGGTCGTTCGTTCCGGGGACGCGGCCGTCCTCGTCAGTGCTTGCATGGCTAACGAGCCCAAACCGGGAGCCGGGTTCTTCCCGCTCACCGTCGACTATCGCGAATACACCTACGCCGCCGGGAAGATCCCGGGCGGCTTCATCAAACGCGAGGGCCGTCCCTCCGAAAAAGAGGTTCTTACCAGCCGCCTGATCGATCGCCCGATCCGTCCGCTGTTCCCCGAGGGTTTTCTCTACGAGACCCAAATCATCGCCATGGTTCTTTCGGCCGATCCCGAACAGGACCCCAACTCGCTGGCGATCGCCGGTACGGCGGCCGCATTGGCCATCTCCGATATTCCATTCCCATACGTTCTGGGAGGCGTCCGCGTGGGGATGCGAGACGGCCAGTACCTGGCCAATCCCACCTACACCGAAGGCCGCGAATCCAAGCTGAACATCGTGGTGGCCGGTACCGAGGACGGCATCGTGATGGTGGAAGCCGGCGCGCAACAGGTCTCCGAAGCGGACGTGCTGGGCGCCATCGAGTTCGGACACCAGTGCTGCAAGAAGATCGCCGCCGCCATCCGCCAGTTGGTAGCGCTCGCCGGCAAACCCAAGCGCGAGTTCATCCCGCCGGCGCTCGACCAGGCGATCTACGATCAGGTTTCCGCGGCCGTCCGCAAAGATCTGACCGACGCCCTGGACACCGGGAAGTACGAGAAGCTCGAAAGCTACAGCCGCGTCGCAGCCCTCAAGAAGCGTGTCGTGGAGGCGCAGACCGAGGACGAACAAAAGGAAGCCGCCGCGAAATGTTACGACGCGCTCAAGGAGCGCATCTTCCGCGACGAGATGCTCAAGAACCATCGCCGTCCGGATGGCCGCGCCTTCGACCAGGTTCGCGCCATCAGCATTGAAACCGGCGTTCTGCCGCGCACTCATGGCTCGGCGCTCTTCACCCGCGGCGAGACGCAGGCGCTGGTGACGGTCACGCTCGGCACCAAGGAAGACGAGCAGCGCATCGAGCTGCTGGAACCCGGCGAGACCTCCAAGCGCTTCATGCTGCACTACAATTTCCCGCCGTTCAGCGTCGGCGAGACCGGCTTCATGCGCGGCCCCGGCCGCCGCGAGATCGGGCACGGCGCTCTCGCCGAGCGATCCCTCACCGCGCTGATCCCCTCCGAAGAGACATTCCCTTACACCATGCGCGTGGTCAGCGACATCCTCGAATCCAACGGTTCGAGTTCGCAGGCCACCGTCTGCGGCGCCTCGCTGGCGTTGATGGAGGCGGGCGTGCCTCTCGCCGCCCATGTGGGCGGCATCGCCATGGGCCTCGTGTTGGAGGGCACGGATTACGCCATCCTGACCGATATCGCCGGCGCCGAGGACCACTACGGCGACATGGATTTCAAGGTTGCCGGCACGCGCGACGGCATCACCGGGCTGCAGATGGATATCAAGGTGCCCAACGTCACCACCACCATCATGAAGGAAGCGTTGGAGCAGGCCCGCCGAGGGCGGCTTTTCATCATCGACAAGATGTACGAGGCCATGCCGGAGCCCAAGACCGCCATCTCGCAATACGCGCCACGCATCTACACGCTGCACATTCCGACCGATAAGATCCGCGACGTCATCGGACCTGGCGGCAAAGTCATCCGCGGCATCATCGAGCAGACCGGCGTCAAGATCGATGTCGAGGACGATGGCACCATCCACGTGGCCTCGGCGGACGAAGCTTCCGCCAACAAGGCCATCCAGATCATCTCCGATCTTACCGCCACCGCCGAAATCGGCAAGACTTACCTGGGCAAGGTCGTGCGCCTGGTGGATTTCGGCGCGTTCGTCGAAATCTTCCCGGGGACCGATGGATTGCTGCACATCAGCGAAATCGCCGAGAACCGCATTCGCGACGTCCGCGACGAGTTGAAGGAGGGCGACCAGATCCTGGTCAAGGTGCTGGCCCTCGAAGGCAACAAGATCAAGCTCAGCCGCCGGGCCGTGCTCAAGGAACAGCGCGAGAAGCTGAAGCAGGGCGCCAAGCACTGAACGCTTGCCATGGTGGGGCGGACGCCCTCGTCCTGGAGTCCCCTCTGGGGACGACCCGCTGGTCGCGCCTAATTTCCCTTTACCGTAACCATCACCGGGGCGCTATCCTGCGCGGTCGCGAGCGACCGCACCACAACTACCTGCGTGCCCCCCTGCAAGGTTGCCGGCACCTGCGCCTGAATCTGGCCGCTCGCGGTCACCAGCAGGGGCACCGCCACGTCGCCGAAGGTCACGCAAGAACCGCCCAGAACCGTGGGCGGCGGGAGCGTGTTCGCGGTGGCTGGACTGGCCAGGTTCTGCCCGCTCACGGTGATGAACGATCCGGGCGTAATGTTGGTGGTTCCGTCGTTGGAATTCACGATCCCGCCCGGCGCGATCGCCGGCTGCGTGCCCGTGCCCGTGGGTGTCAGCGAGATCACGCTGAGCCCCGAAAGCGTAAGCGCATAGGCCGTAGTGCCGGCCGAGTCCACCACCATCTGCCGCGGGTTCGTATTGAATCGCGTGGTGCCGAACACGTTTACCTGCGGGTTCTCCGGCACTACTCCGGCCAGCGTCTCCTCGCCCGTAATCAGGTTCACCATCTCCAGCGTGGTCCGCGGATCGTCTCGCGTCACCGTCGTGATGTTCTGACGTACCGGGGTGGTGAGCCGCAGGTAGGTGGTGCTATTCAGTGGCGCTACTGCCGCCACATTGCGCTGCCCGGTGTTGACGATTGTGGTCCCTCCCGGGAACCCTGGTCCAAGCCCCGGCGTAGTAGTCGTCGCCCCGGGCTGGGCCGAACCCCCGGTCACCGTTAGAGCCGAGTTCAAGATGAGCCCGTCCGTCAGAAAATACGATCCCGACGGACCGGCGCCGATCACCCCGTAATAGCCCTCGATCGTGCCGGTGAACAACTGGCGGCTGCCCACGTAGGTATCGGCGGTCGCGTCGTACAGATACCCGATGCCGCTGCCGTTGAGCGTCAGAATGTAACTGTTGTCGGGAGTGGCTACCATGCCGAATGCCGGGCCCCCGGCGAATTTCACCGGCGTCACCGAATCGGCCAGCCGCACCGTCGCCTGGTTCCCGTTTACCACGCTCCACTGCGACCCGTCGGACATCACAAACTGCAGACCGAAATACCCCATAGCCAGCGTCCGCGGATACACCAAAGCCACGGTGCCGTTGCGCGGAATCGGCGGAAAGGCGACGCTGCCGGTTACCTGCCCTTGATTCAAGTCCACAATGCTGATCGATTCGCCGCCCGTATTCCCCACGTACAAAGTGTTGCCGTCGGTGCCCATGGCCATCTGGTGCGGCAGTTGGCCAACCGGGATGGGGGCGAGAAATTGCTGCTGAACGGTATCGAACACCTCCACGCGGTTATAGCCGGAGTTGGTGATGTACAGCTTGCCCCGCGGTTCGTCCAGCACCAGGTCCTGCAGACCCTCGTTGCCCGCCGTATTGCCCCCGACGTTGTTGGGGCTGTTATTCGGCGACGTGGGTACCGGAAAGATGACGCCCCTCTGATCGGGCTGGCGATAGTTCATGTACACGCGAATCACCGGCGGAACGTTGATGGCTTCGGGCGAGGAAAGCGTCACGTTCAGGGGCGCCCCGGTCGACGTCCCGGCCCCGGTCCAGATATTTGTGCCCGGTTGCCGCACCACTCCGGAGCGGCCGGGCTCCATGGTGAAAGTAATGGTTGCCGGCGCCAGGCCGCTGGACTGCTGATACACCAGCGCCGAATTCCCGGTCGCCACTACGGCGAAAGTGAGGCGGCCCGTGCCCAGGTTGTTGATCTTGAGAACGCCGGTGGCCACACCGCGGTTGCAATCATCCTGGGCCAGGAAGACCGCCGTGGTTTCCGGCTGCAGAATGGGATAGTTGAAGAGGTTGCCGATGGGCAGGTGAATCACGCCCGAGTCCGACAGGCCCCACGCCTGGGAGCCGTCGGACAGCATCACCATTTTGGCGACGATGCTCTCCGGCAGATTGATCCCCAGCCGGATCGCGAGGTTGGCCGCGTCGTCGATCAGCAGGGTCGAGGAGAGCGAGGGCGGAGGCGGCGTGGTGTTGGCCGCGGTGTTGAACGCGCTGTAGAGGGCCGTTCCGTCCGGGCTGAAAACGCTGCCGCCGATATTCTGCAAGGTGTTGAAGGCGCCGGTGAAACTGAAGGGTGCATTGGCGTTGTTCTGCTGCGAGACGATCCCCAGCGTGGCGGTGTCGTACATCGTCATCCCCGCCATGAAACGGGATCCGTCGGGAGCCATGGCGAGCACCGTCGAGGCTCCGGAAACGGTCCGGTTGCGCAGTACCACACCGGACGCCACTTCGTACACGAAAATGTAGGTGCTGGACGCCGAAGGTGTGATCACCCCGACGATGAACTGGCCGTCCGGGGTGCGCAGCAGCGACCCGGTGAAGATCTTGGTCGGCCGCGTCAACGTAGTGGCCGGCAGAGGAGCGGGGGTGGTGGGCAGCGCCGGAACCGTAACCGGCAGGAGTTGTTGTCCGGCGTTGAGCGTCGGGTCGAAGACTGCCAGCGTTCCCTGCGGAATGCCCGACACCACGCCCGTGCCCAGCATGCTCACCAAGGCCCGCCCATCGTTGCCGACTTCCACGCCCTGGGGAATCGACGGCAGAACCACGCTCTGCAGCAGACGCCCCTGGTTAAGGTCGATCATGTTGAGCAAAGGCGATCCGCTGGCGGTCTGGTTGGGGGTGGCGCCGCTGGTGACGTACAGAAAACTGCCGTCCATGGACATGGCGCCCGCCACCGGACTCTTCCCCACCGAGATCGTGTTTACTACCGTGCCGGTGGTGAAGTCGACTACCAGAACTCGGCTGGTGCTGTTACTGACCAGATATAGAAGCTGGCGCGGTTCGTCCAGGACGATGTCGGCCGGAGTGCCGCCAGCCAATTGGATGACATCTCCGAAGGTTGCGCCGGTACTCTGCTGGGCGTGTGCCGGCCGCGGCCCCGTGAGACAGACGGCTAACACGGCGAAGCCGATAAAGATGAAAGCGAGACGATTGGGACACCTAGGGTTCACAATTTCCTTCCGAGGACGCGGAGACGTACCTATAGTACATCGTAAACCCGATCGTAGCGTAGAAGTTGCCGCCACATACCGCCACATACCGCCGCACACCCGCTATACTCGACACCAGCTATGATCACCCGCCATTTCCTGGCGATCGCCGCATCGCTTTCCATCCCCCTTGCCGCCCAGCAGCCTTCGGACCTTTCCTCCAGGCTTTCCGAAAAGATTAACGCGGCCCTCAAAAAGAGCGGCGCACCCAGCGTCTCCGTGGCCGTGGTCCAGGATGGGAAGCCAGCCTTTGCCAAGGCCTTCGGCTACGCCGATCTCGCGGCGGGCCGGACCGCCGGCACAGACACCCGGTACGCCGTCGGCTCCATCTCCAAGCAGTTCACGGCGGCCGCGCTGCTGCTGGCCCAGGAGCAAGGCAAGCTGTCCCTGGATGACCCGGTCTCGAAGTACTTTCCGGACCTTACGCGCTCCGCCGAAATCACCATTCGCCAACTGCTCTCGCACACTTCCGGCTATGAAGACTATGCGCCGCAGGACTACATCATTCCCGAGTGGACCAAAGCCACCACTCCCCAGGCTGTCCTGGACCGCTGGGCGAAGAAGCCGCTCAATTTCGATCCGGGAACGAAATGGCAGTACAGCAACACCAACTACGTTCTGGCCGGAGAGATCTTCGAAAAGGCCACCGGTCAGCCGCTGGTCGCCTTCCTCCGTGAGAAGATCTTCAATCCGTTGGGAATGCCGTCGGCCGGCGATTGTGTGCCCGCCGGCGCCGGCGAGGCGACGGCTTACACGCGCTACGCCATCGGCCCGCCCCGGCCTGTCGCGCGCGAGGCCGCCGGCTGGTACTTTGCCGCGGGCGAGTTGTGCATGACGCCCTCCGACCTGGCGCGGTGGGACGTGGCGTTCCTGCAAAAGAAAATCGTCGGCGGCTCTTCGTACGACGAGTTTACGCGGGAAATGAAACTCAAGAACGACGACTCCACGCACTACGCGCTCGGCCTGACGGTAGGCGATTTGAACGGGATCCCGACGCTGCAGCACGGCGGCGAAGTCTCCGGCTTCCTCGCCTCGAACACCGTGCTGCCCACTCGTAACGGCGCGGTGGTGGTGCTCTCCAATGAGGACGGCGTCAGCCTGGTCTCGCCGCTTGCGCGGCAGATCGCGACGCTGGTCTTCCTGCCGGAGCAGCCGGCGCCTTCGGACAAAGATACCAGGCAGGTGCAGTCGATTCTCGAAGGGCTGCGCAACGGCCGGATCGACCGGGCGCTGTTTACCGCCAACGCCAACTCCTACTTCACCGAGATCGCTTTGAAGGATTGCAAGAGCTCGCTGGGTGCATTGGGAAAGCTCAAATCGGTGACGGCAGCGGGAGAAAACCTGCGCGGCGGCATGACCCACCGGAGCTACCGCGCGGAATTCGAGAAGAAGACCCTGCTGCTGAATCTCTATGTCATGCCGGATGGCAAGTACGAACAGTTTATGGTGGAGGATCAGTTGTAGAGAGGGCGTGCGCTGGGGGACGGGCGGTATACTTTTAGCGCATGCCCGATACTTCGATCACGGTGTTGCTGGTGGACGATCACAGCCTGGTGCGGCGCGGCTTCCGCCGCATGCTGGAGGACGATCCGCAGATCCGCGTCATCGCCGAGGCGAGCGACGGGCACGATGCCGTCGAAGCGGCCGCCCGGCTGCACCCCGCGGTGATCGTGATGGACTTCGCGCTGCCCAGTATGAACGGCGCCGTGGCCATGCGCCACATTCTCAAGAGCCACCCGGAGACCGCGGTCCTGATCCTCAGCATGCACTCCGAGCCCTCCTACGTCCGCACCTGCCTGGATGCGGGCGCCAGGGGATACCTGCTGAAGAACGCCATGGACCTCGAGCTGGTGGATGCGGTGAAGCGCGTGGCCGCCGGCGAGCGCGTGCTCGATCCCCGGCTGGGCGCGATCGGCGAGCCGTCCAAGGACCGGCCCGCGCTGACCACGCGCGAGCTGGAAGTTCTGCAGTTCATCGTCAACGGAAAATCCAACCGCGAAATCGCCGCCGTGCTGGGTCTCAGCGTCAACACGGTGGCAGTGCACCGGGCCAACATCATGGAGACCCTGGGCATCCACAACACGGCGGAGCTGGTGGTCTACGCCATCCGGGAAGGTCTGGTGAGCATCGCGTGAGATTCCCCGTTGTCCGCGATATTGCCTTGTCCGCTACTAGCGGACATGCTATTATTACAGACAGTGATCGTATGGACGCCCACGATATCCCGCCAATCCTCGACGTGGTCCGCGCGCTGCCCTTTGTCTCCGGCATGCGCCTGATACCCCCGCGTCCCACGCGGCAATCCGATGCGTTGGCCAAGCTCACCAGCCGGGCCGGCGTCTCCACCTTCACAGTGGAGACCAGGAAAAGCTACCTGGACCGCGCATCCCTCTCATCCATCGTGGCGGCTGCCCGGAGCCTCGATCGGGATCGCCGCCCGCCGCTCCTGCTGCTGGCGCGCTACATTCCCCGTGAAGCCGGAGAGCAGCTCGTACGCTCCGGAATCTGTTTCGCGGACCAGTCCGGGAACGTGAATCTTTCGCTCGGCGATCGGTACCACGCCCTGGTGCTCGGCAACCGCGACCAGGGCCGCGCGGAACGTATGCGCCGGCTGAGTCCCGGCGCCGTGCAAATGCTGTTCGCGGCACTGGCAAGGCCCGAACTTTTGGGGGAGCCGGTCCGGAAGCTGGCCCAGGACGCCGGTGTGGGCAAATCCACGGCCGCCGAGGTCAGGCGCCAGTTGCTTGAGGAACGCCTGCTGGTGGTGGATTCGGCCGGTGCCTGCCGCCTGGCGGACCAGAAGACCATCCGCGAGCGCTTTCTGCTGGGCTACAGCCAGGTCCTGCGTCCGAGCCGCACGCTCGGCCGTTTCCGCGGCCCCTACAAGGATGGCGCCGGCTTTGTCAGAGCATTGGCCAAGGCCTGCGCGCAACGCGCTGCTCCCTGGGCGCTGACCGGCAGCGCCGGCGCCTACCAGTTGGATCGCTTCTATCGCGGCCCGGAGACGGTCGCGTTTGCAGGGTCCTGGGATGCCAGCCTCGCCAGGGAACTCCGCCTGCTGCCGGATCGGGCCGGCCCCATCACCATCCTCAACCCGTTCGGCAACCTGGTGGTGTGGCCCCGGCCGAAGAAGCCGCCAGTCGCCCACCCGTGGCTGATCTACGCAGAACTGCTGCACAACGGCGAGCCACGCGCCATCGAGGCGGCCGAGGAACTGCGCCGCAATCACCTCCAATGACCTGGCTGCCGGGTGAGCAACTGGCGGCGCTGACCACGCTGCAGGCGGTTTGCGGGCGTCAGGGCGCCACAGTGGTGATCATCGGCGCAGCCGCCTACCACGCCTGGTTCGACGACCCCGGCCGGCACACGGAAGATGTGGATGTCGCGGTGGCCATCAACCTCGGGGAGTTTGAGCGGCTCGCCCAGGCGCTCGCCGGGCTCGGATGGCGGCAGGAACTGCGGCGCGAGCATCGCTGGATCACCCCCGAAGGAGCCCGCGTGGATCTCTTGCCGGCGGGCGACCAGTTGCGGAGTGCGGGCCGCATCGAGTGGCCGCGATCCGGCATGGTGATGGGACTGGTTGGATTCGAGCATGTCTTTTCCCGGGCGGTGACACGGGAGGCGGCGCCCGGCATCGTGGTGCGGGTGATTCCGGTCCCGGTACTCGCCCTGCTGAAGATTGCCGCCTTTCTCGAATCTCCCTATACGCGCGGCAAAGACGCGCAGGACATCCACTCGATTTTCGATCGGTACGAAGACCACGGAGACCGCCGTTTCAGTTCGGAGGTCTACGACGCCGGGGTCGATTACGAACGCGCCGGCGCTTGGCTGTTGGGGCGAGACCTGGCCGCGCTCTGCAGCCCGAGCGAGGCGGATCTGGTGGCCAGGTTCGTGAGCAAGGTTGCCGATGAGTCAACCCCGGAAGCCATGATCTACGCGCGGGCCCCCAGCCCCTTCGAATACCGCGGGGAGGCCCGCCGCACGATGATCGCCGCATTCGCGGCGGGTCTCTCCGGGTCACCGGTCTGACGGGCGCGGGCCGGCCCTTCAGCACTTCTTCT
This sequence comes from Candidatus Sulfopaludibacter sp. SbA4, assembly GCA_900290305.1. Taxonomy (GTDB): domain Bacteria; phylum Acidobacteriota; class Terriglobia; order Bryobacterales; family Bryobacteraceae; genus OMOG01. Next base: position 20,809 of record OMOG01000024.1, read on the forward strand.
CGGCCGCCTCGACCCGCGCCTGGGCGTGCAGGATGGCCGACTGGGCCGCCACCGGATCGAGCCCGATCGACGGATTTACCGCGTCGGCCTCCGCCTTCTTCAGGTCGTCCTTGGCCCGCTGCACGTCGATTTCCTCGGCGCGCTCGGCCACATTCGCCAGCACCCGCAAGTGCTCCGGCTGCACCTCGAGAAAACCGCCGCTGACGGCCATATAGCGCCGATTCGGCCCCACCACATAGCTCAACAGCCCGGTCCCCAGCAGGCCCAGCAAAGACGCGTGGCCGGGCAGAATCCCCAGGTAGCCGTCCTGGCCGGGCAGTTGCACTTCGGACACCTTTTCCCGCACCATCAGGCGCTCCGGCGTGGCTACTTCCAGTTCGATCAGGTCGGGCATGGTCAGGACCTCTGCAACGCTTCGGCTTTCTCCAGCACTTCTTCGATCGTGCCTTGCATGTAGAACGCCTGCTCGGGAATATTGTCGTGCTTGCCCTCGGCGATCTCCTTGAATCCGCGGATGGTGTCGGCCAGCTTCACGTACTTGCCCACGTACCCGGTGAACTGCTCGGCGACGTGGAACGGCTGCGACAGGAACTGCTGGATCCTGCGGGCACGCGACACGCTCAGTTTGTCCTCGTCGGAAAGTTCGTCGATACCAAGAATCGCGATGATGTCCTGCAGGTCCTTGTAGCGCTGCAGAATCCCTTTCACGGCCTGCGCCGTATCGTAATGCTCCTGCCCGATGATGAGCGGGTCGAGAATCCGCGAGGTGGAAGCCAGCGGGTCCACCGCGGGGTAGATGCCCAGCGAGGCGATGTCGCGCGAGAGGTTGGTAGTGGCGTCCAGGTGCGCGAACGCGGTGGCCGGCGCGGGGTCGGTGTAGTCGTCGGCGGGCACGTAGATCGCCTGCACCGAGGTGATGGAGCCGTTCTTGGTGGAGGTGATGCGCTCCTGCAACTCGCCCATTTCGCTGGCCAGGTTGGGCTGGTATCCCACCGCGGAAGGCATGCGGCCCAGCAGCGCCGAAACCTCCGAACCGGCCTGGGTGAAACGGAAAATGTTGTCGATGAACAGCAGCACGTCCTGGTGCTCTTCGTCGCGAAAATATTCCGCCACGGTGAGGCCGGTGAGACCTACCCGCAGACGGGCCCCGGGCGGCTCGGTCATCTGGCCGTAGATCAGCGCGCACTTGGACTTCTTGTAATCGTGCGGATCGATGACGCCCGACTCCTGCATTTCCAGCCACAGGTCGTTGCCCTCGCGGGTGCGCTCGCCCACGCCGGAGAAGACCGAAACGCCGCCGTGCTTCTGGGCGATGTTGTTGATCAGCTCCATGATGATGACCGTCTTGCCCACGCCCGCGCCGCCGAACAGGCCGATCTTGCCGCCGCGCAAATAAGGCTCGAGCAGGTCGATGACCTTGATGCCGGTCTCGAACATCTCCAGGCGCGTGGACTGGTCTTCGAACGAGGGCGACGGCCGGTGAATCGGGTAGTGCAGCTTGGCGTTCACCGGACCCATCTCGTCCACCGGCTGGCCGATCACGTTGAGCACGCGGCCCAGCGTTTCGGGGCCAACTGGCACTTCCACCGGATGGCCGAGGCTGATGGCCTCCATGCCGCGCACCAGGCCCTCGGTGGGCTGCAGGGCCACCGTGCGGACGCGGCCTTCGCCGATGTGCTGCTGCACCTCGCAGATGATGTCGATCGGGGTGGGGACGGTGAATCCCTGGCTGGTGATACGGATCGCCGTATAGACCAGGGGAATCTTTCCCTCGGGGAACTCACAGTCCACGGCCGGGCCGGCCACTTGCACAACTTTGCCGATTACGATTCCGTTAGTAGATGACATGTCAGCCTCAAAAGAAGTCAGGAGTCAGGAGTCAGGAGTCAGAATCCCGGGGCCGGGCCTTCTGACTCCTGACTCCTGACTTCTCGACTCCTGCGTTCTCTTACTCCGCGGCCGCGGCGCCGCTTACGACCTCGATGATCTCCTTGGTAATGCTGGCCTGGCGCACACGGTTCATGTACAAAGTCAGTTTGTCGATCATGTCGCCGGCGTTGGAAGTGGCCGCCTCCATGGCGGTCATGCGCGCGGCATGCTCCGCCGCCGCCGATTCCAGCATGGCGCGGTAGAACTCCAGCTCCACGTACCGCGGCAGCAAGGCGTTCAGGATCTCGACCGCCGGCGGCTCGAAAATGTAGTCCACGCGCTCCGCCCGCTCCCGCACTTCCACCGGCAGCACCTTCGTGAGGGTGAGCTTCTGCGCCACCACGCTCTTGAATTCGTTGTAGAGCACGTAGACCGCGTCGATCTCTTCCTGCGAATACAGATCCATCGCCTTGCGCGCGATGGCCGCCAGGTCGCCATAAACCACCTTCGCCGCCAGGCCCACGTGGTCGCCCGAGATATCGGCGCGCCGCTTGCGGAAGAAGTCGCGCCCCTTGCGCCCGATCAGCTCCAGCCTCACGGTAGCTCCGCCGTGCTCCGCCATGAACTTCTGCGCGCCCTTGATCAGGTTGCCGTTGAAGGCGCCCGCCAGCCCCTTGTCGCCGGTGATCAAAACCAGCAGGATGCGCCGCTCGTCGCGCTGCGCCAGCAGCGGATTCTGTCCCGCCTGCTCGTCCGTCGCCACTGCCCCCGCCACGTTCTCCAGCATTTTGCGCAGCATCGCCGCGTAAGGCCGCGACGCGATCACCCGGTCCTGCGCGCGCCGCAGCTTCGCCGCCGAGACCATCTTCATGGCCTTGGTGATCTGCTGCGTGTTCTTGACCGAGCGGATGCGCCGCCGGATGTCGATGAGGCTAGGCATGTGCCTGCTCCGCTACGAAGCGGGCCTTGAACTCCTTGATCGCCGCCTCCACCTTGGCGCGCAGGTCGTCGTCCAGCACCTTCTTGGTGCGGATCTCGTCCCACAGCGGGCGGTGCGCATTATCCACGAAGCGGTACAGCTCCTCTTCGAATTTGCGGCACACTTCCACCGGCAGATCGTCCAGGTAGCCTTTCGTTCCCGCATAGATAATGACCACCTGCTTTTCGAGCGGCAGCGGCTGGTACTGCCCCTGCTTCAGAATCTCCACCAGGTGTTTGCCGCGATTGAGCTGGTCGAGCGAAGCTTTGTCGAGGTCCGACCCGAACTGCGCGAAGGCCGCCAGCGCGCGATACTGCGCCAGGTCCAGCCGCAAGCTTCCGGCAATCGACTTCATCGCCTTGGTCTGCGCGTTGCCGCCTACGCGGCTCACCGAGATGCCCACGTTGATGGCCGGCCGCACGTTGGAGTTGAACAGGTCCGACTCCAGAAAGATCTGCCCGTCGGTGATGGAAATGACGTTGGTCGGGATGTAGGCGGAGATATCGCCGGCCTGCGTTTCAATGAACGGCAGCGCGGTCAGCGATCCGCCGCCGTTGGCGTTGTTCAGCTTGGCCGCGCGCTCCAGCAACCGGCTGTGCAGATAGAACACGTCGCCCGGAAACGCTTCGCGCCCCGGCGGCCGCCGCAGCAGCAGCGAAATCTCGCGATAAGCCGCCGCGTGTTTGGAGAGGTCGTCGTAGATGCACAGCGCGTGGCGTTTGGTGTCCCGGAAGTACTCGCCCATGGCGCACCCGGCAAAGGGCGCGAGATATTGCATGGGCGCCGGATCGGATGCCGACGCCGACACCACGATGGTGTACTCCATGGCGCCGTAATCTTCCAGCGTCTTCACCACCTGCGCCACGGTGGAGCGCTTCTGCCCGATGGCGATATAGATGCAAATCATATCGCCGCCCTTCTGGTTGATGATCGCGTCGAGCGCAATCGCGGTCTTGCCGGTCTGGCGGTCGCCGATGATCAGCTCGCGCTGCCCGCGCCCGATGGGAATCATGGCGTCGATGGCCTTGATGCCCGTCTGCATAGGCTCCTTCACCGGCTGCCGGGCCACCACGCCGGGCGCCAGGCGCTCCACCGCAAAGAACTCACTGGTGAGGACCGGACCCTTGCCGTCGATCGGCTGCCCGAGCGCGTTCACTACGCGGCCGATCAGCGCTTCACCCACGGGAACCGACATGATGCGGCCCGTGCGCTTCACTTCGTCGCCTTCCTTGATCTCGGCGAAATCGCCCAGCAGCACCGCGCCCACCTGGTCTTCCTCCAGGTTCATGGCGATCCCCGAAACGTTGTGCGGGAACTCGATCAGCTCGCCCGCCATGACCTTTTCCAGGCCATGGATTCGGGCGATGCCGTCGCCCACCGAGATCACCGAGCCGACCTCGGTCACGTCGATCGCGTGCTCGTAGTTTTCAATCTCCTGGCGCAGAATCTTGGTAATCTCGTCCGCTCGAATTTGAGCCATAATTCCTTCTCTTAACGATTAACTTTCGGTGCTCAGGCGGCGCTCCAAAGAAGCCAGTTGGCCGCGCACCGAGCCATCGTAGACCGTGGAGCCGATGTGGGCCACCACCCCGCCGATCAACGACGGGTCCACGGTGAAACGCATGCGGAGGCGCTTGCCTGTCAGCCGTTCGAATTCCGCCGTGAGCTGAGTGCGTTGCGGTTCGGTCAAGCCGGCCGCCGATGCCACCGCCGCCTGCGCAAACCCCAGCCGCTCGTCGATCACCCGCTCAAAAACTTGGATGATCTCGGGCAGCAGGGCGATGCGCCGGTGGTCCACCAGGACGAACAGAAAATTGCGCGCGATGCGGGAAATCCCTTCCAGGTCCGCGATGCGCCCCACCACCGCCTTCTTGCGGCTGCCCGGCACGGCCGGCGTGGTCAGCGCGTTGTGCAGCTCCGGCGACGACTTGAGCGTGGCTTCAAAGGTGCGCAGTTGCGCCACCGCATCCTGCGGCCGCAGGACGGCGCTCGACGCGGTGACCACGTCCGCGAGGGCATTGGCGTATCGTGTGGCTACGGCTGAGACTGTCATTTCAGATCGCGAACGAAGCCCCGGACCAGCGCATCCTGGGTGGCGGGCGTCATGCGGGCGCGGATTTTTCGTTCCGCCAGCTCCACCGCCAGGTCCGCGGAGTAGCGTCTCAACTCCATGCGGGCCGCCTTGCCGGCCGCGGCGATTTCCTGTTCCGCGCGCAACTGGATCTTGGCCAGTTCGGCGGCGGTGTGCTGGGCGAGGCGCTCGGTTTCGGCCCGCGCTTCGTCTTGGGCTTCGCTGCGCAGCGCCGCAATCTCGGCTTCCAGGTTGGCCAGCCGTTTGTCTACCGCGGCGGCCCGCGTTTCGGCATCTTTGCGCGCTTCTTCAGCTTCCACGATGTCCTTGCGGATGTTGAGGGAACGGGCGGCGAAGAACGCGGGGGCGTTCTTGCCGATCAAGTACCCCAGGGCGCCCGCGAGCACCACGAAGTTCGCCCATTTCCAAAGGTCGAGATTCCCGCCGGAGCCTTCGCCGCCGGAAGTCTCCTGGGCAAGTGCAGCCGCCGCCAACAGGCACGCGATCAGCGCAGCCTGGACCATGCTTCTCATGCCGGGCGCCTCATGCCGCGCTCCGCCGGAGGATGGATTCCGCAATCTGCTCCGCGATCATGTCGCTGTCGCGCTCCAGGCTGGCCTTGGCGGATTCCACGTCCTTGGCAAGCAGCTCCCGGGCTTCGCGAACGGCAGCCTCGGCGCTTTTCCGGGCAGCCGTCAGCTCCGCGGTCTCGCGGTCCTGCAGCTCCTTGTGGAGGCGCTCCTGTGACTGGTAGACTTCGCCCCGTGCCGCCCGCATCGCGGCTTCGTACCGGGCGGTCTTCGCGGCGGCATCCTGCAGGCTCTGCTCCGCCAGTTTGCGCGCTCCCTCGGTAATGTCGTACCGCTGCCGCAGCGTCTTCGCCAGCGGCTTGAAGAAAACGTACTTCAGATAAAAGTGCAGCAGAACGACGAGTACAAATGTAGGCAGTGCGCGCAGCAGTATTCCGCCCAGTTGGTGCAGCGTGGCATCCATGAGATTTCAAGGAGAGACGATGGGAGTCTTTAAGGAGTCTAGGGTAACACCACGCGGAAACCCCCGTCAACGTGGTGGCGGCGGCAGGAAGATGGGGGTGGGGGTTGGGGGTAGGGTGGTCATGCGGCGGGCTCGCTTTCATCGGGCGGCTCCTCGGGGGGCGGGGTGCCCGGGGTGACGTCCAGGAGGTGTTCGGAATTGGGACTAGGTTCGTTTGGTACCTCAGAGACACGCAGGAGGAGCAGGTTGTGCAGGGACCGCTGGTACATGAGGTGGAGGCGCGTTTCGTAACGGTGTATCAGACCCAGGGCCGGGCTGTTGGCGAGGGTGGCGAAGGCGGCGGTCATGCGGTCGAGTTGGTCGGATTCCGCTTGCGGACCAAGGTCACCGGCTGCAAGACCCGTTTGCGGACCGAGGCCGCCGGCGCTACCGGCGGAGCCGGCGGCGGTGGCGTTATCGAGCATGCGGGTTTCGAAAGCCCAGGCGCGGCGCATGCGCCAACTGGCGGCGGCTATTTCCTCGACCATGCCGAGCTCCACGTCATCGGCGGGCTGGAGGCGGTCGACGAGCTGTTTCAAGTGGTCTTCGAAGACATCGCTCGATTCGTCCTTCATCAGAAGGATGTTGGCCAGCAATCCGTGGCGCATGGCGTTGCGAGAAGAGCGTTGCTTCCCCTCCGGGGTGGCGGGACCGCGAGAGCGCGCTCCGTTGGCGCGAGAAGCCAAGATGCGTCTCAGGGACGACATAAGAAATCCTCCTAATTCAAAGTTAGCACGCTCAGGAGGCAATATCCGTTAGAAATACGCCCTGAAATAAAGAAATTTGCGAGGGGCGAAAATGGTCAGTCACAAGCAAAGTGCGAAAAGTAAAAATAACTTTAAGTGCATTTATATTAGTGTGTTACTGGGAATTATGGCGCTTTATTTCGACGGTTTTTGCCTGAATTGATGGTGATGACCAGTTAGATTAGTAGTGTGGGATATCAACGACAAAAAACAAGCTAAGAGTTGGCAGGCGAAACCGCCTGCCCCACCTCCACTTCCACCTCGACCTCGGCTCAGGGAGCGGGCGGAGGAGGCAACCGACTGGGTAAGGAACCGGCTCGGGTTTGGTGCAGACGCCCAACAGGCGAGGGTGCTGGGAACGACCCGCAAGCGGGGGCTGTTGAACTGCAGCCGGCAGTGGGGGAAATCGACCATCACGGCGGCGAAGGCGGTCCACCAGGCGTCCTCGGAGCCGGGCAGCCTGACGCTGGTGGTGAGCCCGAGCGCGCGGCAGAGCGGGGAGTTCCTGCGCAAGGCGGAAGGATTCGTGCGGAAGCTGGGAATCCGGCCAAAGGGCGACGGGGACAACGAGCTTTCGATCCAGATGCCAAACGGCTCGCGGATCGTGGGGCTGCCGGAGAGCGAGGCAACGATCCGCGGGTTCTCGGCGGTTTCGCTGCTGCTGATCGACGAGGCCGCGCGGGTGAGCGACGAGGTGTACCGGGCGGTGCGGCCGATGCTGGCGGTGAGCCAAGGCGCGCTTTGGCTGATGAGCACGCCGTTCGGCAAACGCGGGTTCTTCTACGAGGCGTGGGCGCACGGCGGCCGGGACTGGGAACGGATCCGTGCGCCGGCGACGGAGTGCGCGAGGATTCCGCGGGAGTTCCTGGAGGAGGAGCGGGCAGTGCAGGGCGAGCGGTGGTTTCGTCAGGAGTACCTGTGCGAATTCGAGGACGCGGTGAGCGGGGTCTTCGCGCACGACCTGGTGGAGAGGGCCATTACCGACGAGGTAGAACCTCTGGTGATCGGATGACAACATGAAGGCCTATTTCGTGGGAGTGGACTTGGGACAGAGCCGGGATTTCACGGCCATCGCGGTGGTGGAGATGGTGGAGGTGAAAGGGGAGTGGGACGCGGCGGCGTACGCGTGGCGGAAGGAGACGGTGTTCCGGCTGCGATTCCTGGAGCGGGTCCCGCTGGGGACGCCGTATCCCGAGGTAGTAGACCGGGTGGTGGAAGTGACGCGGTCGCGGGAATTGGCGGGACGATGCCACGTGGCGGTGGACGGGACGGGAGTGGGCAGGCCGGTGGTGGACCTGCTGCGGAGCGCGCGGCCGGGCGGGGTGCTGATGCCGGCGATCATCACGAACGGGGACTTCGAGACGAGGGACCATGGCTACTACCGGGTGCCGAAGCGGGACCTGATCATCGGGCTGCAAGTGCTGCTGCAAGGGGGAGCGCTGCAGATTTCGTCGGCGCTGAAACACGGTCCGGAGCTGGTGAAGGAAATGGCGGACATGCAGGTGAGGGTGACGCCGTCGGGGAACGAGCAGTATGGGGCGTGGCGGGAGGGGACGCACGACGATTTGATTTTCGCGGTGGCACTGGCGTGCTGGTGCGCGCGGAAGGTGTATCCCGCGCCGGAAGGGGATGGGCGGTGGTGGCGGCCGTATGGGGAGGATGGGCGGGGGTGGTGAGGGAATCGAGAAATAACTCTTTGACGCGGAGCCGCGGAGTCGCGGAGGAAACGCGGAGAAAACCAAGAGAAAGTGAAAACCTGAGAAAACGGAGGAGGCGGAGTTTGACGGAGTGCGTAAGGCCGGATCCATGGAAGACGGGCCTATGACTCAAAGACGATTTGTGGTAAGGTTCTTGAACGAGGTCTTGGAAATTGCCTCAGTTGAGCCCGCTTTCGCTGCGAGTCAGTCCGCTGTGTTTCCGGATTGAGACTCTCGGTCCGTTCCGGGTTCCCGAATACAAGGGCGCTTTGTTCCGGGGTGGATTCGGGCAGTATTTTCGGGACATGGTTTGTGTGACTCGGGCGCCGGTGTGCACGGACTGTCCCCACCTGAGTACGTGCCCGTACTCGACGGTCTTCGAGACGCCAGTCATTCCGAGTCAGTTCAGCGTGCTGAGAAAGTATCCCAATGCTCCGCACCCCTTCGTCCTGGTTCCTCCGCTGGACGGGCGGACGGCGATCCCGCCGCAAACGGTGCTGGAGTTGGGAGTCACTCTGATCGGGCGGGGGATCGACTACTTACCGCACTTTATCCAGGTGTTTGAGGGGATGGGACGGGACGGGCGGTACGGAGGACGATTCCGGGTTCGCGGGGTGGTTTCGCCGGTGGACTCGGGGCGGCTGGTGTATGACGGGATGACGCGGCGGTTCGCGGGGGAGCCTCCGTTGTGGGTTTGGGAAGAGGCGGCGGGGGCGGTAAAGCGGCTGACGGTGGAGTTTGTGACGCCGTTGCGGATGCGGACGGAGGGCCGGTACAACAGCCGGC
>OMOG01000333.1 GCA_900290305.1 Candidatus Sulfopaludibacter sp. SbA4
TAGAGGATCACTTTGTATCCGGCCAACGGAACCCAGCACAAGAAGCATGGATCGGCCCTTCCCGAGCCATAGGTGACGTGATTGCCTATTCCTTTCCTATTGCCCTTGTTTTGTTGGGCGTTGCAGGTCCGCCAGTCTTCAGCGCAGTTGCGGCAGCCCAGGGAGCAAAGGCCCGGAATTTGTGTCCTCTTCGTTGGCCGGTTTTGAAGTGATCCCGTATGGCCGGATTGAGGTGATCCCCGAGGCGTGGCGAAAAACACGGTTGCGATCAAGCGGTAGCGGTTATGCGCCAGGTTGAAGACCAGAACTTCACCCGCCGCAGGAGATTATCCGGCAACTGGGTCGCAAAGCTGGGGCCACAGATAAACGCCGATGAACGCCGATAACTCAACGTTGCGAACGGCATCGAGGTTATCGGCAAGGCGTGAGGGTAGCTGTATTACGGCTGGCTCCTTTTCTTATCCGTGTTCATCTGTGTTCATCTGTGGCCCATATTTCTTTGACGGCCTCCACGGTCGCGCGGACGACCGGTGCATCCGCCGCAGATGAGGGTGAGGTCCATGGGCCGCAATCCAAGGCGGCGGGAACACCCCAATCGGTGAGCGAGGTTACGTCCGATGAATCGCCTTCACGGCCAGCCGTGGCTCATACGCGATGATCCTCAACAGCGTAGCCGCCGGTCCGGTTGGACGGCGCCGGTCCTGCTCCCAGTTCTGCAGGGTCTTGACGCTAACGCCGATCAAGCGCGCGAACTCCGACTGCGAGAGGCTGGTTCGCTCGCGAATCGCCCGGATCCCGGAAGCCCCGACTTCAAACCGGCGCGAAGGTTTCCTCTGCCTGCGGAGAATCGCTCCGCCTTCGCGCACGCTTTCCAGCAGTTCTTCAAACATCTTCGCTTTCATCCCTGAAGCTCCTCCTTGACTAAGCCGGCGAGCTGCGCCACCTGCTTCGGGGTCAGATCAGCCGACACGTTCTTCGTATATGCAAAGAGCACCAGAATCAGGTCCTTTCGGACCGCCCAGTAGTAAATAACGCGGGCGCCACCGCGCTTGCCTCGCGAACCAACCGCTACCGAATCTTGCGTATTCCGCCGCCACCCTTAATGCGAGCGCCGAGACCTGGGTTTGCTGCCAGCCGGGATTGGAACACCCCGTAATCTTCATCGCTCATCAGGGCCGTGATCTGCCTCGTAAAGGTGGAAGTTTCGATCAGCTCCACTTTCCTGATTATCCGCCATTGGCGGATAGCCGTCAAGGCAACCACCGGCCCTCGTCGGCCTTCCTCGTGTCCTGCGGAATCTTGATTCTATTGGCGAAAGCGGGACGGGGGCGTCCTGGCCCAGAGGGCACCCCGACCAGGGGGTCCGCCCCACAATTAGTGCAGAATCGCAAACTAAGTGGCATTGGGCTGAAGCCTGCCCCGCCGAACTGAGAGCGTGCGCCACGAAGCTGGGTCTGACGCCTATGGGAAGTTCGCGACCTTGGGCGGGACGCGCGGGTTGTCCGCGGTCGAGCCACCCGTGTTGTCGATGACGTTGCCGATCTCACCGTTATTGCCCAGGCGAACGGTGATCATGCTGTGGAACCGGACGTTGGGGCTGTCAGGAACTTCGATGGCCCTGGTCAGCGACACACCGCGATTCCGGAAGACGCTGTAGACGCCGAGCCCCCAGGCTTCGTGGCTGGTGACATTGTCCGCCACTTTGTACGAAGCCCATCCATTCGTTCCAGGCGCGCTGGTGTAGCTCGGCTGGTCCGGAGGATCGTAGGGAATTTCGGACTGATAGAAGTAAACGCGCCCACCGTTGCCGTTCCACAGGACCTGGAATTCCTGGTAATGCTCGACGAACAGGCCGTAGATGGTGACATCGTTTCCATTCACCACCAGCCCGTTCGCGCTGGTATTGCTCTTCCAGCCCACCCCGGCGCCATGGTCCGCCCGCCAGATCCAGGTGTGATCCACGATTGTGTTGCTGCTGTTGATCCGCAGGTTGACCGACGCGCGGCCCACTCCGGCGCCGCCCACGCGGAAGAAAACGTCATGCAGGGAAGCCGGATTGGCGGCGTGGCTGGCGGTGCTTCCATTCGGACCGACTTCGAGCAGGACGGGGGAATTGGATTCACCTGCGTCGAAGAGCAGTCCGGCGAGGATCACTCCGTCCACATCGGCGACGGTCATAGCCGTAACGCCGTTGTTTGCGCGGAGCGTGGCGAACCCAATCCCCAAGACAACGGTGTTGGCCCGGCGCACACGAATGGTCTCGGTCAGCTCGTAGATGCCGGGCGCGGCGACTGCTCACTTCGCCATCGTCAACGTTCTGTGGCGCGACCCGATGCGGCTCTCGCGCCTAGTCGAGTACTCATGCGCAGCGGAGGATGAAAAAAAAGCGTCCCGATGAGTCGGGACGCCGCAGCCAGGAGTGGCAAATGCCACATAGCTTTCCCACAATCGGACGTTCTGCGTTAATTGTGGGGCGGACCCCCCGGTCCGCGGCCGACGCCCTCGTCGGCCTCTCGCGGATCACATCGGGCTGATTTGACTGTGTCCAAGAGCGGGTCCAGGGGGACCCGCGCGGACCAGGGGGTCCGCCCCACAATTTGTGCAGCATTCCCAGTGGTGGGAAAACTATGTGGCATTGGCCAGGTGGCTGCGCCACGTGCGCAATGGCACATTCGGGGATGATTTTCAAGGGAGTCTCGGCGCGCACGAGTGCGTGCGCCACGTTTTTCATCGGCTATCGGACGGAGTAGGCCACGTACTTCGCATTTTCGAATGCGGCGGGGCGCGGGAGACGATCAGGCGGACGCAGCACTATGTAAGCGATGCCGAGTGCATCGTACCGCGGAAGATCGGGCGGCGCGATATTCTGTTGCCAGCGGAACCACCACTGCTCCGCAAAATCCCTCAAGTAGTTCACCTGGCCGCCGCCTTTCCAATCGACATAGACGGCGCGCAGGGCCTCCGAACGGAAGATGCCGGGGTCGAGCGCGTGACCGGCGCCGGGGAAAAGAAAGACCGCGTCCTTGGGTGTGGATGTGCGCGCCCATTGGGAAAGCTGCGCGATTTCCGGCGTGTGCAGGTGCGGGTAGTTGACCACTCCGCCCAGCAGGGGAATCGCGAAGAAGGCCGCCAGGGCAACGGCCGGCGAGAATCGCGGGATGCGCGCGGCGGCCGCGGCGGTGGCGGCGGCCAGCAGCAACACCAGGGCGATCGGACGCCATGGAAGGGGCTTCGTCACTAGCGGATCGAGCGGCAGGAGGTAAGCCAGCGCAAACCAAGCGACGGCCTCGAAGGGGCGGCGGCAGTTGGCCGCGTACACGCCGGCGGCGGCGGTGAGCAGTTGCATCCAGAGCGCTACAAACAGCAGGATCCGCATCGGCTGGACCTGCGGGACGAGCGCCCAGTGCCAGTGTTCGAGCAGGAGCCAGGAGGCCGGCATGGCGGCGAGTCCGAGGAGGGGGAGCCCCAGCAGGAACATGCGCAGCTCGAACGAGACGTTGATCCCTGGTCCTTCGGGGCGGCGGATGCGGGTAAAGGCCGCCAGCGCGGCCGCGAATAAGATGACGTGATGCAGGATTTGAGAGCGCGGCCAGGTGGAAATCCAGACGTATGCCGTGCGCATGTGCTGCAGTTGCTCCTGGAGCGGCGACAGGCGGGCGAGGAACGTCTGCGACTCGCCCGAGCCGGCCTGGGTCCACGCGGCGATCAGCAGGAGCACCACGGCGGCGGCCAGGGGCACGAGCGCCCGTCGCTCGCGGCGCACGATCAGGATCGCGATGAACACCGCCCAGAATGGCAGCGCCGTGGGTGGATGGTACAGAAACGCCGCCGCGGCCGCGATGCCCGCGGGTACGTATCGCTTCCGGGCCGCCAGGCCGGTGGCGCACATCAGCAGCGGCACGGCGAAGGCGCGGGGTGTCGGCTCATACTCGAAGGTCAGCACCTGCGGTCCCGGGATGGCCGCCCCCAGGGAGCAGATGGCGGCAACGAGTGTGGAGGGCCCCGCGGCGAGCCCGAGAGCAGTGGCCACCATGTATAGTCCCCAGATGCCCAGGGCGCGCGTGACGATTTGCTGGAAGGCCAGGACCACGCGGAAATCGAGGCCGCTCGCGCGGCGCAGGAATAGGGCCGCTTCGTCGTAGAGGGTATAGGCCACGTGGGGCTGCTCGGCCAGGATCTCGTTGCGCAGCAGGGTGGGGTCGCGCTGATGCTCCAGGATGGGCACGTAAATCTGGGTGTCCTGCTGCAGCCAGGTGTGGCCGGGAAACTGAAAGAACGTCAGCAGCGCGAGCGCCAACGCGCAGGCAGCGACCGCGAAACGGTTCATTTGGCGGGCGTCTTTTCCAACTGCTGTTTGGTCCAGACGCGGTTGGGCGCCAGCTCCAGCGACTTCGCGAGGGCTTGGCGCGCCTCGGCCTCTTTGTTGGCCTGGCGGAGGCTGATGCCCAGCCAGAGATAGGCCTCGGCGTCTTTCGGGTCGAGTTGGATGGCCTTCTGGAAATCGGGGATGGCCACGGACGGGCCGCCGCCCAATTGGGCCGGCAGGTAGTAGTTGCCCACGCCGCGGGCCACGTACATGGGGGCGGAATTGGGCGCCTTCTCCACGGCTTTGGCAACGGCCTCCTTGGCCTTGGGGCCGTACTTCAGGCCGCTCATGATGTCGGTGACGGCCTGCCCGTAGAGCGTGGCGAGCACGCGATAGTATTCGGCAATATCGGGTTTGAGCGACACGGCCTTTTCGGCGGCCTGGATGCCCTTTTCGGCCACGGGACGGGCGGCCTTGCGGTCGTGGAGCTCGATCGCGACTTCGGCCAGGTAGGACGACGCCAGCGCGAATTTGTATTGCGCGGCGGCATCGTTGGGGGCTTTGGCGGCGGCCGCGGAGAAGTCGGCGATCGCTTTCTCGAGCGCGGCGCGATCCTGCTGGTCGCGGGCCATTTCGAGCGGCGAAGGAGCGGCAGCGGCCAGAAAGCCCGCCATGATCAGAACCAGTGTCATGTCGTCCTCTTCGATTAAATCAAAGGTCGGCAACCCGCCGCTGCACCAGGAGGAAATACAGTCCCAGAGCGACCAGCAGAATACCGTTGGCGGCGACCACCTTGGGAGCCGTAAAACCTGAGACGAGTTGCCCGGTTACTGCGTTTCCGACGGGCATGCCTCCACGGAAAGTCAGGTTGTAGACGCTGATCACGCGGCCTCGCATCTCGTTGGTGACGGCCAGTTGCACCAGCGAAACCACCATCGCAAACACCGCCATCATGGCCGCGCCGGAAAGGAACAGCATGGCGCAGCTCAGGGCCACGGAGCGGGAAAGCGCAAAGGCGGTGATGAAGGCGCCCAGGCACATGAGCATGGCCAGAGCCACGCGGCCCTTCTGCTTCACGTTTCCCAGGCCGGCGACGGCCAGCGCGCCTACCACGGACCCCAAGCCCGACACCGAAAGGAATGTCGCAAACGTGCCGGAGTCCCTGTGAAAGACATTGGTGGCAAATACCGGAAGGAAGGTCCGCATGGGGATGGCGAGCGCGGTCATGCAGAAGCCCAGCACGATGAGTCCCTGCATGGCGCCCTGGTTGCGGATGAAGCGGATGCCCTGCTTCATGCTTCCCAGGATGCTTTCGGAGGTCTTCTCCGGGAGGAAGCGGATTTTCAGCATCAGCAGACAGACGATGGGGAACAGGAACGACAGGGTATTGAGCCCGAAACACCAGGTCGCGCCGAGCGAATGCAGCGCCCAACCGCCCAAGGCCGGTCCGACCATGACGGCCCCATTGAACTGGATGGAGTTGAGGGCGATGGCATTGGGCATGTCCTCTTTGGGCACGAGGGTGGGAATCAGGGCCGAATACGCGGGTCCGCCGAAAGCCTGTCCAAAACCGGCGATGAAGGAACCGGTCAGGAAGTGCCAGACCTTGACCACGTGCAGGCCGACCAGCACGGTGAGGACCAGAGCGACGGACATCTGCACGCATTGGGAGAAGATCAGCATGTGGCGGCGCTCGAAGCGGTCGGCGAGCACGCCGCCCACCAGGGAAAAGAGGAAGATGGGGATGGCCTGCAGGATGGGATCGAGGGCCAGCAGCTTGGGGCTTTTGCTGATCTCCCAAATCAGCCATCCCTGGGCGAGAATCTGCATGTACGTGCCGATTTGGGACGCGCAGGCGCCCGTCCACATGAGGCGGAAGTCGCGATATTGAAAAGCTTTGAAGGTACGGCGAAGCACGGCGGCAATTACGGCAGCAGCAAGTTTGGATTGTACCAGTTTCCGGAGGCGGGAGTTGTGAACTGCGCGGCGTCCCTCGACGTCCCCGGCCCGTTCGGGGACCTGCCCCACGATAAGGCCATGGGACACACAGAGGGTCGGCGAGCGGCTCGTCCCCGGTGTGCCACGACCGTTGGAGAGTGTCTTACTTGGCAGCCACGTTCCCAAACTGGCTGATCCGTACAGACCCCTCCGGAAATACGGCCCGGATCTCCAGCCGTCCCCCCATCGTTTCAATGAACATCAATGAACCGTTCCAACGTGCTGACATACATGTCGGTGCGGCGTTCCAGTTTTGAGATGGCCGACTGGTCGACCTCGAGGGTCTCCGCCAGTTGCTGTTGCGTCAACCGGAGTGCGCCGCGCAGGTCTTCCAACGCCATCTCCTGCTTGAGCCGCTGGTAGGCTGCATCGCTCGATGCGATCGACGCGGGCGACATTTTCGCTTGGAGTTCTTTAAACTTCCGGGCCATCTTTCAACGCTCCTTCCCTCTGGAGTTGGTGCATCGGTCATTCCCGGTCTTGTCACCGCCGATCGGGAGCACACCGCGGATCAAATGCGTACAGCACACGATACGGCCGGCCGCGATGTTGGACTCTGAGTTCTCTCATGTGCGAATGCTTCGACGCCGCCACGCCCGGGCAGTACGGATGCTTGAGCCCGGCGCCGTAGTCCTCAAGCAGCTTCACGCAGGCTCGGATGTCTCCCTGTTCCTGCGGGCGGCAAAGTGAAAAAGCCGCACTCGAATATCCCGCGCCCGCGCAAGCTCAAGCCCACTCCGCAACACGGAGCGGCGCCTCCCGCGCCGCCCCCGGCCTCCGGAGACAACCGCCGCCCGGATAGCGCCATCGCCGCCGATCCCGCGCACCGCAAGCAGCCCAAGAGCACCGCCGATGAGGAACTCATCACCGCACTGGCCACGCTGTTGACGGGCTACACCCTGGGGACGCTGCTGGATGCCGCTTGGGCCACCGGCCGCCAGCTATTCGCGGCCCGACGCAAAGAGGCATAGGCCAGTCAGCCTCACTGACCTATACTAGAGGGGCGGCCCGCCACGTCACCCGGACCCGCAAGCGGGCCGCCCCTCAAACCAGAGGAACATCACAGGATGACCACCGAGGAACGCCTCAACCGCATCGAACACATTACCGCCGGCCTCGCCGAACAGCACCGCCAAGACCACGAGCAAGACCGCCAGCTCTGGCGCGACACCCAACGCCAAATCGAAGACACCCAACGCCAAATCAACCAGATGGGAGACGAGCTCCGCGAAGCCGACCGCCGCCTCGGCCAGCGCCTCGAACAGATCGCCGAGGAACTCCGCGCCGAAGCCCGCACCGCCCGCGCCGCCGAACAGGAGCTCCGCGACCGCATCGCCAGCCTCACCAGCGCCATAGGCCAGCTCATCGCCCACACCGGCATTCCGCCGCAACCCCCGGCCTAACGCCAATGGCCAGCGACACGCGAGAACAATTCATCCCCGCCGCCCGTTCCCTGCCCCCTCTGTGGGGCGCCGGTCGGCGAGCCCTGCCGCGCCGGAACCAGCCCGCACGTGGCCGCACCGAGGACCGCCGCCCAACGCTCAGCAGGGCCCACAACGAGCGCCGCGAATTGTGGCAGGCCTGGAAGCGCATCAAAGCGGGGCCAGCCCGCCCCGCCTGACACCCGACGCCCGGGGGCCTTAGACCAGATTTCCGCCGCGAACTTCTCGGCGGCGGCGGCGACGCGGATTGCCATCCGATTCACAATGCTTTCGATGGCATACCCTGGTCAAGCTTGGCTGGGGCGGCGGGCGGCAGAGGACACACCCCGCTCCGTCACGCCCGCGGCCGGATCCAGAAGCGGTAGACCAGCGCCCCCGCGCCCACCGTGGCGAGCGCCGTCAGCGACGCCCTGGGCTGCTGCACCACTCCGTAGATCATCATGCCGGTCCCTACCAGGATGTAGGATGCCGGAATCAGCGGAAAGGCAAAATCGACCACGCGCAGTTTCTGCCAACCGGGGCGCTTGTACCGGAACACGAACAGAGCCGCTACGGAGAGCACGGTGAACAGCGTCAGGCTCATCCCGATATACGTGAGCAGGTCGCGGAACGGGGTGAGGGTCATCACCATGGCGCACAGTCCCTGGCTCAGAATCGCGATCACCGGCGTGTGCCACCGCGGATGCACGGTGGCGGCTGCGTGGAAGAAGGCGCGGTTCTTGGCCATGGCGAAATAGACGCGCGGGCCCACGGTCACCTCGGCGTTCACGGTGGAGGCGATGGAAACCGCCATCAGGACGGAGACCACGCCCGCGACGCCGGGGCCGAACAGGTGCAAGGCGGAAATCGAACCGATGGCGATCTCTCCCTTCATGTCTTCCAGCCGCGTGGCATAAATGAAGACCACGTTGAGCGCCAGGAACAGCGCCGCCACGATCCCCGAGCCCACCGCCAGCGCGAGCGGGAGAGTCCGCTCGGGCCGCCGCACCTCCTCGGCTACGTAGGTAGCGGCGTTCCATCCGCTGTATCCCACCATCACCCACAGCAGGCTGACGAAAAACTGCGTCGGCAGGCTGACCGTGGAGGTGCGGACCGCCGGCTCGGAGAAGTGGCTCCAGCTCCCGTGGCCCGCGGCGAACCCCAGCACCACAAAGCCCACGATGACGATCATCTTGGTGGAAGTCAGCACGTTCTGCACGTTGGCCGTGCGTCCTACGCCCAAGCAGTTGAGAATGGTGAAGCCCGCGATCAGCGAACAGGCCACCAACTGCCCCGGGCCGAGGCGCAGCGAGAATACGCCCGAGCCCAGCACCAGCGTCGCATTGGCCTGCTTCAGGCTGGGTGAAAAATACCCCAGGTAGTCGGAGAAGGCCAACGCCGCCGCCGCAATGGGCGCGGAAAAACCGGCGAAGAACGAGACCCAGCCCGTCATGAATCCCCACTCCGGACCGAACGCGTGGGTCAGATAAACGTACTCGCCGCCGGAGCTGGGGAAGTTGATGCCCAGCTCGGAATAGCTCAGCGCGCCGGCAAAGGCGAACAACGCGCCCACGCCCCAGCATGCCAGAATGAGGCTGGCGCTGCCCAGGTCCCCCGCCATGAAGCCGGTGGTACCGAAGATGCCCATACCGACCATGTTGGAGATGACCAGCGCGGTGGCGCTGAAGAAGCCGAGCTGCCGCAGCAACCCGGGCTTGGAAACCTGCGTCTGTACGTTGGGCATTCGAGACCTAGAGTTATTCTATGCTACGAACGCCGGTGTGGAGGCCTGGTGGGGCAGGCCATCGTTTTCTGTGGCCTGCCTGCCAATTGCTCAGAACAGGATCTGCTGGTGCGAGTACCCGGACAGGCTGTAATTATTGGAAAAGGAAGTTGCGCCCTGACCGGGAGTCCACAGTTCGAAAGGCGCCACGAACGTGAAGGCGGCCCTGAGCTTGATATCCGTGCCTACCGAGTTGGCGGCGGTGGGCGGCCACGCCGTGGTATCGGTCTGGCACGTCTTTAAAACGCATGCCGGGTGGGTGGTGCCGCCCGCGGTGAGTGTCAGGGTGACCGCGCTCGGTATGATGCCGACGGCATAGGTGGAGAACACGTTGGCCACGTCCTTCACCTCGATGGAGGCGCCTGCCGCCGTCACGTAGTTGGCGCCGTGCACCGCCAGGTAGGCGTTAGCCATCTTCGACGCATATTGCAGGGTATGGAACTCCCACATCCCGAACGCCATCCAGAAAATCCCGATCCAGATGAAGATGAGAGGAACGCCGGTCATGACGAACTCCGCATGGCTTTACCCCCTTAACCGCATCTGCACGGTCCGCTGAAACGTGAACTGCCCCCCAGCAGGCCCGGAATGGGAATCAATTGCAGGGTCTGGTATTGGACCGCCACCGAGGCGGCCGCTTGGCCATCCGCGGTCCCGGAGTTTAGCAACGAATACGAAACGATCACCGGCAATGCCGTGCACGTGGTGAGGGTGCTGAGGTCATTGTCGGCGTAGCGCAGCTCCTCCAAGGCGAGAGTGCAGGCGTTGGTGGTGTTGGTTGAATTGGTCGCGGCGTAGGCGGCGCTCTGGGACGAGTAGAGCGCGACTACGCGCGCGGCGCTGGCGGTTGAAATCAGTGCGATAAGAAGCCCCAGTCAAATGCGCCTACGAAAGGAAAGATGTACCAGGGCATAAGCATGGCCATTTCTAAAGCGCTTCCCCCACGGCAGCTCTTTC